>JBBEEL010000024.1:0-7105 GCA_040880785.1 Akkermansiaceae bacterium | reverse complement strand
AGGCGCGGCGGACGTCTTGTGGACGGCGAGGGACCTGCGGGTGGGAGTGGATTGACGAAAGTGCAAAGGCACCTCGTCTTTCTTGAATCCCTTTACGCCCCTCACGGGGGTCACGTGCGGGCGCCGCTCAATTCCTGGAGAGGTTGGAGCAGGACAAACTAACAAAAGTATGGAGAAGACGCCCTGACCTACGGCGCGAAAAAAACGAGCATGGCATAAATGATGACAAAATAGGCAATGCGGTGCAGTGGTTTCATGAGGGATCGAATCCAACAACACCGGATGAAGCCTTGATGTGGCTTGCGTGAAACTTACGTGTTGCGCTGACTCGCAGCTCACCCGAGCGGCAGTGTCAGCCTGGCGACCGAGCCAACGCTCTCCCCCGGTTCGAGGGTGATGCCGCCGCCGTGCAGTTCGGCGGCTTCCCGCACGAGCGTCAGCCCGAGACCGGTGCCCTTGCGACCGGCAGAGTGATGGCGCAATGAATAAAAACGCTCAAAAATCTTCTCCCGCGCGTAGTCCGGCACACCGGGACCGTGGTCGCGGATCGAGAGCGCCGCCCGATCGCCGGCCTGCTCCAACTTGATCTCGACACAAGAGCCCCGGGGCGAGAAGTCGATGGCATTTTCCAACAAATTGGTCACCGCGGCGCGGAGAATGAAGGCATCGCCACGCAGGGGCAGCGGGGTTTCCGGTTGCCGCGTTTCCAGCGACACGTCGGCGACTTCCGCCATCGGTCGGGCCTCGTCGATGGCGTGGGCAACAATGGCGCGGAAATCGAGTTCCTCCGCCTCGTCCAAACGCGCGCGGCCCTCGATGGCGGAAAGTTCTAGCAGACGATTGATCAGCCGCTCACTGCGGGCGGCTTCCGCGCGGATGTTCTCGAGGAAGCGCTTGCGGTCCTTGACCGGCATTTCCTCGTCCAACAGCTCGGCCGCGCCGCGGATGGCTGCCAGCGGGCTTTTCATCTCGTGGGTGAGCGTCTGGATGTAGCGCTCGGCGTAGCGGCGGCCCTCGAGCGAGTCGCGCATCGAATCAAGCGCGCGGGCCAGTGTGTTGACCTCGCGGCCAATGCCGATGCGCGGCTTGGCCGGCCGTTCGCCGCGCTCGACCGCGCGAGCGTATTCAGTGATCTTACCGATCGGGTGGAACAACCAGAGAAATACTGCAGCAATAAGAAACAGAATGCCGCCGCCGATCAGCGCGCAAGCAGTGTAAATGATCTTCCTCCGCTCGCGGACTAGGGGGAGAACATCCGCTTGGGACTTATAGACGGTTAGGACGCCGACCGGATTGGCGGGATCGCCGACGGGCGCCGCAACGTAGAATACCGAGGTGCCCGCGTCGTCCGGGTCATCCCTGCTACTACGAGCGCCGTAGCGGCCGGCAAGGGTGAGGGAGACATCGCGGCGGGCGCGCAGGTTCTCGCCTTCACGGCGGCCTTGGTCGGAGTCGAAAACGACCCGCCCGGCGGCGTCTGTCAGGTAGATATGGATCCCGACCTTGCGCTTCATGTGGTCGAAATCCTCGCCTCGAAGTCCCGGCGGCCAGCCCCCTCGAAAGTCCTGCGGAGCTCGGTGGGATCGAAATTCTCTCCGGCCATGTCATCGCCGACGAGTTCGGCGAGTAGGTTCGCCACATCCACCATGACTTCCTCCGTGGCTTGGAACGTCTGCGGCTCGACCTCGGCAAGAAAGTGCCGCGCAAGCTGATAGAAGCCGAGCGTGATGATGAACGCGATGAAAAACAGGGTGACCCGGGTGAAACGCATAGGCGGTAATTTCTATCCGAGCGACAACAGGTAACCGAGCCCACGGCGGGTCTCGATCAAATCCTCCGCGCCGATCCGGACCGCCCGCATTTTCGCGCGGATGGATTTGACGTGGGCGTCGATGGTGCGGTCGGTCACCGCGCCAGGATCTTGCCAGGCGTGGTCTAGCAACTGGTCGCGGGTGAACACGCGGCCGGGCTTGCCCAAGAGGACGAGGAGCAGCTTGTATTCGTGGGCCGTCAGATCGAGCGGCTCGCCGTGGCAATGGATGCGCATTGCGGACGGGTCGTGGTGTAGGGACTTGGAATTTCCTGTCGCTGCGGTGCCAGCGGGCGCGTGTTGCGAGCGCCGCAGGATGGCGCGGACGCGGGCGACGATTTCCCGCGGTGAAAACGGTTTGGTGACGTAGTCGTCGCCCCCCAGTTCCAGACCGAGGATCCGGTCCACCTCGCCGGCGCGGGCGGTGAGAAACAGCACGGGGATGGCGGAGGTCTCGCGGAGACGGCGGCAGACGTCGAGCCCGGTCATGTCGGGCAGGCCGATGTCGAGGATGGCGAAATCGAAACTCTCGCGGGCGGCGACGGCAAGAGCGTCCGCGCCGGTCAACGTGTGGACGACTTCGAAACACTCGGTTCCGAGCGCATAGATCAGTGTGTCGGCGATCGCCGGTTCATCTTCTACCAACAGGAGGCGGGGCATGTGTGGAGTGGAGTATCTGCGGGTGAAGTGCCGATGAAGAACACGTGAAATTTCACGAGATTTCCTTGCGGTTGAGAATTCCGTCGATGAGGGCACCGCGGGTGTCGATGGTGGTGGTGACGCGCTTGGCGGAGGCACTGAACACGATCTCACGCAAGCGCATGAGCGTGCGGCCGCCGGACTGCGTGTCGTAGCTGTTGAAGCCGATGGTGAAGCGCCGCCCTGCCGCGACGGGCTTGCCTTGATAAAGAAACACGGTGGGCTCGCCAGCGCGGTTGAGCGTCAGCTTGAAAGGCCAAAGCGTGCGGTCCGACAGCGTCTTGCGGTCTTCCCGGACGATCTCGAGGATCTCCGCGGGGCTGACTTCCGCGAGGGTGAGAAGATTTTCGTAGGGCAGAAGTTTCCAGCAATCCGCCACGGTGATTTCCCCGGGCTCCAGATCGCCGGTGCTAAAAGTGCCGTGAAAAATCCCGTCCACCGGGCTGCCATTGCGCTTCAGGGCTTCACTAAAAAATTCGCAGAACAACTTGGATAGTTCATTATCACGTCCTTTTCCGGGAATCATTCGGGTGACGGTTCCAAGTCTGCGCGCCATTTGTTTCCCAGCCTTTTTCAGTTCGGGCTGGGCGATTTCCATGACGACGGGATCGAGGTCGAAGCGCTTGTCCATGAGCAAGGTGAAGGCGCGGCGTTCGAGCAGTTTGCGCGAATCCAGATCAAAGGTGAGGTCCACGCGGCCGCAGTTGATGCCGAAGTAGCTGGCCTGTGAACAGAGCACACTGTCGAGTTTCCACGAGGCTCGATTCTGGTGGGTGTGGCCGGCGAGGAAGATATCGACGTCCGGGTTTTCCTTAAACATCTCGCGGACGGGGTTGGCAAAGTCGTCCGAATCTCGCCAGCCCATGTGGCCCATGACCACGATGGCGTCCGCCTTGGCGGAGCGTGCTTCGGCGATGGAGCGTTTGAGGGATTCCGCGGGATCGGTGGGCGAGACACCGCCAAGGGTTTCGGGCGTGAGCCAGTAAGACAAGCCGGGGGTCACCAGGCCGATCACGGCAATCTTGAAGCCGCCGGTTTCCTTCATCGTCCACGGCAGCACATTTTCCCATGCGCCCGTGAGCGCGCCGGGAGACTTGCCGCGGAGTTCTAGATTGCCGGTGAGGATCGGGGATTTCGAGAGTCTGAGATTGGCCTCAAGTGCTTCCGGGCCCCAATCGAAATCATGGTTTCCGAGTGTCCATGCGTCGTAGCCGAGACGGTTGAAGAGGTTGATCATCATCTGCCCGCCGTTCATCAGGCTTTCGGGGGTGCCTTGGTAAACATCGCCGACGTCCAACAGCAGCGAGTGCGGCGACTCCTTGCGCCACTGGCGGATACAAGTGGCACAGCGGGCGAAACCACCGACGTCGGGCTGGCCGCCGTAGGTCTGGGTCGGCAGGATTTGGCCATGCAGGTCAGTGGTGTGGAAAATCGAGACGGTGCGGGTCTTCGTTTCATCCCCTCCCCGGCTGAAAGCGGAAGCACCGAGCCAGGCACCGGCTCCGGTCAAAAACTGCCGTCTCGTCCGTGCAAAGCCGCTCATGACAGGATCTTGCGCTTTCCGGCGGCGAACGCAAGCAAGCTGAATCCGGGACGCGGGTGATTTTCATGATATGATTCCCCATGCCGGTTCTCCTCCTGATCATCGCCTGCGCCTTGTGGGCACTGAGCTTTCCGCTGGTGAAAGCGCTTCACTTGGAGCAGGCGGCCCGGCTTCCGGAGGCCTCGACGCTGTTTTTCGCCTCATGGATGCAGTGGGCGCGCTTCGGGCTCAGTGCGGTGCTGCTGCTTCCTCTAGTGATCGGGCGGCCGCGACTCAGACGGAGCGAAATGCGCCAAGGCTTGGTCCTCGCGTTCTGGGGAGGCACGGGCATGTGGATCCTGGCCGATGGCCTCGCCTACACCGAGGCCTCCACCTCCGCGTTCCTGACGCAGGCTTACTGCATTATTTTACCTCTGTTAGCCTGCCTCCGGTCACGGCGCTTGCCAAGCTTCCGGGTCGTCGTCGCCACCTTGCTCGTGGTGTTCGGCGGGGCGATTCTTGCAGGAATCCAGCCCGGCAATTTCCGCTTGGGGCGCGGGGAGGCTGAAACCCTGTTAGCGGCGTTCCTGTTTACCTTCCAAATACTCGCTTTGGAAAATCCCCGCTACGAGGGCAACCGCGGGGTCATTGTGAGCTTCGTCATGTTTCTTGGAATCGCCGTGATGTTCCTGTTTGTGACCGTGCTTACCGCACCGAGCCTGGAAGCCTGTGTCACCGCGGGGGCCTCCATCCAGTCGTTCATACTGATCGCGGCGCTGGCGCTGTTTTGCTCCGTGGGTGCTTATGTGATCATGAATTCGTGGCAGCCGCGGGTGTCCGCGATCGAGGCAGGGCTGATCTATACCAGCGAGCCGGTTTTCACCGCGGGATACGTCCTCTTTCTGCCGGCGGTTCTCGGAGCTTACATCGGGCAAGCTTACCCGAACGAGCCGCTGACCACCCCGCTGATCGTCGGCGGCACGCTTATCTTCGCGGCCAACCTATTGATGCAGTGGAGGCGCCCATTGCAGTTGCCAGCGACCGGGCCGATCCCGTGATGGTTACTCGAAATCAAACGACTTGCGCCGTGTCGGCCGGAGCTTGAAGCGGCCGCCGCTGGCGTGGCGCATCGGGTCGAACACCGAGTCCATGCCGACGTTCTTGATTTCGCAAACCTGCGCCATCAGCTCGCCAAGCCTGCCTTTGGGAAATCCCCGCTCCTTGAACCAGCAGAGATATTCCGGCGGCAGGTCCATGATCGGCACCCCGGCGGGCGGATAGGTTTTGATGCCGAATTTCCCGAAGGGAATCCGCGTCTTACCGATCTCCGCGAGAAGATTGCGGAAATCATCGCGGTCGATCTCGGTGAACTCTGCCACGCGAGTCGATCAGTTCGCAGCGGACTCCAGCTCCGGCGGCGTTTCTTTCGGGCTGTTCGCCTTGAGAGCGGTTTCGGACTGACCTTCCGCCCAGGTGTCATATTGCGCCGCGGGCACGACTTCCAGTGTTCCGACCATGTTGGCGTGGCCTTCGCCGCAGAGTTGGGCGCAGACGACGTAGGTTTCGATGGCGGCGACCGGGGTGAACCACATCGGGATTTCCCGGCCGGGAATGGCGTCCTGTTGGACCCGCATTGGGTGGACGGCATAGCCGTGGATCACGTCCTTGGTGCCGATGTTGAGCACGGCGGGCCGGTTGAGCGGCAGTTGGAGGATCGGGCTGGTGAAGTCGTCAAGGGCATTGGGATCCGAGTAGTCGATCCCGAGATCATTGGTGCCCGAAATCAGGTTGGGATCCACACGGCCGAACTTGCCGTCCGCGCCGGGGTAGTGATAGGTCCAGCCGAACTGCCAGCCGACGACGCGCACGCGCACCGGATCGAGTTTCTGGACGTGATCCCAGTCATCCACGCGGGCGGCCCAGAGAGGAAACGCGAAGCCCATCAGCAAGACCGCCTCCACAATGATGACGCCGACCTCCAAGTGGGTGGATAGGTGGCTTTTCACGCCTTCATAGGAGGCGCGCTTGGTATTTTTGTGCCAAAACCGGAAAATACAGTAGAGGAAGAACAGGGTCCAGCCGATGAACAAGGCCAACATGAACCAATGGACCACGTCGAGGAGGTGATCCACCTGTCCGCCGTGTGCGGAATAGCTTTCTTGATTGCCGAGTAACTTGGAGGGACTCATGGATGAAACGATGGGATGGAATTTAAGAAGTGAAATCAGCGAACGGGATTGGAGCCGGGGACATAATCGTCCGACAACGTGGGATCAAAATGCTCGCGCTCACGGCGGGCGATTCGGCACATAAGGAAGGCAATCCCGCCAAGCATGGAGAGAATGATGATGAGCAGAAAGAAAATCGACCAGCCGGCCGCGTCACCGCCACCGGCGATCATGGTTTCACGGCAGGTGGAGCAAGCAAGAAGCTGAGGGAATAAATTCATGACTCGTGCAGGTTAATGAACTTCAGAGATGATAACGGGAGATTTTCCGGTAAAAGTAGACGCCGTAAACCAGCATGACCAAGGCGGCCCCCACGCCGATAGCACCAAGCACGCGGGTCAGGGACGTCGGTTCGGGAACTAGAAAAAATCCCCACACCGCCATGAACAGAAAGAGCAGGGTGCTCACCGTAACAAATACAATATGGAAACCTTTGAGTGACATGTGGGGAATCTAGCTTAGCGACCGGAATAAAACAAGTGGTCGATGATCGGATCCCCCATCGCCAGGGCGGTGAGGAAAGCTAGGCTGCAAACCATCACCAAACCAGAGCCGAAGAGCCAGTAAACCGCCTTCTTTTCGTGGTTAAGGTGCATGAAAACGTAAGCGACCAGCGACGCCTTCACTGTTGCGATGGACAGTCCGAGGATTGCGTCCCAGATGTCGAAACCGTGGCCGCCGACGTCGAACATCGGCACCGTGGCGACAAGAACCGTGATAATGGTCCCGAGGAAGAGCAGGCCACCGACGAAGAGGTAGGTGCGGACGGATTTTTTAATCGCTTCTGGAGTATCAGCCATAATTTTTCGAGGTATGAAGGTGGGAAAAGCCGGTTGCGTCACATAA
>JBBEEL010000023.1:9919-41674 GCA_040880785.1 Akkermansiaceae bacterium | reverse complement strand
AAAGGCGGTGGCGGCGGTGGCTACAAAGGTGGCGGCGGCGGCGGCGACAGGAAATCCAAAACTCCCCGAATCACTCTGAAAGCGCGCCCGGTTCTCTTTGTGAGGACCGGGCGTTTTTTGTCTCGGGGTTTGTAGGCGGGCCGGTGAAAGCCAGAAAAGCCAGAAAAGCCAGAAAAGCCAGAAAAGCCAGAATCAGCCTCGAGTTCTGTCGGATTCAATATCAGGGGCATTGACCGGGCCCTCAGTGGCCTTTCAGGAGAAATTCAGGGCGTCCATATCGAACACCACGGTGACATCCTCAGGCAGCGGGGTTTTGTTTAAAATCGCCTGGACGTGGCGGCTGAGCGGCCGCGCGCGGTGGGAGCGCAGCGTGATCTGGAAGCGGAATTGCCCGTGCGAGCGGATTAGCGGCGAGGGCAACACCTCGCCGAGCGTGATGCCTTGAGGCAGGTTTTCCGCCAGCCGCAAATGCAGCGTTTGCAAGGTAAACTCCGCCCGCCGCTCGTGGGTGGAGCGGGAGGTCAGCACCCCGCAATGCGCGAAGGGCGGAAAGGTGAACTCGCGCCGGAACTCCATTTCCTGCTCGGAAAACCCGTCGAAATCATGCTTCCGCGCATACTGGATCGACGGCGAGTGCGGCGTGAACGTCTGGACAATCACCTCGCCTTCCAAATCCCCCCGCCCCGCCCGCCCGGCGACCTGGGTGATGAGCTGGAAGGTCCGCTCGCCCGCGCGGAAATCCGGGACGTGCAGGCCGAGGTCCGCATTTAAAATCCCGACCAGCGTGACGTTGGGAAAATGCAGGCCCTTGGCGATCATCTGCGTGCCGATCAGGATATCAATCTTGTGCGCCTTGAACGCGGCCAGCGTGTCGCGCAGCGCGTTTTTCCGCCGCATCGCATCCGCGTCGATGCGCGCAAACTTCGCTTGCGGAAAAACCTTCGCCAACACCTCCTCGACCTTTTGCGTGCCGTAGCCTTGCAGCAAAATTGACGGGTCGCGGCACTCGGGGCACTTTTTCGGGACGATCGCCTGGTGTCCGCAAACGTGGCAGACGAGCCGCTCGTCGGTGCGGTGATAGGTCAGCGCAACGGCGCAGTGAGGGCACTGGCAAACGTGGCCGCACGCAGTGCATTGCAGCGAACGGGCGAATCCGCGGCGGTTCAGGAACAGGATGGATTGCTCGCCTTTTTCCAAGCGTTGCTCGAGCGCGGTGCGGAGTTTGTCGGAGAGAATGGCGGGGCCACCCTTGCGTTTCGCGGCTTCTAACCGCATGTCCACCACCCGGACCAGCGGCATCGACTGGCCGTCGGCGCGCTCGTTGAGGCGGAGCAGCTGGTATTTCTCAGTCTGCGTGTTCTGCCACGATTCTAACGAAGGGGTGGCGGAGCCAAGGACAATCGCGCAGGGCTCGAAGGCGGCGCGCAGCACGGCGACGTCGCGGCCATGGTAACGCGGGACGTTTTCCTGCTTGTAGGTATTTTCGTGCTCCTCATCGACGAGGATCAGCCCGAGCTCCGGCAGCGGCGCAAACACCGCGGAGCGCGCGCCGATGACAATCCGTGCGATCCCCCTGCGGATCCGGTGCCACTCGTCGAAGCGCTCGCCCTGCGAGAGATTCGAGTGCAGCACGGCGACCTGATCCTGCATGCTGGCGAAACGCGCCTTGAACCGGCGGACCGTCTGCGGCGTGAGAGAAATTTCCGGGACCAGCACGAGCACGGTTTTCCCCAGATCCAGCGCGCGCTGGGCGGCCTGCAGATAGACCTCGGTTTTTCCTGAGCCAGTCACGCCGAGGAGTAGGATCGGCCGCGAGGTTTCCGGATGGGCGACCGCTTGGAGGACGGATTCCAAGGCAAGCGCCTGGCCCGGGTTGAGCGTGAGCGGCTTGGACTCGAGGATCTCCTCCAGATTGTCCGCGTCCGGATCGCGGCGGACTTCCTCCGCTTCCAAGCGCAGCAGGCCGGCTTTTTCCATCGACTTGAGCGCCGCGGCATTGCCATCGCCCAGATCCACCACCGCGAGCCGCATTTCCGGCGCGTGGGCGAGCAGGGAAAGGATGGTGAATTGCCGTGGCGCGCGCTTTTCCAACTTCGCAAGCACCGCCGGATCCGGCGCGGCATCCAAGACCGCAACGCGGCGGGTCTTGGCGGAATTTTCCTCCGACCGCACGCCCTCCGGCAGCACCGAACGGATCACCGACTCGATACTGGATCCATAGTAATTCGCGATCCAGTCCGCCGTCCGCAGCAGCACCGGAGTGATCAGCGGCTCCGGGTCGATCAGTGATTCCAGCTCGCGCAGGGCGAAGTCCGCCTGCTCCGGCTCACCGGTCGAGAGCACGGTGCCGGTGGCGGACTTCCGCCGCAGCGGGATGCGCACGCGGCAGCCCGGCCGCACGTCGAGCCCGGCCGGAATGGCATAGTCGAAGACCAGCTCCGAGGGTCCGTCAATCAGCACGCGTGCGTTCACTGCCGCTCAGCCTGCGCGGCAGAGCGGCCTTGGCCAAGGTCCATTTCAAGCTGTTCGTAAGAAAAGTGTTCTTAAGAACACTTTTTTCTTGTGAGGGTGCTCCGGAAATGAAATTCTGCGAACGAATCCAACAAAACGATAACCATGAACACCACCGCCATCGATCCCTCCCCCGCCACCGAACGTGCCGCCGAACGCCCTTACGAGCGCACTCCCGACTACGCGATTTACAAGCCGAATTCCCGCGGCAGCGGCGGCGTGGTCCGCTTCGGCCTCAACCATGCGAAAGCCTGCATGTTCGTCGAGGCCGCTGCCCAGTCCGGTGAGAAGCAGTTTGACTGGGAAAACAAGATCATCATGAAGTGGGGCCTTTCTGACATCGGCAGCGTGCTCGCCGCGCTGCAGGGCCGCATGCCGCAAGGCAAGCTTTTCCATCAGTCGGAAAAGGCGAACAGCGCGTGCGAACTCACCCGTCAAGACGATCCCGACCGCGCGCCTTACCTGCTGAGCATTTCCCGCCAAGACTCCGTGGACAAGACTCTCCGCAAGGTGACCATCCCCCTCGGCCACGGCGAGGCGGCGGCCTTGGAAACCGCTCTCCAAACCGCCATCAGCCGAATCCTCGGCTGGTAACTCAGCCTGTGTCCCTGGTCCCAGTGGCGCGGGCACTCTTCTGAATGCTTTACGCGCCGCTGGCCTCAGCCGCCCACATAACAACGCATCACCCGCGGTGTGATGCCGGTGAAAATCTCCCAGACGATGGTTTGCGCCTTCCGCGCGACCTCTGCCACCGGGATGTTCGGCCCGAAGATTTCCACTTCGTCCCCTTCCTTCACCTCTTCCGCGGCGGTGACGTCGACCATCATCTGATCCATGGTAATCCGCCCGAGGACCGGCAGCCGTTGACTGCGGATCCAGACGGCCGCGCCTTGACCCGAGACGTGGCGCGGGTAGCCGTCGCCATAGCCGATGCCGACAGTCGCGACCCGCGTCGGGCGGGTGGTGACGAACTGCCGACCGTAGGAAACGCCGTGGCCGGCCGGCAGGGTGCGGACCAGCGTGACGCGGGATTTCAGGGTCATCACCGTGCGCAGATTTTCTTGAAATTCTCCTGGCAGCGGCGAGACCCCGTAGAGCATCAGCCCCGGTCGGCCGAGATTGCAGATGCCGGGTTCATAGCCGAGCAGCCCCGCGCTGTTGGCGAGGTGGATCCATTTGAAACGCGCTGGCCCGCCAAGTTCGGCGATGATCGCGCGGAAGCGGGCGAACTGGGCGTGAGTGAACACCTCGTCCTCGTCGGCCGAGGGCAAGTGCGAGCCGATCCCTTCGATTTCCAGATGTTTCAGCCGCTCGAGCTGGGCCAAAATTGCCGACAGATGGTCGGCCACAAATCCCCCGCGCCCCATGCCGGTATCCACAGCGAGGTGTACTTTGAGACGCTTGTGGCGCGCCGCGGCCAGCCGGTCGAACTGCTCCGCCTCGTCGAATGAGGAAATGCAGGGCGTCCAGTCGCGGGCGACGATTTCCTCCCGCTCTTCCGACCAGGTGGCTCCGAGGAGATAGATCGGCGTCTCGACTCCGGCGGCACGAATCCGGCGCGCTTCACCGACATTGGCAACGCCGAAAAATGCGATTTTGCCCGCAGCCAGAGTCCGGGCGACCTCCTCCAGGCCATGGCCATAGGCGCCGGCCTTGACCACCGCCATCAAGGAGCCGCCGAAGGCATCGCGGGCGACGGCGAGATTTCCCACCAAGGCTCCGAGGTGGATTTCGGCCCAGGCGCGCGGCGGGGAAGCAGGAAACGGATCGCTCACAGCGGTAAATCTACGGATCGCGGCGCAAGTGGCAAGAGCGGCGGAAGGAGATTGCCGCGCCCGCGCTTCCGGCCCAGTTCTGTCGGTTTAAAGCGGCCTGGGCTTTCGGATCTTCCGCGGCGCTGCCCGCCTTGCAGGTGTTGGTGAGGTCGTAAAGGGTGATGGTGGGCGTGAGGCTGACAATGCCCTGCCATCCACTTCTTCGAAATCAGGGGCTCTCGCATTAACTAACAGAAAAATTTCACCCCAGTGGGCGATGATTTGTCTGGTTTTTGCCAAATGGTGATTTTGTTAACGGAAAAACAGAACCGTTAGAATTACCCCTTGGACATGCCCTGCAGGATGAGAAAATGCGGCGGACCCGCCCAAATCCGGATTCACCATGCCTGCTCCCCCCGTGCGTCGAATGGGAGCCAAAGCAAGGCCACCTTTTGCACCTTCACGCCGGTCTTCGTCGGCTTGATGGACTCGGTCACTAGCGCCAGTGAGGCCGGGTCGAATGACTCGGCGATCTTGGCGATTTCTATTTCCAAGCCGGTCTGCAGAGCCGCGAGCTCGGCAGCGATTCCGCCCACTTTCGCATCCGCGTTGGCGACGTCCTGATGCTGTTTGTAGGCGCTGCTTGCCTTGCCGAGCGATGTTGAGCCCCTGGAGATCGAGCCGAGCACGGTTTTTCTGCCAAAAATCCCGCCAAGGATTCCGCCGAGCACGGAGACGCCCGCCTGCATTTTCGCCGCGTTCGCCTCGGCTTTTTGCCGGGCCAAGGTGCCTTCCGCCGTGCGCAGGCGGGATCCCACGGTCGCCAGTTTCTTGTCGGTGGCGGTGCGGAGTTTCTCCACCGCCGCGTCGCGCGCCTCATGCGATTGGTGGAGCAGCCGGGCCCGGAAATCCGCCTCGCTTTCCCCGAGCTTCGACCACGCCTTGAGCGCTGGGCAGGAAAACACCTCCGCCCGTTCGTTGCGATAGAGCCACTCGCTGAAATCCTTTTCCACCTGCTTGTAATTCGCCGCGTTCATGGCAAAGCCCGGCAGCTCGCCGAAGCCCGCTCCGGCGGCCGGCTCCGCTTCCGCCAACGTGATGGGCAGCGTTCCCTCCCAGTCGATCCCAGCGGCGGTGATGGGGTTGACCAAGCGCAGCAGGCGGCTGCCGTCCGCGCCCGCCTTGGCCGAGGAAAAATGCACCCGTCCCTCGCGCAATAGATAGGGCTGATAGGTTATTCCATCCGCAGCCCCCGCCACGGCGGCAAAAACTTCAATAACCCCGCCCCCCACGACGGGTCTTGCCGTGGTGGTGGCCGCTGCCGCGCCCATTCCTGGCATCGACATTGGGTTGGAAGCGGCGGTCACTGCCGCGGGCGCTTTTTCAAAATCCCCGCGCTTGGGGTCCATCAGCGTCTTGATCTGGCCGCGGGTAAGCGGCCCTGTGAGGTAACTCATCACCCAGCGGACATGAAACAAGAGCGGCCCGTCTTCATGGACGTTGTTCATGAGAAAAACCCGGTTGCCCAAGCCGGAAATCATTCGCTCCATGTTCCCCCGGTTGCACATTGCGTTTTGGGATCCGGCGGCTCCCTCCAGCCCGTCGAGCACCCGCAGCTTGTCACGCTCGGTCTGTAAGCGCCCGATGAACCAGGTGCCTATGTTAGAAAGCGCCTTGTAATCCAGGTCCACCGGGTTCTGCGTCGCCAGCAGGCAACCGAGCCCGAATGCCCGGCCTTGTTTCAGGAGCGTCATCATCGGCCGCTTCGACGGCGGGTTCGCAGTCGGTGGCAGGAAGCCGAAGATTTCATCCATGTAGAGCATCGCCCGCAGCGAGGTGGTGCCGTTTTGAGAACGCATCCAGCCGAGCATTTGGTTCAGCAGCAGGCTCACGAAAAACATCCGTTCTGCATCGCCCAAGTGGGCGATGGAAAAGATAGAAATCCGCGGTTTGCCCGCGGGTGAGTGAAGCATTTTTGCGATATCGAGCGGTGGACCTTCGAGCCAGGATGCGAAGCCGGGGGAGGCGAGGAGATTGTTAAATTTCAAGGCCAGCGTCTGGCGGTTTTTTTCCGGCATGAAGGATTCGAGATCGATCACCCCGACCTTGTCGAAGGCCGGCCTTTGAATGTGGCGAATCAGGGTTTCCAAGGTGATATCTTGGCCCGCCACCCAGGCGTGCTGAAAAATCGCCGAAACCAGCACCGCCTCCGGGCTCTGAATCGCATCGGCATTCACTCCGACGAGTGATAGCAGTGAAGAAACCGTGCTTTCTATCCGCTCGCCCAGCAACTCCCCGTCATCCATGATCTCGAAGGGCGGCACCTCCAAGGAACTGAGGATCGACACCGGGATCCCGGCCTTGCTGCCCGGCGTGAAGATATTGATATCCACCTTCTCCCGCAGCGCCGCGATCCGGGCCGGGTCCTGACCCCACTCCGCCAAGCCTTTTTTCCACATGCCCGCGGTTTTTTCCGCATGTTCGTCGGGAGAAATCCCCTTCTTCGCCGCATCGTCCTCATTGATCCAGGGGCGGAAACTCTTTGCGTCGAGATCGGGAAAAGTCAGGAGTAAATTCGCGATGTCGCCCTTCGGATCGATCACGATGGCCGGGATATGATCCATCGCCGCCTCCTCCAACAGGGCGAGGCAAAGCCCGGTCTTGCCGGATCCCGTCATGCCCAGCACCACCCCGTGGGTCACCAAATCCTTGGAATCATAGAGCACCAAGTCATCCGCCACCGTCTTCGTTTCCGGGTCGTATCCACGCCCCAGATAGAACTGCCCAAGCTTCTCGTAATCGATTGAGGAAATTGCCATACCGCACTATCTTGGAAGACCTAGTAAAAAGTGCCAGCAGGAATGTGAACTGTGTCAAAATCCGTATCGATACCCCAGGCCCAGGCTGTTCACGCCGCCTTGGTCAAAGATGTGGCCGCCCGACTGGTGGACGAAGAACAACAACAACTGGTGCTCCGGCCACTGCGGGAATGCCAGTGTCATTTGGATCGGCCAGTTAAGCTTCAAGTGCGAGCGGTCCTCGCCCGGATGTCGTTTTTTGTCCATCGCGTAAATTTTTGATGAGTAAGAGAGTCCGATCCCCATGCCGACAGTCGTCCGCACTTGGTCCTGCCATGGAAAATCCACCCACCTGACTAGGATGGACGCGTTGTAATCTGGAAACGGGCTGCGGGCGTTCTCGTCCACCACCTCCAGCGTCAGCGGCAGCTCAACGGTCGGGCGGAAGACCCGGTCCCAGGCCCGCCACTCCAACTCGCCCAAGAGGCGGGACGCCGTCAGCGAGTAGATTTTGCCGCCGGCCGGATCGTCGGGGATGTTTACCTGTCCCAGCACGATCTCGGTATTGCTGTTCGCGGTGATGAATGCCACCCCCAGCTCGAAGGCCCAGCGCTCCGACTCTGCCGGCACGAAACACAGGCCCGCGACTGAGGGTGCCACCGCAGCCATCCAAATACCCAACGCCAACGGACCACCCGGGGGGAATTTCATAATAAGCCAGTTTAGACCAAAAACCCGGCGTCGGCAACGAGCGGCAGCCGGGGTAAATCAACCTTGAAAGGAAAACACCAAATTAATATCAACGAATCCGTCACCTCGGGTGTTTTGCGGACGCGGTTGCCGGACGGCATCGCCGGGGTTGGCAAGTGCATCGGAACGTGCGAGACTGCGCCTTGATGACCTTAAAGCCCCTCGGAGATTCCGCATGGCTGGTGGAGTTTCTGGGAAATCCGGGGGCAGGGGCTGTTGCCCGGGTGGCGGCGTTAGAGGCGGCCCTGGCGGAGGATCGGCCGCCGGGCGTGCGCGACGTGGTGCCGTCCTTCACCTCGGTGGCGGTGCACTTCGACAGCGAGGACGGGCTGGGGATCCGCGAGTGGATCCAAGCGGCGATGCTGGCCGGGGGACCCGCAAGCAATGGGCGGGCACCGAGAGTTTTTGAGATCCCAGTGGCCTACGGCGGCGAGAGCGGGCCGGATTTAAACGAGCTGGCGGCGCAGGTGGGATTGTCGGCGGAGGAGGTCGTCGCGCTGCATGCGGGGGCGGACTACACGGTGGCGGCGCTGGGGTTTTCCCCGGGATTCCCGTATTTATCCGGCTTGCCGGAGCGGCTGCGGGTGCCGCGCCGCCAGACGCCACGGCTGGTGGTGCCCGCGGGATCCGTGGCGGTGGCGGGCGGCCAAGTGGGGATCTATCCATTCGCGACGCCGGGCGGCTGGCATCTGTTGGGGCGGACGGCGGTAAAATTGTTTGATCCGCGCGAGGCGGAGCCCGCCTTGCTGCGCGTGGGGGACCGGCTGCGATTCGTGCCGGTGGAGAGCGTGGAATTTGAGGCGGATTCCCCGGAGCTTCCCGTGGTGACGGGCGGGCGCTGGATCGAGGTGATCCACCCGGGCGGGATGACGACAGTGCAGGATCTCGGGCGGCCCGGGCACCAAGCTTGCGGGGTTTCGCCGGGCGGCGCGGTGGACCGCTGGTCGCTGCGGGTGGCGAATTTACTGGTGGGAAATGACGAGAACACGGCGGCGCTGGAAATTTGCGCGAGCGGCCCGGTGTTGAAATTCCACGCCGAGGCAACACTGGCCTTCGTCAGTGGTGCAGGGCGGCCGCGCCGGGTGAAACGCGGCGAGACGATTGATCTCTCAAACCTTGGCAACAGCGTGCGCGCCTGCCTCGCGGTGGCTGGCGGGCTGCAAGTGGAGCGCATGTTAGGCAGCGCGGCGACTGATCCGCCGGCAGGATTCGGCGGGCTGGGTGGCCGCGCGTTGGTGGCCGGGGATCGGCTGGAGTTCGGGGTGGCCGGGCGCGTGCCGGGTGGGCGGGATTGGCATGTCGGGCGGGTCCCGGCGGGGCGGAATGCGGAGATCGAGCTGCGGTTTTTGGCCGGCGTGCAGGAACCGTGGTTTTGCAAGGAAGCACGGCGGCGCTTGCGAGAGGAGGTTTTCCGGGTCACGCCGCAGGCGGACCGGATGGGAACGCGATTGTCGGGGGACCCGCTGGAGCTGGAAAATCCGCGCGAGCTGGTGTCGCAGCCGGTCGCCTGCGGCTCGGTGCAGGTGCCGCCGGACGGGCAGCCGATCGTGCTGATGGCCGGGCGGCAGACGATCGGCGGCTACCCTCAGATCGGGCATGTCATTTCGGTCGATTTACCGAAGCTGGCGCGGGCGTGGCCGGGAACCCGGGTGCGCTTCCGCGAGCTCGGCTGGGAGGAGGCGCGCGAGCGACTCATGCAGGAGCGACAGGATTTCGCCTGGCTGCGGACCGGTTTGGAAATCTTAAAACACCAGGCATAAAATGATGAACTCCATCGATCTCAACGCGGACCTTGGAGAGGGCGGCGCGGACGACGCCGCGTTGCTCGAGTTGGTGGATTCCGCCAACATCGCCTGCGGTGGGCACGCCGGCAGCGAGGAGATCATGCGCCGGACCGTCGCCCTGGCCATGGCGGCCGGGGTGGCGGCGGGCGCACACCCGGGATACGAGGATCGGGCAAATTTCGGCCGGCGAGAAATGGTCATGGCACCGGAAGCGGTCACGGAGTTGGTGATGCGGCAGGTGGGGAAATTCGCTGCCATCACAGGCGGCGTGGTGCACCACGTGAAGCCGCACGGCGCGCTCTATCATCAGGCGCACCGTGAGGCGTCGCTGGCCGCGGCAGTGGTTAAAGGAATCCAAAAAGTCGCTCCGGATGCGCTGCTCTACGCTTTGCCCGACAGCCTGCTGGCCGCCGCCGGGCGGGCTGCCGGGATGACGGTTCGGGCGGAAGGATTCGCTGACCGCCGCTACCGCGCAGATGGCTCGCTGGTCCCTCGCGGCGAGCCCGCAGCGGTGATTTCCGAGGTGCCCGAGGCGGTCGCGCAGGCGCTGGAACTCGCCCGCTCTGGCCGTATCGCAACCCTCTGCGTCCACGGCGACGGACCGCAGGCGCTGGCCATGCTCCGCGCCATCCGCGCGGCGTTTTCAGCTAGGACAGAAAAATGATGGGAATTCACTCGGGCAGGCTCGGCGGGACTTTGGCCAGCACCACGCGGAAGCCATAAATCACATCCTGAACGCCCGGCGGCACCGCGTTGCGCGTCCCGGTGAACAACTTTTCCGGTTCGAAGGTATTCCAGCCGCCGCCGCGCAGGACGCCGAGGGGGATTTTCCCAAGCTTCGAGTGCTCGTCCTCCACCCACTCCTGGACATTGCCGCTGACGTCATGAAATCCGCCGGCGTTGGGCGGGAATGAACCGACCGGGGCGGTGTAGGCGAAGCCGTCGTCATAGCCGGGGATCGACCGCTCGATCGGCACCCACGGGGTGGCCGCCGCGCTCACATCGGCGAAGTTCCCGACCGGCTGGCGGTCCAGCCAGCCACTGCCCCATGGAAAAACCGGTTGCTTGCGCGCGTCGCGCCAGTTGGGGCTGATGCCTTCCTCCTCTTTGAGTCCCGCCATCGTGCTCCATTCCAGATCCGTGGGGAGCCGGTAGCCATGGGTCTGGGCGATCCGCTCGTCCTCGCGCTCGCGCCGGGTCAGCCATTCGCAAAATTCCTGTGCGTCATCGCGTGAGACATTGACCACCGGATGATCCGCCTGCTGCGGGAAATCCGGAGCCCACAGCGTGGGGCGGCCGGATTTCCTGATAAATAAATTGAAATCCTGCACCCGCGTCTCCCAGACAGAAACCATTAAGTCCTGCCCCAGCGGCGCGAAACGCATGCCAATGCCATTCTCCCACGGCATGCCGAATACCACCCCGAGGCTCTTTTCCAAACTCACCTCTTGGGTCACCTTCTCGCCTTGTCCGACCTGAATGTCCACGGTCAGCGGCTTGTAACCCTCGCGCACCAGATAGAGCTGCCATGCACCGGGCTTCACTTTCGGCACCCGCAGCGATTCCTTGGTGGAACCCACCGAAACGCGGACGGCGGAATCCGAAACCGGATTCAGATAGACCTCCACCCCGGGCGGATCCGTCACAATATTGATTTCCCCGTAGGCGATCTGTCTGACCTGCAAGCGAAGCGGTGTGAGCCCCTTGCGGCGGGCCTGCGCACTGAGGCCCGGGTCCTTAAACGCACTTTCCCGCAGCGGCAGCACCTCGTGATCGCCCGTCAGGTAGCCCTCGCGCACGCCGCCATCCCTAAACCACCGGCAAAACGCCTCGGCTGCCTCCTGCGCGCAGAGCACCACCTCCACCGGGCGGCCGTTTTGGGAAATCTCCAGAAACTCCGCCGCCGCGGCCGGATAATCGGTGCTCGCGACAAACTCCAACCACACCGATTTTCTGAGAAATCCCGAACTCACGTGTTCACTTCCGACCGGTTGGTATGAATTTCGCAGGTGGTCCACCCATTTCTCGCCTTCGAGCGGCGGGGTGAAGTTTTCAAGCGAAACGTGCAGAACCAGCGGCTCCATCACCACTGAAGGCGGCACGATGCCCTCCAAGGTGAAGGGCCGGTAGCCCGGCATTTTGAGGGTGAAAAAATACGGTTCGCCCACCGTCACGTCCAGCAGGCCGGTATTGGTCCTGCCGAGAAGTTCGCCTGTGGCATCCCTGACATCCGCCCCTTCCGGGGTGCTGCCCACCCGCAACTGGCCGCCCTGCGCCACCGGCACCGGAGGAGCCTCTCGCAGCAACGACCGCACCCACTCGATGTCCCGCAGCAGTTCCCAGCTCGTCCAGCCGCCGAAGCCCGCCAGCACCAGCGTCGTCATCCACACCGCCACCCCGCTCTGCCGTCGCCGCTTGCCGCGCTGGAGTCGCCGGAGCGCCTCCGCCAGATCCGCCGCGCTGGAAATCTTTCGCTTGGAAATCCGTGGCTCGCAGATGTCGCAGATAATTTTGTTGAGCTCCAGCCACCGTTTGCGGTCCGCGCCGCCCGGCATCACGTCGGGCAGTTCGGGAAACGACATCCGGTCCTTACCGGTCGCGATTTCATACAACACCTTTCCCAAGCTGTAGACATCCGCCTGCGACGACCCTGGCCCCTCCGGCGGCACAAAGCCCTCGGTGCCGACGAAGGTCCGCTGTCCGCGTGTCGCCACCAGCCCGATGTCCGCGAGCTTCGCCCGGCCGTTGACGAAAATCACGTTAGAAGGTTTCACGTCGCGGTGCGCCAGCCCATGCTCGTGCAGGTGGTGAAGCGCCTCGGCCAGTCGCAGGCCCACGTCGATGCAGACATTCGTGTCCCACTGCACGTCGGGCCCCTGGTGGTTGTCCGCCCGCAGAGTGCGCGGCTCGTATTCGATGGGGTTGATCTCCTGGCCGGTGGTCACGTCATCACCCAGCTCCATCACGTAATAGTAAAACTGTAACCCGTCCTGGCTCCGCCCGACATGCAGGATGTTCACCAGCGCCGGGTGGTCCCGCGACATGGGCTCGAATTTCAAAATCCCCTCGAACTCCCGCTCAAACCCCCGCTCGTCCTCGAAATCCTCGCGCCACACCACCTTCACCGCCCGCAGCGCGCCGGTCACCCCGCGCGCCAGCCACACCTCGCCGTAAGCGCCACCGCCGATTTTCCGCAGAACTTCGTGGTCGGGGATGGCAGGGTGGGGGCGGACTTTAATCGGCATTTTCGTCCTCGAGTTTTGCCAGCTCGCGCTTCAACACCGCTCCCACCCGGTGCTTGGCCAAATAGACCTGCGCCATGCTCACGTTGAGTTGTTCCTGCACCCGCTTGGCATCCCATTGCTTGACCACGTAACAGTCGAAAATCTGATACTGCTTGGGCGAGACCTGCGCCTTCACCCGCGACAGCGCCGCATCCGCCACATTCTTCTTCCACTCCACATTCCACAGCCGCGACAAGACGTCGCCATTCGGGTCTTCCAACCGGTCGATCACCGCGGTCTTGCGGTCGCTTTCCCAGTCGCCCGCCAGCATCGCGGTGTCCTTTTTCCGCTTGCGGAACTGGTCGTTGATCCGCCAGCGAGTCATGTTCATCAGCCAAGTCTTGAACGACCCCTGCTCCGGGTCGTAGAGCTTTTTCTTACTCTGCTTGGCGATCGACAAAATCGTCTCCTGCACGCAATCGAAGGCCTCGTCCTGCCGCAGCCCGGCCTTCACCGCCACCGAATAGATCAGCCGCCAGTAAGTCTGGTAAAACTCGTCCCAAGTCCGCTGGTCTTCCCAATTGTCCAGCCGCGCGATCAGGCTCTTGCGGGTTTTGGCGTAAGTCTGCGCCAAAACCGCCTCGCGTCCTTCTTTTTGGTCTTCCTCGTCCTCAGGCATTGAACAGGGTTTAACTCATTCACCGCCCGCTGTCTTTCACCGAATCAATTATTTCACAAGTCATTGATAATCATATTTAAAAACTTGAATTCTGCCGTCCCAGCTGACCTCAAGCGGCCTGCGCGAGTGAGAGATTGGAAAATTTACCGCAATCACGGCGCATGGCGTGCGAGGACCGCCCGCGCGGTCTCCATCCCGGACACCACGGCCCCCTCGATCGACGCGCTCTGGCAGTGGTCGCCGCAGACGAAAACGCCGTTGTGGGTTTGGACTCCGGATTTCATGGGAGTGACCGCTTGTTCCGGCAGCGCCTGGCGGATCCGGTCGGTCCGTAAATGGCGCCACGTCCTGACCTGCGCGCCAAACCAAATTTCCAACTCTGCCCTAACCGCCGCCTCCAGGTCATCCCGCTCCGGAACTCCCAGCACGGAAACGGACACCAGCGCCTCTCCCTCCGGCGCATATTCCGGGGCGACATCCGACAGGACGCAAACGTTGTTCACCAAACCGCCGCCGCCGTTCAGGGCGATGATCGGCTCACCTAACGGCGACTCGGGCGCGGAAAAATAAATCCCGGTCACCGCGCGCCAGGCGGGCGCACGCGCAGCCAGCCCCGGCAGCAAGCGCCCGGCGGTGGTGGCATCCGTCGCTAGCACCACCGCGTCCGCCTCGAGCCGTGCGCCGTTTTCCAACACCACCGTCCGCGCCTCCACCGCGCGCACCGCGGTGCTCAGCCGGATGCTTCCGTCCGGCAGCCGCGCCGCCAGTTGCTCCGGGATCGCCTGCATCCCCTTGGCTGGCAGCGTGGCAAATCCCTCAGCGAACATCCGGAAGGTGAACTCGAACATCCGGCTCGATGTCCGCAAGTCGCGCTCCAAAAAGATCCCGCCGTAAAACGCCCGGAAAAACCCGTCGATCATTCCCTCGGAGAACCCGAAGTCGCGCAGGAATGCCTCCGTCGTCCGGTCCTCGCTCACGGCTCCGCTCCGCTGCAACCTCAGTTTAGCCACCCGCAGTTTATCCAGTAAAGTCCCCACCGGAGCCAACGCCGAGCCGGGTAAATACTGCGGATGCCGGAAGACATCCATCACTCGGTGCCGCTTGCCACCGCGAAAAACCAGCGCCCCGGCACGGAAGCGCCGCAGGTCCAGCGCGTCCAAATCCAGCAAGCGCCCGGCCTCCGGATAGGCGCTCAAATACACTTGGAACCCGCGGTCCAGTTGGAAGCCCGCCACCCGGTCCGTCCGCACCCGTCCGCCGATGCCATCCGCCGCCTCCAGCACCAACGGTGTCACCCCGCCTTCCGCCAAACGCACCGCGCAGGCCAATCCAGCCAGTCCGCCACCGATGACGATCACTTTTTGCATCCCGCTCACTGCGCTTTCATCCACTCCACTGCCAGCGCGAAATCCCCCGCCCGGCCGTCGCCAAGGAGCAAACCGATCTCCTCCACCTTCGATAAATCCAGCGGCGGGCCGGCGAGCTGCCTGCCGTGGTGGCTGGGAACGAGGGTCTCGAATGGCACGGTCACCTCGGTCCACTCGCCCGCTTTCGTCGGAAAATCCGCGCCATAGGAAATCCGCGAGCCGCGGTGGCGGGCGTCCGTTGAAATCCGCAATTGGTAAGTTCTGCCGTCGCCCTTGACCCGCAGGATCATCGCCTTCGTGGCGCTCAAGTCGTAGTTTCCCGGCCGCGTCCGCACCGACGAAAAGCCCCCATTGTTCTCCAGCGAGAGTCTGCCGGAAAAATACAACACCCCGTCGTGGATCCGCGGGCCGCCCTGGGACAAGCCGCCCATCACCCCGTCATTGACCGCGCTCCATTCCGGCTCAGCGGCCGCCCCGGCGAACTCCAGCACAAGCGCCGGCGGCTTTTCCTCCGCCGCGACCGCTGCCATGCAAACGGCGGATAGAAGCAGTGTTAAACAAAATTTGGATACACTCGGAAATGGTTTCATGGCACCGGCACTTATTGACCCGGATTCCCGCCAGTCAAAAGTAAATCTCGAAGAGGCGGTCACGCACTCACGCAAGCGGCGTCTGCGACGCGCATCCCGTCGAGGGCGGCGCTGACGATCCCTCCGGCGTAGCCCGCGCCCTCGCCGCAGGGGAAAAGCCCGCGGAGTTCGGGGTGTTCCAGAGTGTCGTCGCGGCGGGGAATTCTCACCGGCGAGCTGGTGCGGGTCTCGAACCCGAGCAGCAAGGATTCGTTAGAAAGATAGCCATGCATCTGCCGCCCGAAGAGGCGCAGCCCCTCGCGCATCCGGCTGGTGATCCATGGCGGCAGCAGCTCGTCGAGCGGCGCGGGATGGATGCCGGGAAAATAACTGGTGTCCGGCAAACTGGCAGAAATTTTTCCCGCGAGGAAATCGGTGACCCGCTGGGCCGGCGCGACCTGACCGCCGCCGCCGGCTTGTTTCGCACTGCGTTCCAGGTTTTTTTGGAATGCCATGCCAGCCAGCACGCCGTGTTGTTTGACCAGCGGCAGGATGTCCTCCGGCTCGACGGTGGCGACCATCCCGGAGTTGGCGAAGGGCGAGTCGCGGCGCGACAAGCTCATGCCGTTGACGACCACCTCGTCGTTCTCCGTGGCGGCCGGGACGATCCAGCCGCCGGGGCACATGCAAAACGAATGCACGCCGCGGCCACGGATTTTCGTCGCGAGCCGGTAGCGTGCCGCGGGAAGCAGCCGCGGCCGCTCTTGGCCGGGCGCGAGGTGATACTGGGTGCGGTCGATGTAGGGCTGCGGGTGCTCGATGCGGAAACCGACGGCGAAGGGCTTGGGCTCTAGCAGAATCTTCTTTTCCGCCAGCAGGCGGTAAATGTCGCGCGCCGAGTGGCCGGTGGCGAGGATCACGGAATCGGTGAGAATTTCCTCCCCACTGGCCGTGACCACGCCGCGGATCTGGTTGCCGGTTAGGAGGAAATCAACCACCTTGGTTTGGAAACGGACCTCTCCGCCCGCGTCGAGGATCGATTGACGGATCGCCTTGACGACGTTCGGCAGCAGGTTCGAGCCGATGTGCGGGTGGGCGTCGGTTAGGATGACTTCCGGCGCGCCGTGGGCGACGAGGACTTCGTAAATCTTGGCCACGGGCCCGCGCTTGGTCGCGCGGGTGTAGAGTTTTCCATCGGAGAATGTGCCGGCACCGCCCTCACCGAAACAGTAGTTGGATTCCTCGATGACACGGCCTTCGCGCAGCAGCGGTGCGAGGTCGAAGCGGCGCGCGCTGGCGTCCTTCCCGCGCTCCAGCAGGATCGGCTTGAGGCCATTTTCCAAGCAGCGCAGCGCGGCGAACATCCCGGCGGGACCGCAGCCGACGATGATGACGGGCCGCGCGCCCGCCGCCAGGGCAGGGGCGGACCAGCGGGAAATTTCATCCGGGGGTAGCGGGGCATCCAGCGCGACATCGAGCCGCAGCTGGACTTTGACGGCGCGTTGGCGGGCGTCGATCGAGTGCTTGCGGAGCTTGATCCCGCCGATCCGGCTGGCGGTGACCCCGAGCTTGAGTGCCGCGGCCTCGCGGCGCGCGGCATCGTCCTCGGAACGCTCCAAGGGCAGGACGATATCAACGGTTTCGATCAAATTTTCCACTTTGAGAATGAAGCTTCAGCCGCGGATGCTGCGTTTGCGGCCCGCGTCGTCCACGCTGACGAAGGTGACTCGGGTGGAAAAGATCGGCGCGGGGCCGGCTTTTTCATCCACGACTTTCACCGAGTAGGTCGCACTGGTGTTGCCTTCCCGCTCGCGCTCGCTGGTGATCCTCAGGATCGTTCCGTCGCGCACGCTGTGATGAAATTCCACCGTATCCATCGCCACGGTCACGAACTGGCAGTGCGGGTAGTCCAAACTCGCGGCGATCCAGGACGCCTCGTCGATCCATGCGAGCAACCGCCCGCCGAAGAGGAAGCCGTAGTGGTTCAGGTCGCCCGGAAGGACCAGTCGGTGCGCTTCCATGGTATTACCAGCGGCGGCGACGGCTGTCCTTGTGGATTGCCGCGTCAAATGAGTAGGCACCGGCTCCCGTGAGAATGAGGGTGATCGCGGGAATCAGATACATCAGCGCCAGTTCCTTGGCCGGGCCGCCCGCGAAAAACCATGGGTCGGGGGCGTGGCGACCGAAGGCTGCGACGACCATTGCAAACCCGAGGATGAAAGCGGCGGGGCGGGTCAACAGGCCGAGCACGATCAAAGATGCTGCGCCCACTTCCGCCAAAATCAGCCCGATCAGGCTCATCATCGGCGACAGGTAATAGAGCGGGAAAAAGTCCGGCACGTAGAACCCGTCCTTCATTTGCGCGAATTTCTGGATTTTCGGGATCCCATGGCCGATGAGCATCATCAGGCCCACGCTGACGCGGAAGAACAAGAGCCCGGGGGCGGCAAGGGAATCCCGCGTGCCGCAGTCAAAGAGGATTTTTTTCATCAGGCCGGTCCAGGTGTAGGGGTTGGTTTCGCGGAAATGGTGATCTGTTTGAGTCGGTCATCGCCCGCGGGGGAATGGGAGACTATTCCGGGCGTATCGGCGAGGACATTGTGGACGAGGCGCCGGTAGTAGGCGTTGAGCGGGCGCATTTGGATAGGCTTGCCGCCCGCCATGACCCGCTTGGCGACGCCTCTGACTTCCTCGCTCAAGCGGTCTTCCTGGATCGACCGGAAGTGGCCGCAGTCCACCTTGACACGCTCGGCCTTGGGCAAGTGTTTGCGGAGGATGCGGTTGACGAGGTATTGGAGGTCGTCGAGCCGCTCGCCATCCTTGCCAATGAGGAATTCACTCTCGCCCGAGTGAATCTGCAGGCAGGGGCCGTCGTGGGTTTCCTGCTGCTCGATGGTCGCCGTGAAACCCAGGTGCCCCAGCATCGTGTCGAGGACCTTGTTCGCTGATTCCACCGTGGTCATGACCGCAGTCTAATCGGATCGGGCATCGGGTCAACCCACTCAAGCCTCTTTCTCAGTGAAATGTCTGGCCAGCTCCGCGGCATGGCGGTTGAGCCGTTGCTTCTCCAAAGCGCTGAACTCATACGGGACGAATTTTCCGATGCCGAGCGTGCCGATGACCCGCTGCGACTCTGGCGCGAAGATCGGCACCGCGATGGATCCCACGACGCCGGTCTGGCGGGCATCTGGCTTGGCGACCCCGCCAAGATCCTGTTGGAGATTGCAAAGCTCGACCGCTTCCTTCCTCTCCGCGGCCGCACCGGCGATGCCCTTGCCAAACGGGATCACGGAAATCTTGTCCAACAGGCTGTCGGGCACCCCGACTTGGGCAAGCAGCAAGAGTTGTTTCCCATCCTCGGAATAATGGACCGTCCCCGTCTGGCAGCTAAAATCCTCCAAAATCAGAGCGAGACGGGCATTCCAATCAGATAGGGTTATCATTCCAGTGTGCTATCACAGGTAAAACGGGGAGTCACCTTAATTTTCAACTTATAAATTCGGCTTGGCATGGCCGAACATATCCGCCAAACCCTCCCGCGTGACCAAGATCCATTTGCTTGCTTCAGCGCTGGCCATCGGGCTGCTTGCGTGTCAGAAAGCTCCACGTATGGCTCCGGAAATATCAGTGCAGGAAGAGATTTACGGGCAAATGTCTGATGGACGCGAGGTGAAGATTTTCACCCTCACCAACAGAAACGGCCTGAGGGCGCGGGTGACCGAATACGGCGCGATCCTCGTCTCCATGGAAACGCCGGACAAGGCCGGGAAACTGGCGGATCTGACGCACGGTTATGACACGCTCGGGGGCTGGCTGACCAACAGCGGCTACTTCGGAGCCACTGTCGGACGCTTTGGCAACCGCATCAAGGACGGCAGGTTCACGCTCGACGGCAAGGAATACACGCTTGCTAAAAACAACGAGCCCGGCGGCATCCCCTGCGCCCTTCACGGCGGCCTCAAGGGCTTCGACAAGGTCGTCTGGTCCGGCAAGGCGGTAGGTGGAAACGGAGTCGAGTTTTCCTATATCTCCAAAGATGGCGAGGAAGGCTATCCCGGCAATCTATCCGTCAAGGTCACCTACTCACTCAACGACGACAATGAACTCAAGTGGGAAGCCGTGGCGACCACCGACGCCCCGACCATTCTCAACCTCGTCCACCATTCTTACTGGAATCTATCAGGGGATGCAAACCGGGACATCAACGACCACGTCCTGACGCTCCACGCGGATCACTACCTGCCAACCACTCCCGGCCTGATCCCGACCGGGGAAATTGCTCCGGTCGCCGGCACCCCGATGGACTTCACCCGGCCAAGCGTCATCGGCGCGCGGGTTGACTCCGATTTCGACGCCCTGAAATTTGGCGGTGGCTATGACCATGCGTGGGTCCTCAACAAGGCTGACGGCGTGCGCCTCGCGGCCCGCCTCAAAGACCCGAAGACCGGCCGCGTGATGGAAGTTTCCACCAACCAGCCCGCCATCCAGTTCTACGGCGGAAATTTCCTCGATGGAACGGCCACCGGCAAGGACGGGACGGCCTACGCCCACCGCACCGCGCTTTGTCTGGAGACCGAGGGGTTCCCTGACTCGCCTAACCAGCCGTCGTTCCCTTCCCCGGTGCTCCGACCCGGAGAAACCTATCTCCATACCATGATCCACAAGTTTTCCGCCGAGTGACGACCACCCCGTGAAATCAATCTAACAAAATATCCATCGCAACCCATGACCCTGTTCTCGTTCCTCGCGTTCACCCTCTTCGCCGCGGCCATCACCTACTTCATCACCCGGCGCGATGAAAAAGGCACCTCGGACGGATTCTTCCTCGGCGGGCGCTCGCTGACCTTCCCGATCATCGCCGGCTCGCTGCTCCTGACCAATCTATCCACCGAACAAATGGTCGGCCTCAACGGCGCGGCCTTCAAGGACGGCTTGAGTGTGATGGCTTGGGAGGTGGTGGCGGTCATCGCCTTGGTGATCATGGCGCTCTTCTTCCTGCCCCGCTTCCTGAAAACGGGAATCACCACGGTCCCGCAGTTTTTGGAAAACCGCTTCGACAAGTCCACCCAGACACTGACGAACATGATCTTCCTGCTGGCCTACGCCTTCCTGCTCATCCCCATCATTCTCTACTCCGGAGCCGTCGGGTTGTCGCAAATGCTCGACCTGAGAACCCTCACCGGCATCACCGATCCAATCAATTTCCTCGGGGTCACCATCCAACCCGACACCGCCATCCTGTGGGGCACGGTTTTCCTCATCGGCATCATGGGCTCGCTTTACTCGCGCTTCGGCAGTCTCAAAACCCTGGCCGTTCTCGATACCATCAACGGGGTCGGACTCCTCATTGGCGGCTTCATGATCGCCTGGTTCGCCCTCAACCGCGTCAGCGACGGCACGGGAATCGGCGAGGGCTGGAGAATCCTCAAGGAGGCCAATCCCCAGCGCTTGAACTCCATCGGCGGTGCGGAAAGCAGCGTTCCCTTCAGCACCCTGTTCACCGGCGTCGCCCTGCTCAACCTGTTTTACTGGTGTACCAACCAGCAGATCATCCAGCGCACCTTTGGCGCGAGCAGCTTGGCCGAGGGCCAGAAAGGCGTGCTCCTCACCGCCGCGCTCAAGCTTCTCGGGCCGATCTATCTGGTCATCCCCGGCATCATCGCCTTCCACCTTTTCGCCAAAGACGGCATTTCTAACGACATGGCTTACGGCACTCTCGTCCGCGAGGTGCTTCCCCCGCATCTCACTGGCTTCTTCGCCGCAGTGATGGTCGGCGCGATCCTGAGCTCCTTCAACGCGGCGCTCAACAGCACCTCCGCCCTCTTCAGCATCGGCCTCTATCACCACGTCATCAATCCGAGGGGGTCGGAACAACAAATGGTCCGCGCGGCCAAGGTGTTTGTCGTCTGCATCGCCATCGGCGCCATGTTCGTCGCGCCGTTGCTGGCCGGCCAGGAAAGCATCTTCGCCTACCTGCAGAACATGAACGCGATTTACTTCATCCCGATCTTCTCGGTGGTCGTGGTCGGCATGCTTCACCCGCGGGTCCCCAGCCGCGCCGCCTTCTGGGCACTGGTGCTCGGCTTGGTTCTAATCGGCACGAAATACTTCATCCCGGGCGTGGCTCCGGTGGTGGACAGCGTGTTTGTCTATAACTTCCACTATCTCGGATTTGTCTTCGCCTTCCTCGTCGTCTTCATGGTCGTCTGGGGCACCGTCGCCCCGCGGCCTCAGGCATGGACGCTCGTGAACACCACCCCGATCGATATGACCCCGTGGAAAAACGCCAAGTGGGCCAGCGCGCTGCTGATCCTGATGGTGCTCGGCATCTATGCCTTCTTCGCCGCCTAACTCGCATTTCCAACAGCTCCCGCCAACGCCCCGTTCACCCGGACGGGGCGTTTTTATATCACACCATCCGCTTCATGAAAATCACCAGCTACACCGGCGGCCTCGTCCAGACCAACGGCTACCTCGTCGAAACCCCCGACGGAAATCTCCTCATCGATGCGCCCGAAGGCATCGCCGACTGGATCACCCGCCGCGGCGTGCGGGTGGATGACGTGCTCCTAACCCACCAGCATTACGACCACGTCACCGACGCCGCGGCGCTCAAAGCGCTCGGTGCCCGCCTCCACGCCTTCGATGACTACTCAAAAGACCTCACGCTCGAATCCGCCGCCCGCGGCTGGGGGCTGCCGATCTCGGTGACACCCTATCAGATCGACCTCCGCTTTGACCTCACCGCGCCCTTGCGGGTGGCGGGCTTGGATTTCACGCTCGCGCATGTTCCCGGCCACTCGCTCGACAGCGTGACCCTCTATCTGGCAGGCCACGGCGTCGTTTTTTCCGGAGACACGCTCTTCGCCGGCTCCGTCGGCCGCACCGACCTGCCGGGCGGCAGCACCCAACAACTCCTCGACGGCATCGCCCGCCACCTCATCACCTTGCCGCCTGAAACGACGGTTTTCCCCGGTCACGGCGGGTCCACCACCGTCGGCGAGGAAACGGCGGGAAATCCCTATCTGCAATGAGCGGTTATGGGCAGTGACACGCGTGTGGTGGTGATCGGTGGCGGCGCGGCCGGATTTTTCGGCGCGATCTCCGCGGCGGAGCTGGGCGCGACCGACGTGCTGATCTTGGAAAAAGGCCCCGAGCTGCTGACCAAAGTCCGCATTTCCGGCGGCGGCCGCTGCAATGTCACCCACGCTTGTTTCGAGGCCCGCGACTTGATAGGCAGCTACCCGCGCGGCAGCCGCAGCTTGCTGGGACCGTTTCACCGCTGGCACGCCACCGACACCGTCGAGTGGTTCGCCCGCCACGGAGTCGAGCTGAAAACCGAGGCCGACGGGCGGATGTTCCCGGTCACCGACGACTCGCGCACCGTGATTGATTGCCTGACGCGGGTCGCGCGCGAGCTCGGTGTCACCTGGCGGACGCAGGTCGGAGTGGCCGGCCTCGAGCCGCGGCCGGAAGGCGGCTGGCGGGTGAAAACCGAGGCCGGGGAGGAAATCGCCGCCCGCGCGGTCTTGATCGCCACCGGCGGGATCCGCAGCGGCCCGGCCCGCAAGCCGGTCGAGGCGGTGGGCCACGCGATGGCCGCCGCGGTGCCCTCCTTGTTCACTTTTAAAATCGACGACGAACGGCTGGAAGGCTTGCAAGGAGTCTCCGTCCCGGAGGCGACGCTGAGGGCGGGCACCTGGCAGGCGAGCGGCCCGCTGCTGGTCACCCATTGGGGGCTGAGCGGCCCGGCGACCCTTAAAGTTTCCGCCTGGGGCGCGCGCGATCTGGCGGACCTCAACTACGAATTCGAGCTCCGCGTCAACTGGACCGGCACGCTCGCCGCGGCGGATGTCGCCGGATTGCTGGCGGAGGAGCGGCAACAACACGGCGCGCGGAAAGTGGTGACGCGCAGCGTGGTGGAAGGCATCACCAAGCGGCTGTGGCAGAAACTTTGCAGCGCCGCGGGCATCGATGGCGAGCGCACCTGGTCCACCCTCACCAAGGAGGAAACCCGCAGCCTGGCCGCGGAACTGACCGACGGCCGCTTCGCCGTGCGCGGGAAAAGCCTGAACAAGGACGAGTTCGTCACCTGCGGTGGAGTGCATCTCAAGGACGTGAATCTCAAGACCATGGAAAGCAAGCTCGCGCCCGGGATCTATTTCGCCGGCGAGGTGCTCGACATCGACGGCGTCACCGGCGGCTTCAATTTCCAAGCCGCCTGGACCACCGGCCGCATCGCCGGCGAGGCGATCGCCACAAATCAGCGCCCCCGGGAGCGCTGAGCCCCAGCTCGGCGCAACTAACCGCGCGGGTGAAATTGTTTGTGGATGGACTTCAGGCGCTGGCGGTCCACGTGGGTGTAAATCTGGGTGGTGGAAATATCCGCGTGGCCCAGCAATTCCTGGATGACCCGCAAGTCCGCGCCGCCTTCCAACAGGTGCGTGGCGAACGAGTGGCGTAGCAAATGCGGATAGATATTCTGTTCGATCCCGGCGAATTTCGCCCGCTCCTTGACGATTTGCCGGACGCGGTCGGGTGACAGCGGGCCGCCGCGGACGCTGATGAAAATGTGCGACGAGGTTTTCTTGGAAACCAGTCCGGGGCGCTCGTTGGCAAGGTAGTTGGAAATCGCCTCGCGGGCCTTCACTCCCACCCTTACGATGCGCGTTTTTCCGCCTTTTCCCGTGATTCGCAGGAATCCCTGCTCGAAATCCATCATCTCCAACCGCGCCTTGCACAGCTCGGACAGCCGCAGGCCGGAGGAGTAGAACAGCTCGAGGATAGCCAGGTCACGGCGGCCCAGCGGCTGCGAGGGGTCGATGGAATCGAGCAATTTCACCAGCTCGGAGGCATGCAGTGTTTCCGGCAGCGACTGGTCCGGCCGCGGCGCGAGCAAGGGCTCGGCGGGATCCATTTCCAATTGCCCCTTGATCACCAGCCAGCGGAAGAAAATCTTCAGATGGACCGTGGTGATCCGCAGTGAGGCGGCGTTGAGCCCGTCTCGTTTGCGCTGGCTGAGAAAGGCCGCGAGATCCTCCGTGCCAAGGTCGCGGAGGACCGAGCCGCGGGTGCGCATCCTGGCGGCCAAGGCATCCAGCGACTGCCGCACCGACAGTTGATAAGCGCTGGAAAGCCCGCGCTCGGTCGCGAGGAAGCGGATGAATTGGTCGCAGCGTGGTTCCATCGGTCGGGGTGATTGTGACGGGGTGCCGCTTACGGATCTTACAAATCTTCAACCGCGAGGGTCTGGATCACTTCCGCGGCGGTTTTTCCGCTTTGTCGCAGGCTGGCGATGGATAGGGAATCGTCGCGCTTGGCGAGGCGCTTGCCGCTCGCGTCGCGCACCAGTGCGTGATGGAAGTAAAATGGCTCGGGAAGTCCGAGCAGCGCCTGGAGTTGGCGGTGGATGTGGGTGGAGGTGAGTAAATCCTCGCCGCGGGTGACGTGGGTGATTTCCTGGAAGGCGTCGTCCACCACCACCGCAAGATGATAGGCGGTGCCGATGTCCTTGCGGGCTAGAACGACATCGCCTAGCAGATGGGGATCCACCGGGATTTCTCCAAAGCGCGTATCCCGGAAGGTGAGGGGACCGTTGAGGGCGGCGGCTTTGCTTGAGTCCAGGCGCCACGCGTGCGGGCTGCCTGAGCGGATTTTTTCCGCGCGTTCGTCATCGGTTAGTCGGAGGCAGGTGCCCGGATAGGCGGGGCCTTCCGGGCCCTGCGGCGCGGCGGACATGCGCGCCCATTCCTCCTGGATTTCACGGCGGGTGCAGAAACACGGATAGACCAGCTCCCGCTCGCGTAGCGATGCGAGCGCCACCTCGTAAGCGGCGATCCGCGTCGTCTGCCGCAGCGGCGCGCCGTCCCAAGTGAGGCCGAGCCATTGCAGGTCCTCCTCGATGCCGTGATAGAATTCCTCGCGCACGCGGGGGCTGTCGATGTCCTCGTGCCGCAGCAGGAAATTCCCGCCGGCTGCGCGTGCCAGTGTGAATGCCACCCGCGCCGCGAGCGCGTGGCCAAGGTGCAGGCGGCCGGTCGGACTGGGGGCGAAGCGGGTGCGGATCATGGGTCGAAGCTTGGGAAGAGATATGGACCGCAGATGAACGCGGATGCACGCAGATCAATTAAGCTCCCGACTAACTCTGGGCCTGTTGCAGGCGGCGGGTAGGATGCCCGCGCCACGTGGCCCGGGCATCCTGCCCGGAGCCTAACAAACGCCGACTTCTCGATTTTCACCTTCCGTGTGTGTGCTTGGATTCCTTGTTCGAGATCTTGGTCTTTTCCTTCGCCTGAGCCGCGTGGGCGAGACGCCCACACTCCTTGACGTGGCCCGGGCATCCTGCCCGGAGGCCACGAATCTTCAATCACATCTGCGTTCATCTGCGTTCATCTGCGGTTAAATTCCCTCTTCATTCTAACTGGCAGCTTGCAGTGCCTCCAGCCGCTCGACGAGCGGCGGATGCGAGTAGTCCAGCCACACCCGCAGCGGTGCGGGCGTGGGGTGCGAGAGGTGGTCGGCAGTCATTTTTTTCAGTGCCTCGCCGAGTGCCGCGCCGTCGCCGGTGACTTTCGCGGCGTAGGCGTCGGCTTCGAATTCGTGGCGGCGCGACCATGCGTTGGCCAGCACGCCGAGGGCTTTGCTAACAGGCTCTAGCAGGATGCTGAAAAGCACCAGTCCGACGTGTGGCGAGATTTGGCTCACCCCGAAGGCATCGAAGAGAAGGCGGGCGAAGCGGCCGTCTGGATCCACCGCGAGGCCGAGCAGATAGAAAATCACGGCGGTTTGGAAAATGCCCACGGCGAGGCGTTGTTTGATGTGGCCGCAGCGGAAATGGCCGATCTCATGGGCGAGCACGCCGAGCAGCTCGGGCTGGCTGCTTTTTTCCACCAGCGTGTCGAAGAGGGCGATTTTTTTGCGTTTACCGAGGCCGGTGAAGAACGCGTTTGCCTTGGTCGAGCGTTTTGAGCCGTCCATCACGAAGACGCCGGTGAGCGGGAAGCCGCAGCGGTCGCCGAGCGCCTCGATTTCGTGCTTCAGCGCGCCCTCGGGCATCGGCGTGAATTTGTTAAACAGCGGCATGATCAGCGAGGGGGCGAGGTAGGTGAGGATCATTTGGAAGCCGGTCACGAAGGCCCAGGCCCAGAGCCAGGCGTAGGAGACGTTGCCAAAAATCCACAGCACCGCGGCCGCGAGCGGCAGGCCGAGGACGGCAGCGAGCAGCAGCCCCTTGACCCTGTCCAGGATGAAGGTCTTGGGCGTGACGCGGTTGAAGCCGAAATTTTGCTCGATCACGAAGGTGTCGTAGATCGAGAAGGGCAGCGAAATCAGGCTTTGGCCGCCCAACAGCAGGGCGAGGAAAATCAGCCCTGCGCCGACTTGGGAATCGGTGAAGGAGCGGGCGAAATGATCGAGCCAGCCAAAGCCGCCGAGCGACCAGAAGACCAGCAGCACGCCGAGAGAGACGGAGGACTGGAGGATCCCGAAGCGGGCATTGATCCCGAGGTAGTCTCGCGCCCGGTCGAGTTTTTCCTGATCCATCAGGTCGTTCAGTGCCTTTGGGACGGTGGTGGGAAAGGCTTTCAGGTTGAGCAAGGTGGCCACCAATTCGAGTTTCCAGAGGAGGAAAAGTCCCACCAGGATGATCAAGGCCATGAAGTTCCAATCGGTCATTGCGTCAATCATGCACGGCAAGCGGCCACCGACAAGCGCGGGGGAGCGCTGCTGGGCTGGCGCGGATCAGGCAGTCGAAAGGCTTGCCCGCCGCCTTTTCAGTCCGTGTTGCCGAGGAATAGCGCCCGGTGCCAGAGCCCCGGGTCGAGTTCATGGCGTGCGGATCTCGCCAAAGCCTCGGCATCCGCGCCTTCTTTCAGCACCGCGAACACGGTCGATCCGGAGCCACTCATCAGGGCGGCGATAGTTTCCTGCCGTTCGAGCAGCCATTGTTTCAGCTCCGCGAGGAACCGGTGTTTTGCGAAAACCGGGCGCTCGAGGTCGTTCACGAGCGTGAGTCCCGGCAACTTTTGCGCGGCATACGAAATCCCGGGTAGCTCCCGTGACTCGCTCCAACGCCGATACGCGTCCGGAGTGGCGACGCCGAAGTCCGGCTTCAGCAAGAGCAACGGCAACACGGGCGGGGAGGGGATCGGCTCGATTTGGTCACCGCGCCCGGTGCAGCGAGCCGCGCCGGATGTCATGAAAAACGGAACATCCGAGCCAAGTTTCCCCGCCAACTCGGTGAGCGGCTCGACCCCCAGCGCGAAGTCATGCAAGCGGTTCAGCCCGAGCAGGGTGGTGGCGGCATCGCTGCTACCGCCGCCGAGACCGGCTCCGTGGGGAATGACTTTTTTCAAAAAAACCTCATGCTTGCAGGAAATTCCAGCCGCAGCCTCGTAGGCACGGACCGCCATGACGACCAGGTTCCCCTCGCCTCCCGGGACGCTCGGATCGTCACAGCGGAAGGAAAATCCGGCCGCCGGGGTGAATTGGATCTCATCGGCCAGACCGGGTAATTTCACCATCTGCGTGTCGATTTCATGAAACCCGTCGTCGCGCTTGGCCAGCACGCGCAGCGAGAGGTTGAGCTTGGCCGGGGCGTGCAGGGTGAGGGGGCTCATGGTGAAAAATCGCGGGTGATCAGGGCCATCATGCGGCCGGTTTTGCCCATTTCCTTGCGGTAGCTGTAGAAGCGCCCGAGGTCGGCGGCGGTGTTCAGACCACAATCGATGAATTTTCCGATGCCGGCGCGTCCGGCTTGCGCGCCGATCTCCCCGGCGAAGTCCACGTCGTAGTCCGGCAGGCGGACGCATGGCCCGAGGACGGCGACAACGTCTGCCGGGCGGCTGCCGAAATGCCGCGCCATCTCGCCGAGCGCGACATCGAGGATATGTCCTTGGGTCCCTTTTTTGCCCGAGTGCAGCAGCCCGATCGCGCCGGATCCACGGTCCGCCAGCCAGATCGCGCCGCAGTCAGCCACGTAGATGGCCAGCGTCACGCCAGGCTCGCGGGTGATCAGGCCGTCCACGCCGGGCACGACCGGAAGGCCGTCCGGGGCGGTGATCCGGGGCACCCCCGGCACCATCGCCACCGCGGTCCCGTGGATCTGCTCGGCGCGCCACCAACTTGCCGTGGGCTGGCTGGCGAAGTGGGAAACCGCCTCGGCATGATGCGGCCGCAGCGCATTCATCGCCTCGTCGCGGTCACCGGTGATTGTCAGACCCGCGACCCGCTCGACCCAGCCGGCGCGGACGCCGGGGATCGCATTCAGGATATCTAGAAAGGGGAACGCCTCCGTCACCCGGGAACGGTAACGGAGGCGTTGAGGATTCGCCAAGCTGGTTTATTCAGAGACGAAGCGGGAGGTCACGCGATCGCGCGGCCACGAATGGCGCGCTTGGTGTGTTCCACGGATTCGGCCTGGTCTTCATCCATGCCTGCAAGGATACCGGCGAGATCGTTCGCAATCTCCGTACGCATCTTGGCAACCAGTTCGGTTCCCTTTTTGGTGATGCGAACCATGATTTTGCGGCGGTCTTCAGCGGCATGCACTCGTTCAACGTAGTTGAGTTTTTCCAACCGATCGACGAGGCCGGTGGCAGCGGCGGTCGAGTGGCCCATCTTTTTCGCAATGTCGGACATCGTCAGATATTCTTCGCTGGATAAGTAGGTTAGGAGGAAAAACTGTGGGAATGAGACGTTCCCTTTGTTGAGTTCCGAGGACAGGTTGAGGATGCAACTCCGCTGCGTAAACAGGACGAAGTCAGCAAGACGGTCCGCGTCGGCTTTCACCGAGGCGCCCGAGGCGTTCATTGTTTTCATTATGGCTGGTTGTGTTGTTCATGTTTCGGGACATGTAAGGGGGCACAGCCATTGCAAGCGAGAAGCTACCCGGTTAACCGGATAATAATCAACTCTAAAACTAAATATTTCTTTGAATGGCTGTGTTTTTCAAGCGGGACTTTTTTAAAATACAGACAACTGAGAGGTTTTGAAAGCAAAGAATTCGGCAAATACTAAATATTTATCAATCGCTTGCCGAAGCCTCGCTTCCGCCTGTTTTCAAGGGTTCTTCTTCTACCGAGGGGGTGGGAGGCTTGGGGGCAGGGCGGAAATAGACGGCATCGCCGATCTCCAGAAGGCCGGATTGGAGGTCGGCGGCGGCGAACTCACCGAGCACTTCGCCGGTGGTGAGCAGGTTGGCGGTCCTTTCCTCGGGGCCGCGGGTGATGAGGGTGGTCCCGGTCGCGACCTCCCACTTGCCGTAGCTCTGAATCAGCACAAACCGCCGGTCGCCCGGGATGGATGCAATGCGGCCGACCAGCCTGGTTTCCTCTTCAGCCGTCTTGTGGGGCGCGGCGGGGGCCGCCGTCTCGGCCGATTTTTTCCAAGCGCAGGCGGCGAGGAAAAGGGCCGCCGGCCCGCAGATCATCCACAATTTCATGCAGTCAGTATGGCGGGATAATCGGCAGATGGAAATGCGGGAATTTCAGAGCAAGCGGACCTCGTCTGCCTGGATCAGGCGCACGAGCCCGCTTGGGGTGCGCAGCAGCAGCTCACCGCCAGGGCCGATCCCTTCCACGGTGCCCGCCAGCGGGCCATGCGCGGTGGATAGCGACACCTCGTTTCCAGTGAGCACGCAGCGTTGTCGGATCGCGGCAAGGAGTTCCCCGAACTCGCTGCCAATCTGATGCCGGCGCAGGGCGAAGCGACGGAGGACCGCCGCGAGCACGTCGGGCAGTGCCAAGGAATCGCCGGCTTCCCGCCGGAGCGAGGTCGCGATTTCCGCCACTTCCGGCGGGAAATCCAGCGTGTTGACATTCAGGCCGATGCCGATAATCGCAAAATCCGTGCCTGCTTCCACTAGGATACCCGCCACTTTTCGCCGCCCGATCCAGACATCGTTGGGCCACTTGATTCCGGCCTGCGGACCGAACGACTCGGCGGCCTCCGCGATCGCCAGGCCGGCGGCAAGCGCGAGCCTGGGCCACAGCGCCTTGGCTTCCGGCGGGCGGACGAGCAGGGAAAACGCTAGCGATTCTCCAGCCGGGGAAAACCACGCGCTTCCTCGCCGGCCGCGGCCGGCAGTCTGGTGCTCCGCGAGCAGCACCAAGCCGTCGGCCGCTCCCGTTTGCGCCAGCGCGCGGAGCGCGTCGTTGGTGGATCCCACGGTCTCCCGGATCAGGAGGCGATACGGTTCGGGTAGCCCGGCGGCGATGGTGGAAAAGTCGGTGGCCATGGGAGTCAGGCGTCCAACGGAATGAAATCCAGCCCGATATCCAGTGCCGGAGCCGAGTGGGTGAGTGCGCCGACCGAGATGAAATCCACCCCTGTTTCGGCGATTTCGCGCAGGGTTTCCAGCGTCACGCCGCCGCTGGCTTCCAGTTGGGGTTTCATCCGTTGGTCGCGGGCCGCCACCACCTCGCGAAGTGCATCCGGGGCCATGTTGTCCAGCAGGATGTAATCCACGCCCTCCATCGTCATGAATTCCAGTGCCTGTGCGACCGTATCGGCCTCCAGCTCGATTTCCACCTCGGGCCTCAGTGAGTGGAGCATGTCGATGGCCGCTTGGATCGCCGCAGTGCCGCCCTCCGCCACGAGGTGGTTGTCCTTGACCATCGCGCGGTCGTAAAGCCCGAGCCGGTGGTTGGTGCCGCCGCCGTCGAGGACCGCCTTTTTTTCCAGCAGCCGGTAGCCGGGGGTGGTTTTGCGGGTGTCCAAGATCCGTGTCGGCGTGCCTTTCACGACCTCCACATATTGGGCAGTCATGCTGGCCACCCCGCTGAGCCGCTGGAGGAAATTGAGCGCCGTCCGCTCGGCGGTCAGGATGGACCGCGCGGATCCTTCCACTCGGAGCAACAGCGCGCCGGCGGCGACCCGGCTGCCATCCGGGATCAAAATTTCAATCACCAGGTCCGGATCGACGACCGCAAAGACCCTCGCGGCGATTTCTCCGCCGGAAATCACCCCGGCACGGCGCGCCACCACGAAAGCCAGCGCCCGCCGTTCCTTGGGAATGAAAAACTGCGAGGTCACATCGCCCGAGCCCACGTCTTCGGCCAAGGCGAGATCGATCAAAACGGCAGAATGGTCATGCATCGCCCAGAGTCAGGCGGGTCTCACAATTTTTGTCAATCCGCGTGAAAGTTCTGGCGAGGTGAAGGGAGTATAAAGAAGCTCCGAATTATGAAACTCCAAGCCTTGTCAACCGCCGCTGTCGCCACATTTTTGCTCGCAGCCTGTTCCGAAACGCCAGTCGCCCCCGCGGAAGTCGCCCCTGCGGAAGTCGCCCCCGCGGAAGTCGCCCCCGCGGAAGTCGCCCC
>JBBEEL010000023.1:0-9819 GCA_040880785.1 Akkermansiaceae bacterium | reverse complement strand
GCGGAAGTCGCCCCCGCGGAAGTCGCCCCCGCGGAAGTCGCCCCTGCGGAAGTCGCCCCCGCGGAAGTAGCCCCTGCGGAAGTAGCCCCTGCGGGAGCCGCCACCGCGCTCTTCAATGGAATCAACCTCGACGGCTGGTCCCACGTGCTGGTGGGTGACGGAGTGACGAAGGAGGATGTTTGGAGCGTGGAAGACGGCATCCTGGTCTGCAAAGGCCAGCCGCTCGGTTATTTACTCACCAACGGGTCCTATCAGGATTTTACCCTCAGCCTGGAATGGCGCTGGCTGTCCAGAGGCGAGCCGGGCAACAGCGGCGTGCTGCTACGCATCGCAGGTGAGCCTGCGACCTTCATGCCAAAATGCGTGGAGGCGCAACTCAAGCAAGAGAATGCCGGCGATGTTTGGGGCTTCTTCGGTGCCAGCCTCGACGGTCCCACGGAGCGAATCCACGAGGTCAAGGACCACGAGACACTCGGCGATTTCAAAGGCGTGAAGAAAATGAAAGCCGCTGAAAAACCGCCCGGTGAGTGGAACCATTACGAAATCAAGGTTTCCGGCGGGGATCTGGAACTCAAGGTGAATGGCGAGCTCGTCAACCAAGCGAGTGGCCTCGATGTGTTGTCCGGCCCGATCGGCCTGCAATCCGAGGGCGCGGAAATCCACTTCCGCAACATCCGTCTGGAGCAGACGAACTTGTAAATCTGCGGCGAGGGTCTATCTCCAAGAGATGGAGAACGGGGAAAATCGCAGGCGTTTCAGGATCGAGCCGGTTTTGGGAGTGGCGGCCTTGCTGTTGCTTTTGGTGGGCTGTTTTGTCGTGCTCCGGCCGTTTTTCTCGGCGCTGTTGTGGGCCATCATTCTGACTTACTCACTGGGTCCGCTGCAGCGGAAATTCACCCAGTGGCTGGGTGGATCGCGGACATGGGCGGCTTGTCTGGTGACTTTGACGATGACGGTGGTGCTACTGGGGCCGATCGTGGCGATCGGGGTGAGCCTGGCGCAGGATGGGAGAAACCTGGCGGTGGCGGGACGGACCTGGCTGATGGAGGCACCGGAGCAGGCGCCGCCATGGCTCGCGGGGATTCCCGTGGTGGGTGGGCAGCTGGAAACCTATTGGGTGGATTTCGCGGAAGACCGGGACCGCTGGATGGAGCAACTGGACAAGGAGGTGGCCCCCGCGCCGCGGCAGATGGTTTTACCGGATCCACCGCCGTCCGGGGTGGCGGTGGACGAGGTGGCGAAAAGGGCCCCCTCGCCGCATGTGGTGCTGGTGCTGGGGCAGTTGTTGTCATGGGCGCGGACGGGGCTGGTGGCGACCGGGGTGGCGGTGGGCCAAGGGGTGACACAGGTGGTGGTGAGCGCGTTCCTAACGTTTTTCCTGCTGCGCGACGCGCCGTTGCTGGCGGGGCGGCTGCGGGTGGTGGTGGACCGACTGGCAGGCTGGCGCGGCAGGCATTTGATCGAGGTGGCGGGCGATACCGTGCGCGGGGTGATTTACGGGGTGCTCGGGACCGCACTGGTGCAGGCACTGCTGGCGGGGCTGGGATTCTGGCTCGCGGGCGTGCCAGCCGCGGTGCTGCTCGGGGTGCTGACGTTTGTCGTGGCGGTGATCCCCTTCGGCCCGCCGATCATCTGGGTGCCGGCGGCGCTTTGGTTGTTCGCCCAGTCGGCTCCGGGGTGGGGGATTTTCATGATTCTGTGGGGGGCTTTGGTCATCAGTAGCGTCGATAACATTTTGCGGCCTTTCTTGATCAGCCAAGGGACCAATCTGCCCTTCGTCTTGATTTTCTGCGGGGTGATCGGCGGGCTTTTTGCCTTCGGGTTGGTGGGTGTGTTCCTCGGGCCGACACTGCTGGCGGTGGCGTTTCGATTGGTGGACGAATGGTCGTCAAGGTCCTCGCCGCTGGATGTGGAGAAGCAGGCGGGCGGCGGGATTTGAGCGGGACATGGGAAGTGGTTTGGATGGCGAGCAGGTGCTTGACGACCCCGACGGAGCCCGCCTTTTGAGGCCTCCAATTTCCTGCGGTGCCTTGACGGCTTCCAACGCGGGTGCGCAGTTTCAACCGGATCGCCTGGAGTGTCGCCTGCAAATTCTCGGTATCGGTCGGACGGCGGTCGAAAAAAAATGAGGTGTTCCGCGCGATTTTCCGAGCAACGAAACGCCAAACCCATGGTTCCCACGTTTCTCCTATGGGAAATCAAAGGAAAACCTTCCTGCCGAGTTTGCTCTGGATTGCCGGACTGATGCCTCTGTCCGCGCTCAATCTGGATGGCAACGGAATGTGTGACGTCTGGCAGGCGCGTTATCACGCGGGGGCGTTGGTAGCCGCTCACGATGAGGATGGCGATGGTCGCAATAATGGCGATGAAGCCAGGGCCGGCACCGATCCCTTCGATCCGACATCGGTTTTCAAAGCAGGCGTCGTGAGTTCCGGCTCAGCGGTCACGCTGACATTCGCCACCCAGCCGGGGAAACGCTATCGTCTGGCATATAGCTCGGCACTGAACGGGACATGGACGCCGATCGGCGAACCGCAACTGTGCCTGACCAGCGAGTTGCAACTCATCGGGCCAGTCGGCGGTAAACGGCGCTTTTATCGGGTGGAAGTCTCGGATGCGGACAGCGATGCGGACGGTGTCACCGATTGGGCGGAAATGCAGCTTGGCGGATATGATCGGGAAAATGCCAATACCTTTGCCGCGACGAGCGGTGATCTAACGGGTGTTAAGGAATGGCTGGCGGCACTTGCCGGTGGAGAGTTGGCCGCCACCGTGGTGAGTGCTACCGCAATGGAAAAGGAAGGCGAGCCCGCGGAAATCTCGTATGTGCGAGCCGGTTCGCAAACGCGTCCCTTCACCGTGTTTCTCAAAACCAAAGGGCCAACCAATTCCTCAAGATCCGCAGCCGGCCCCGGTGATTGGAGATTCACCGACTCGAATGGCGTCTCCGTGACGGACCGGCTTGTCATTCCCAGCGGCGAATCCGCGGTTGCCCTCCGGGTGCTTCCGGTGGCCGATGCCCTCGCCGAAGTGCCGGAGCACCTGCACGTGCTCGTCGGCGGGTCGTCGCTCGACACCGGCCTGACGATTACCGATGCGGCCGACACCGAGGCCAATCAGCGCCTGTTCGTCGCCTATCTCCGGCCGCTGCCCGGCCCATCCTCACTCGGCAGCGGGATCGCCACAGTGCGTCTTCCCGGTGACAATGATACCGCCACGGTCACGGTTTCCTTCTCAAACCTGAACTCACCGGTGAATTCCACCCAGGTGCAGACGGAAAACTCCGCCATTATCAAGTCCGTGCCACCTTTCAACTACGGCGGCCAGTCATGGGAGATCCGCGCCAGCCAGTTTTACCTAACCGATCAAGCCATGCTCGAGGCCTTGTTCGCCGGTCAAATCCATCTCGGCATCTACACCGAAAAAAATGTGACTGGAGAAATCGGAGGAACCTTCCAAATCACCCCCGGTACCACCGAATTCCAGGAACCACCCGCGCCGCTACCGATCACCCCTATCACGGGTGCCGCGCTCGACCGCGACATCGTGCGTTTCCTCACGCAGTCCACATTCGGGCCCACACCGCAGGATGTGCAGGCGCTGCGTGACCTCGTCGCCAGCCACGGTGGCGACCGCATCGCCGCCTTCTCCGCCTGGATCGACGCAGAGTTTTCCACCGCCTCGCCGAGCCTTGAAGCTTACACCCGCGCGGCCAACGATCAGGAACTCGCGCTCTACTCGGATCCATCCAAACCTTATTACAATCCCAACCGCCTAATCAACCAGACCAACCGCCGTTGCGGCTGGTGGCTTTTCGCCCGCCATGCGCCCGATGCGCTTCGCCAGCGAGTCGCTTTCGCCCTCTCGGAAATCTTTGTCATCTCCGACGATAATACTGCAATTCAAGTGCGCGCCTATGGCACCGCTCACTATTATGACATGCTCAAAACCGGCGCTTTTGGCAGCTACCGACAACTCCTGGAAGGCGTCTCGCTCCACCCGATCATGGGCCATTACCTTTCCCACCTGAAAAACCAGAAAGCCATTCTGGACATCAATGGCATTCCCATCACCTCACCGGATGAAAATTACGCGCGGGAAATCATGCAGTTGTTCTCGATCGGTCTCGTGCAACTCCATCCCGACGGCTTGCTGAAACTCGGTGCCAACGGCCTGCCGATCGCCACCTACAGTCAGGACGGCATCGCGGAGATGTCCCGTGTGTTCACTGGCTTGGCGTTTTCCAAACGGAATAATCCCAGCGCCAGCGATACCGTGGTGGACAACACCAGCTTCTTCGCGAGCGGCGGCATAAGGTACTACGAGGCATCGTGGACCCACCCGATGAAGATGTTTGCAACCTATCACGACACGGGCGCAAAATCCGTTCTGGGCCTTGAAATCGCCGCTGGCCAGACCGGTGAGCAGGACCTCGCCGCGGCGTTCAATCATCTCGCCGCCCATCCCAACACCGCACCCTTCATTTGCCGCCGCTTGATCCAGCGCCTGGTGACCGCCAACCCCTCGCGCGGATACCTTTATCGTGTGTCATCCGCATTCACCTCATCGAATGGCAATCTTGGCTCAGTCATTCGCGCCATCCTATTAGACCCCGAGGCACGCTCGCTGCAACTGGCGGATGCCAGCGCCGGGGCCGGCAAGGTGCGCGAGCCACTGCTGCGATACACCGCTTTCCTGCGGGCCTTCGACGCGAAATCCCAGCTCCTGCTCTCCGATCTGTCAGCCTATGGTTACCCGGCGTCCGAGTTGGCGAAATTCCCCGAAGGCATCACCCTTATGCGGGTGGGCAGCACGGACGCATCACTCGGCCAGACCCCCCAATCCGCGCCCTCGGTTTTCAATTGGTTCCTGCCCGATTACGCCCCGGCCGGAAAGCTTTCCGCCAACGGCCTGCTCTCGCCAGAGCTCCAGATCGCCAATGAAAACTCCACCTTCACCAGCACCAACTATATCTACACCCTGATCTACAGCGGCACCGGCCTGAACGGCGTCCCGCTGGTCAATCAGCTCGAAGCACCCACCCCTTATACCTCCAGCTCCGACAACCTCATCATCCCCTACGCCACCAAACTCGAGGCGCTTTACCTTGGCGTGGTCGATACCAACGGCGACGGCTCGTTCACCAACTTGGACACCACCACCTTCAACAATACCACAGCCATCACCTCCGCCTGCGAGGCGGTGTTGGACTATGTGGACCTCATGCTCTGCGGCGGCGCGTTGAAGGCGCGCTATGGCGACACTCCCGGTAAACCACGCGCCATCATCCTCTCCGGGGCGGCTTCAGTCCGTTCCGAAGCGAATTCCAACAACGCCACCCAGGCCTCGGTCATGCGCGATCGCATCGAAGACATCCTCTGGCTCGTCTCGTCGTCGCCCGAGTTTGTGGTTCAGAAATAAACTCCTACCCTCCTGTGAAAAAACACCAAACAGAAGACCTCCGCAGCCGCAGGGATTTCCTGCGCCAGTCCGCCTGCGCCTCGCTCGGCGTCACTGGCCTAGTCAACGCGATCGCCCAGATGCGCCTGATGACCGCCGCCATGGCGCAAGGTGCTCCCGACAGAGGCTACAAAGCTTTGATCTGCCTCTTCCTGAACGGCGGTCACGATTCCAACAACCTCATGGCTCCCACCGGAGATCCGGCTTCGGACGAACTCCGTGCCGACTATCAGGCCGGCCGCGGAGTGCTCGCGCTGCCACGCGACACCCTGCACGCGATGAACGTGCCGCTCACCACCAAGGCCTTCGCCCGCCATCACGGCAGCGCGGTTCATCCCATGGGCTTTCACCCGAGCGCGCCGGAGCTCGCCACGCTCTTCAACGCTGGCGAACTCGGAGTCGTCTGCAACGTCGGCAGCCTTGCCTACCCGCTGGCCTCGCGCAGCGAATACTCTACCGTGCCGCTGCCTCCGCAGTTATTCTCCCACTCCGACCAACAGACCCAGTGGCAGTCCTCCGTTCCGGACCGGGCCTTCACCTCCGGCTGGGGTGGCCGCGCGGCAGACCTGCTGAATTCCTCCTACAACGCCGGCGCATCCTCCAAGGTCTCGATGTCGATTTCACTCGCCGGCATCAATTCCTTCCAAGTCGGCACCGCCGGCCAGGTCGTCCAATACGTCGTCAAGCCCATCGGCACCGTGCCGCTCTCGGGATTCAACGTCGGCACCGATCCCTACGGTAACGCGCTCAATCTGGACGATTCCTACAAAAACACCAGTCAAGGCAAGCGGCTCAAAGCCTTCGAGGACATCATGCGCCTCACCCATGCCAACCTGCATGAGGATGAATACAACAACATCATTCAGCGCGCCCGCACCACCGAGGGATTCATCGGCGCCGCCATCACCGAAGCCGCAACCTCAGGCGTGGATTTCGAAACGCTTTTCACCGGTGCCAAAACGAACCTGGGCGATCAACTTAAGATGGTCGCCAAACTCATTGCAGGGCGCTCGGTGCTTGGAAACAACCGCCAGATTTTCTTCTGCCAGGTCGGCGGTTACGACACGCACGCCACGCTGCTGACTTCGCACGCCAACCTCATGGCCGAGCTTTCCGGCGGCTTGAAAGCCTTCCGCGACACGCTCGTGGCTCTCGGCGTCTTCGATGATGTCACCACCTTCACCGCTTCCGATTTTAACCGCACCTTCACCCCGAACAACACGAACCCGGCCCAGGCTGGCTCCGACCACGCATGGGGTGGACACACGCTCGTCATGGGCGGCCAAGTCAACGGCGGCGATCTCTACGGCCATTATCCCAAGCTCAAGATCGGCAACACTACCGGCTCCATCGATGCCGGAAACAACAACCGCGGCCGCTGGATCCCCGACATCGCCGTGGATCAATACTCCGCCGTGCTCAGCAAGTGGATGGGTGCCGGCACCAGTGACCTTGAGGCGCTCTTTCCCAACCTCCCGCGTTTCGACGATCCCTTCGCCACCAGCTCCGCCAACCTCGCCTTCCTCTGAAACGCGGCATTCCCATCCTCCTCGTCTGCATGGTCGTCGCATGGATCGTGCTGCGCCGCTGCGCACCGCAGGAAAACCCTCGCCCGCAGGATGCTTCCTCAGTCACCAAACAAAAACGGCTCCTGCCGCCCGAGCTTCCCGCGATCCGCGGCACACCGCCCATCATCCTGCCAGTGGCCTCCGAGGCCGCACGCCTCAACGATCCGGACCTCACCGCCGCGGACGACCTCGCCATTCTAACAACCATGCTCGGCGAATACCGCCGCCACCTCGGCGGCAATCCGGTGGGAGACAATGACGAAATCACCGCCGCCCTGCTCGGTGCGAATCCCAAGCGCCTCGCCTGTCTGCCCACCAATACCGGCCGCTACCTCGACAACGCCGGCCGTCTCATCGACCGCTGGGGAGCTCCCTATTTTTTCCACGCGCTCTCCCTTTCCAATATGGAAATACTCTCCGCCGGACCCGATAGCATCCTCTACACCGCCGACGACCTGCGCGGTGGCGATGCCGAGTGAACTGTCGCCGCGATCCCCCAGCGGCTCAATTCGGGCTGCCTGCGCCATTGAGAATTTCCATTCGCCGAGGCCTTCGGCTTCACTTCGACGAGGTGGGTTTGCGATCCGGCGGCGGACACTCCTCCGGCCCCGAGCCCCGTGCCGGAGACCGAACCGGTGACGGGCGATCTGCCACTCTCCTGTTGCCAAATTGCGATTTTCATTTGCGGCTCCCGCTGCTGCCGGTAAGGTCGCCCGCAACTTCATGATCCGCCTGATTTCCTCCCTATTCCTGCTGTTGCTGGCCTCTCCAAGCGCGCTGGCACAAACGCCGTCCGCACCCTCGGCGGTTTATAAATCCGTGCTGCGGATCGAGGCCGCCACCCAAGTCCCCGATTACAAGACGCCGTGGAACTCCGGGCGCTTCAGCGGCGGAATCGGCACCGGCTTCCTGATTGGGAAAAACAAGATTCTCACCAACGCCCACGTCGTCTCCAACTCCCGCCGCGTCCTCATCACCGTTTACGGCAGTCCGCAGAAATATCCGGCGAAGGTCGATTTCATCGCCCATGATTGCGATCTTGCGCTGCTCTCGGTGGAAGATTTCACCGATTTCGAATCCTTCCCGACCTTCGAGCTGGGCGATGTTCCGCCGCTGGAGTCCCAGGTCCGTGTGATCGGCTACCCGATCGGTGGCGAGCGGTTGTCTGTCACCCGCGGCGTGGTTTCACGGATCGATTTCCAACCCTACTCCCACTCCCGCGCCGACTCCCACCTGGTCGTCCAGATCGACGCCGCCATCAACCCCGGTAATTCCGGCGGCCCGGTGTTGCAGGACGGCAAGGTCGTGGGCGTCGCGTTCCAAGGTCTCACCCGCGCGGACAATACCGGATACATCATTCCCACTCCGGTCGTCCGCCGGTTTCTCAAGGACATCGAGGACGGCGAGTACAATGCCTACGTGGACCTCGGCATCAGCGAGTTCCCGCTCTACAACTCGGCGATGCGCAAGGCCTTCGGTCTGCCTAACGACGGCAACGGCGTGCTCATCACCAACGTGGTGCCGACCAGTTCCAGCGATGGTTTCCTCCAGACCGGCGACATCCTCCTTTCCCTCGACGGCAATGCGGTGGACAGCGCCGGGATGATCACCCTCGACGGCGAAAACGTGAATTTCAACGAGATCGTCGAGCGCAAGTTCGCCGGTGACACGGTGGCCGTCCGCTTCTTGCGCGATGGCTCGTGGAACGATGTGGACGTCATCCTCAAACCTCTCACCTGGTCGCGGATGTATGCGGTCCAGTATGAGAAGAAACCGCGTTACCTCGTATTCGCCGGCCTCGTTTTCCAACCGCTCGACACGAACCTGTTCGCCACCGCGAAGTTTGACGACATCACGGTGCGCCGTCTCTACACCGATTACGTGCCCAAAGGATTGTTTGAAAAGCACCAGGATGTCGTCGTGCTCACTCGGGTCGAGAGTGATCCGGTGACCAGCCAGCTCGGCGGATTCACGGGTTATGCGGTGGAGAAAATCAATGGCGTGGAAGTCCGCGACCTTGCGCATGCCGACGAGTTGCTTCATCCGGAAACGCCGCCGGAATTTCATGTCATCGAGCTCTTCGGTGCCAACCGGCCGGTGGTCATCCCGTCTGCCAAGGTCGAGGAGGCGAACCAGCGGGTGCAGCGGAATTACGGCATTAGCGAGTTGAAAAACCTCGAGGACTGAACTGGCATGCCCCGCGTCGGCATCGCCCTCGGCTCAAATCTCGGCGACCGCCGCGCCAACCTGCGTGCGGCCAGCCGGTGCTTGCACGAACTCGCCGTCCCGGGCAGCGTGTTTTTACAAGCCTCGATCTATCAGACTGAGCCACTTCTCTGTCCTCCCGGCTCACCGTATTTCTATAACTCGGCAGTTGAAATTTCCTATGACGGGACCGCGTCCGAACTGCTTGAAGCCACGCAGTCGATTGAAAAGAAGTTAGGTCGCCTTGCATCGGCAGAGTGCAATGCTCCGCGCGTCGTTGATATCGATTTGCTCTACTTTGGGGATGAGGTGCTCGATAAGGACAATCTGATTCTTCCGCACCCTCGCATCGGCGAGCGCCGCTTCGTCCTCCAACCGCTGGCGGAGATCCGCCCGGACCTTGTGTTGCCGGGAGAGCGGCGCAGCATCGCGGAGATGCTGTTGGAGCTGGACGCGAGCGAGCAGTTGCTGCTACCCAGCGACCGCCTTGACGGCGAGCCGGGGTCGCAAATCTAACGCGATTTTATTGTATTGGCTCACACCACCGCCGGCGGTGCGAAACCCTCTCGGTATTCGCGGCGGACGA
>JBBEEL010000022.1:0-7234 GCA_040880785.1 Akkermansiaceae bacterium | reverse complement strand
TTTTTATGCGTGTAGAGCATTCATGACAGCTTGAGGCTCTTTCTCGAATACGCAACAATGCCTTAGCAGGGCCCTCTGGCTCACGCCTGCGCTACTCCCGATTCTGAAGAGTCTTGATGCTCACACCAATCATGCCGGGAAATTGATTCTGGGTGAGAGCAAGGTGACGGGGATGTTGTAGATGGGGAAGGCAAGCCGGCGGCGGCGCTCGGCCACCCGTAGCATGGCGTGGTTGGGCCGCGATGTGCTTCATTGGGTCTGGTAAATGCGCACATTCGCGATCGATAGGGCATGGAAGGCGTCTTTCGCAAGATGCCCCCCCTGGTATATTCCTTGCTGTTCTCTAAGGGTGTAGCTGTTCCTCGTGATTTCGGATGCAGGCTTGCCCTTCAGCGTGTATCCGATAGGGCCATGGTAATCGAAAAGAACATCCGATTCCCTGAGATCGTCGCCCCAACGCTCATCGCTGACCCACACTTTCAAACGGCTCTTGTCAGTGCCCGGTGCAACATGCCATCTGAAGCGAAAATGATACCATTTGCCAAGTTCAAGCGGTTTTCTGCCCCTGAAGATCCTTGAAGACGCACGTTGGTGGTCTCCATACCTTATCGAAGTGACAATGACATTATTCGTTCCCCCCTCCAGCGCCAGAGCGATGGGCGGTGATTCAGGCGCGCTCTGGTGCCATTGCCGAAGAATGACCCAGTTTTGTCCTCCGTCATACTCCCTGCGCTTCTCGGCGACGGTCATGTTCGGATCGAGCATCATGCTGAACTCCGAACAATAGGTGCGGTCCATTTCTCCAACTTGAAGGTAGTGCTCAGATCGAGCTTTGCTGCCTTTCCCTTGTGGCCCGAGGGTATAACGGATTGCCTGACCGGTCTCGGGCGAAAACGAAGGGACCAGCTGAACGGTTTCCGGTCCCACCTTTCTGCCACTCAACGTGGTGCCCTCGAACCTGGACCTGGGGAGCTTGCCATACTTGGTTTCTAGCTTTCTATACTTACCGTTAACAAAGTCACCACTCCGCAGGAGGCGGGCATTCTCACTCAGAAAGTCGAGAATCATGATCGTCTTCCGTTCGTCTGATGAGGTGGGTTCCGCCGCTTCAGAAAGGCCAATCCATGCTACAGCAAACACGGTAAGCCATAGTGTTGCCTGTGAGAGTATAGATGCTTTCTTTCTCATATTGTATGCAACGTTAAATGTGGTGGCACGGCGGCGCAGGACTCACAAGCGACCACGGCTTGGCGAAATTGTCAATCAGCGAGGTGGGTGGAGGACCGTTCAAACATCGCAAGCCGAAACTTTTTGAATCCGCGGGCTCTGCGCTCATCCCGGTGAATGCCGGGGGCGGGTCATGTTTTCCGGAGTGAGCAGGTCGTCGAGCTCGGGCTGGGTGAGCCAGCCTTTTTCCAGCACGAGGCTGTAAATGCTGTTGCCGGTGGCGAGCGCTTCCTTGGCGATCTGGCCGCTGCGCTCGTAGCCGAGCACCGGGTTGAGCGCGGTGACGAGGCCGATGGAATTCTGCACATAAGCCAGGCAGCGCTCGCGGTTCGGCTCGATGCCGGAAATGCAACGGGTGTGCAGGGCGATGGCGGCATTTCTTAACAGCGTGAGACCGAAGAACAAGTTGAAGGCAATGATCGGCTCGGCCATGTTGAGCTCCAGCTCGCTGGCCTCGGAGGCCATGGAAATGGTGAGGTCCGCACCGATGATCTGATAGCACACTTGGCTGACCATTTCCGGGATGACCGGATTCACCTTGCCGGGCATGATCGACGAGCCGGGCTGCATCGCGGGCAGGCGGATTTCATACAGACCGCAGCGGGGGCCGGACGAGAGCCAGCGCAGGTCGTTGCAGATTTTCGACAGCTGGATGGCGGCGGTTTTCATCGCCCCGCTCATCAGGGAAAACGGGCCGCTGTCTTGGGTGGATTGGACGAGGTTTTCCGCCATTCGGACCCGCAGACCGCTGATGTCGCTCAGGTGCATGGTGCACAGCTCGGCATAGCCGGGCGGGCTGTTGATGCCGGTGCCAACGGCGGTGGCACCCATGTTGATGTCGAGAAATTCCTCGGCGGCGCGCTCGATGTAGCGGATGCCGTCCTTGATCATCGCGGCATAGGCGCTGAATTCCTGGCCGAGGGTCATCGGCACGGCGTCCTGGTTCTCGGTGCGGCCCATTTTCAAGACGTCGGCGAATTCCTCCGCCTTGGCGACGAGTGCGGCCTTCAACTCGCGCAGGGCGGAGGTGGCGTCGCGCATGGTGAGGATGACGCCGATCTTGATCGCGGTCGGGTAGGCGTCGTTGGTGGATTGCGAGCGGTTGACGTCGTCGTTGGGGTGGAGGAATTCGTATTGCCCCTTGCGATGGCCGAGGATTTCCAGCGCCCGGTTGGCGATGACCTCATTGGCGTTCATGTTGGTCGAAGTGCCGGCGCCGCCCTGGATCATGTCGATGGTGAAATGCGGGTGCCACTTGCCGGCGATGATCTCGTCACAGGCGGCGACGATGGCTGCGGCGCGTTCCGGGCGCAGCACGCCGAGGTCGCGGTTGGCCATGGCGGCGGCCTTCTTGACGTAAGCGAGGCTGCGAATGAAGTGGCCGAAGTGGTGCAGCGGGATGCCGGAAATCGGGAAATTTTCCATGCCCCGGAGCGTTTGGACGCCGTAGTAGGCGGTGTCCGGCAGCTCGCGCTCGCCGAGCGAGTCGCGCTCCTTGCGCCAGGTGGTCACGATCGGTGAGACGCTGGAAACGAGGTGCTCGTTGGCCGCCTGGAGCCGCCGGCTGAGGCGGCGGGCAACGTGGCCGACCATCCGATAAAACACCTCCGGCTGCTCGGCGCGGACGTTTTCAAACACCGCCCGCGGGATCAACCAGACGCGGACATCGCCCAGCGCGACACCGGAGGCGGCATGCGGCAGGTCATCGAGCAAAACCCCCTCGCTGAAGGCGGTTCCGCGGGTGAGCGTGGCCAGCCGGGTGGTGCGCCCGTGGTTGCCGCGGACGATTTCCACCTCGCCCTCCTCGACAATGCCCATCCACAGCCGCGGGCTGGACTCGTGGAACAAATACGCGCCGGACGGGTAGGAGTGGGACGCTCCTTGGTCGACGATGTCGACGAGCTCTTCCGGGGCGATCGCCAGCGTGGCGGCGAGAGTGGCGATGCGTTGATCAGACAGCGAGGGATGCGCGGGATGAGACATGGACGCACGATCATGGAGTCGGGAAAATTTTTCGCCACGGGAAAAAGCCGGAAAGTATGGCGGCACCGAGAGGCGCATGCCCAAAGGCACGCAAGGCGCGTCGATCCGCAGTGATCGAGACACCTCAATCCTGTCGGTTTAGACCCATGAAGGGGAAAATAAACCACAAATGAACAGGCATGAGCGCAGATTGGAATTAACAAAATCCTTCTTTATCTGCATTCATCTGTTCATCTGCGGTTCATCTCTCTTTCGAAAGTTTACTCCGCTGCCGCTTCCACCAGCCGGATGCCGTTCTTCTCGATGATGATCTTGCGCTTCTTCCACAAGGCACCGGTCGTTTGTTTAAAAGTGCGCTTGCTGACGCCGAGCTCGCTGTGAATCTCCTCCGCGGAACTATGGTCACCCAGCGACCAGAAGCCACCGCGGGCCGCGAGCTCCGCCAGGATCTGGCTCTCGAGATCCTCCACCTTCGCACGCCCCGCCGGACGCAGGCTGAGATCGATTTTCCCGTCGGGTCGGATCGCCGCGATGTAACCCTTGAGGCTCTCACCGGGGTGGAGATCTTGGAAGACGTCGTTGGCAAAGATCAGGCCGCTGTGGCTGCCATTGACGATCGCCTTGTAGCCGAGCTCGGTCTTGCCGTAGATGATCAACTCCACTTCCTGCTCCAGCTTGAAATCGTGCGGTGCCAAGTTCATGTGGCGGGCGATCCGGGTGGAGGCAATGAGCCGGCCGGTAGGCTCGTCTAGGTGAACATGGACGATGTAGAAATTCCCCACCTCCATCCGGACCTTCTGCTCGCGGAACGGGACCAGCAAATCCTTCGGCAGGCCCCAGTCGAGGAAGGCACCGACGCCGGTTAAGGCCACGCATTTCAGACGACCGAATTGCCCAGGCATCACCTTGGGTGCCTGCAGCGTGGCCACTTGGCGATCTTCTGAGTCATTGTAAATGAACACGTTAACAAAATCCCCGATACTCCAGCGCGGCGGCATTTCGCGGCGTGGCAGAAGAATTTCCCCCAGCTCGCCGCCATCGAGAAAAAGCCCGAAAGTTTTCTCGTGGAGGATTTCCAGTGATGCGCGTTCGCCGATTTTCGCCATGGCGGAACCTTGGCCTTGGCGCGGGCGGGAGTCCATGGCGATCTGTCAGCGCGTGGGATTCTCCCCTTGTCTCCGCCTCCGCTGGAGGGCACTGTCCGGCCATGGAAAGTCACGAGTGGTTTGAAAATACCGATGAAGGGAAAGTCTTCTACCGCGGAAATTACCAGGGAGGGAAATGGACGGTGATGACCACCACCCAGAAGCGCGATCCCACGTGGACCGACCTAAGGCCGCCACCGGAGGCAGTGTGGCGGGAGCTCCGCGACGTCGTCTGGAAAAAGTACCAAAGAAAGCGCTGTCCGTGGGAGCGGGTGGCGGATTTGGACAAGATGCTTGGCGACGAACCGCTGCCAAAGTCGCATTGAAGGGCGCAGTCCCGCTGCCCTCGGCGAAATGGGAAAGTTTTGCTGAAATCCTTGACAGACCGCCGAAAAATCGGCTTCTTTCCGCCCCGCGCAAGCCGCAAGGCACCCGTAGCTCAATTGGATAGAGCGTCTGACTACGAATCAGAAGGTTAGGGGTTCAAGTCCCTTCGGGTGTATTCTTTATACACCATTTAATATCAATGGGTTGGCCTCCGAAAAGGAGACCCAAATTGACACCCCCACCCGGTCATGAATACGGGTGGCGACAAAATGGCGACAAAGGCGGGTTCGGCCCGGCCAACAAACTCAGAGCCAGCGCGTTGCGGCAGGAGGAAGAAACAGGGGCCTGTCGCAAACGTCCGGTGTCAGATGACACCCGCTCAGCCGGATCGCCTCGTTGGCCCCTTCGTCTCCGTAGCCGGTGATGCTTGCGAGCAAAACGATTTGTCATGACGATTTTTCTCGCACCGGCGGGAATATCGGTTCTTTTATTGAGCAACAAATTGCCACCGGCCCTTTCGGACCGGTGGCGTTTTACCAGCCGTCTGTCTAATTCTTGTCTCTTCCCGGAGTGAATTAGGCAGCGGCTTCTTTATTTTCCGCCTTTGAGCGCCGGGTCAGACCGCTATTGCGCTCGCTCTTCGGGATGAATCCCATCGAGCGATACAAGGCACTGTCCTCGCCATAGGCCGGGTCGCTGCGCACACCGTGAGCGACGAGGATGAGCAGCCCATTCAGGGCCGCCTGCTCTTCATCACGAGTTTTTTGTGCGGCGGACCGGGCGCTGTTCAGCTCGTTCAACTTCTCGCTGGCTTGGGCGAGCGCCGCGATGGACGCTTCCAAGTCTTCGAGGTTTTTCCCGGAAAAAACGCTTTCCGGAGTTTGGGCCTTCCACGCGATGCGGAAGTCTTCAGCCTTTCTGCCAGGCTGACGGCGTCTGTAATAGGTGCTAGTATTAGCCATAATTAACAATTGTTATATAATCAAACCGCCCGGACGGTTCCCCCGGATCCGCACTCGCGGTCGGGCCGTGCCGGGCATTTTTTCTCCAAACCGGAGGCCTCCGTGGAGCCCTCCGCCTTGAAAAATCGGGATGCGAAAACGCGACCACCATGGGTCGGTCTCGCGAAAAACGGAAATGGGCTGTGGCGCGTTCATTTGGGCCAGGTGATTTCAGTGAAGCCGAAGGCGGCGCGCGCCTTCCGGTTGCCAATGAGCGTGGGGTGCTTCCGGTAGTCATTCGCCTCGCGACGGAGGCGACCGGCGATGATGGCCGCTCCCAGCTGGTGCTTGTCGGCTGCGGCGCGGATCTCATCCGCCGATTGCAGATGCCGCATCTCGCTCCACACAGCCGGCGGGATCAAGGTGTCCAAGGCGAAGCGGTCGGCTTCCAACTCGATCTTCCCCGTTTTCTTCTGGTCGATCTCCGAGTCGAAGAGCACCGGAGTTTCCGGCGATAGATGGCGCAGCACATGGCCGATCTCGTGAAACAGAGTGAACCAGAAATTGTCGAGGCGGTTGTGGCGGAGGGTGAGGCCGATGACCGGGCGGCCCTCGGCAGTCAGGAGCGCGGCACCGTCGAGGTGGGTCTCGTCGAGCCGCGCCTCGATGATGACCTGGACCCCCTTCTTTGCCAGCTCCTCGCGGGCCAACTGCGGCCCTTCCGCAAGGCAGCTGAGCCCGACCATCCAGCGGAGGAACCTATCATCCAGGGCCTCGCGATTCCACGCAGGCAGCTGTTTTTCCTCCGCCGCCCTCACGATCACCCGCTGCCGCCAGGCCTCCAAGGCGTAGGGATTGATCTTCGCCTTAGAGCCTCCACCCTGCCTGTTATAGGCAAGGGTCGGCTGCGGAGAACACGCGTTGAGCAAGCGATCCAGCAAGCCTGGCTGGTCGCGACGGTCGCTTTTCCAGTCGCCGGAGGTCCCAGCGAAATACTTCCGGTCATACATCTGCTTCATCGGATACTGCTTGGGATCCCGCGCCGGCGAAGCCAGCGTTGATCCAAGGCTAGGTGGCTGCGGCACCCGGCCACCGAGCAGGGAATCTGCCGGGATTCCCCACTCATCGCGCAGGCGGCGCATCATCTCCGGGGTCAGTTCCCGTTTCTCATTGAGGATCTCCGAGGCCCGGCTCGGGCCGCCCACCAAGGCGGCCAGGTCCTTTTGACGATACCCCGTCTGCATCATGCGGAAGCGGATCGCCTCCAAGGCTGTTGGAGGACTAACAGCATGGGTCTCCCGTTCGTAGGTTTCGATCAGGACGCTCAGGACTTCCAGTTCGTCCTGTTGTTTTTCGCTCAAATGTTCGCTCCGCGACATCAGGCGATCGACGCGGGAAAGCGCCTCGGCGTGTTGCTCGGGAGTCTTGATTGGTTTCATTAGTTCGTTTGTATTTTTGTTTTTTCTTCAGCTCACGAGGGGCTTGGAAATCTTGCGTGCCGCCGCGCGGGCCGGGACGGCTCCTGCCGTCGTTAGTGCTGGATAGATGCGCAGCAGGCGGATGATGCTCGAGCGTGTGGAATCGCTTGGAAAGCTCACGGCCGCCTCGATC
>JBBEEL010000021.1:0-7437 GCA_040880785.1 Akkermansiaceae bacterium | reverse complement strand
TGGGCGAGACGCCCACACTCCTTGACGTGGCCCGGGCATCTTGCCCGGAGCCTTATTGAAATCAGTGGTTCCCATCTTCCTTTTCAGGTTTACGCAACGCGCTGGCGTGGCAAGCTGCCGCTGTGCAAAAAACTGGAAAACGCTGCGCCGGTATCATGATTCCAGCCTTCTCACCCCGCCGCAAGGGTGACCTCGGAATCGGCGACACCCTCGCCCTCCGCGAATGGATCGACTGGGCCGCCGCCCACTCAGTCGGGTTCATCCAGCTGCTGCCGATCAACGAGAATGGTGCCGACGAAAGCCCCTACAGCGCGATTTCCTCGGCCGCTCTGGACCCCATCTACCTCGCTTGCGACGCAGCGGAGATCCCCGGCCTGCGCGAGGCCGATGTGGCCAATGCCCGCGACCAACTCGGTGCCGCGGCGCACTTGCCGCTGGTGGACTACGCGGTGGTGCGCGGGGTGAAACGGACCTTGTTAGAGCTGGCGTGGTCGCGCTTCGATCAGGCCGATGCCGCCCTGGTGGACGAGCTGCAAACCTTCCGCGATCAAGAGGCCGAGTGGCTCGATGACTACTGCTTGTTTCGTTTTTTGATGGAAATTCACGGCGAAAAGCTCACTTGGGACCACTGGCCAGCCAGCTGCCGGACACCGGAAAAGGCGCGCGCCCACCTCGCACAGGAACGCCGCCGGGACGCCGCACGGGTGGACTACCGGCTGGGTTATTTCGCCTTCGTCCAGTGGCTTTGTTTCCGCCAATGGCTGGCCCTGCGCGCCCATGCCGAGGCCTCCGGCGTGAAACTGATGGGCGACGTGCCGATCGGGATCAGCTGGCATTCCTGCGACGTGTTTTTCGAGCAGCAGGAATTCCACCTCGACTGGTGTGGTGGTGCTCCGCCGGAGGGCTCCGGCGACGCATTTGTCCAGCAATGGGGCCAGAACTGGGGCATCCCACTCTACCGCTGGGACCACATGCAAGCCAATGACTTCGCATGGTGGCGCAAGCGGATCCAGCGGCTAACGCGGATTTTCCAAATTTTCCGGCTCGACCACATCCTCGGGTTTTACCGGATCTACGCCTTTCCATGGCGGCCTGAGTGCAACATGGAATTCATCGGCTTGCACCACGACGAGGCCGCCGCCATCACCGGCGGCTCACTCCCCCGCTGGTTCCTGCGCTCCGACGACACCGACGCGCACCGGGCCGCCAACCGCGCCGACGGCGATGTCCGGTTGCGCGCCATTCTCGCAGCGGCTGGCGACGCGGAGGTCATCGCGGAAGATCTCGGCTGCGTTCCCGACTACGTCCGCCCCCACCTCTCCGACCTGGGCATCGCCTGTTTCCGCATCCCCCATTGGGATTGCGACGATCACGGCCACCCCACGCCCGGTCACGAGTTTCCCGAAAACACCTTCGCCACTTACTCCACCCACGACCACGACCCGGTCAACGGTATTTGGCGCAACTGCCTCCGCGCGATCAGACAACATCAGGAAAACCCGACCGAATTCTCCGGCTGGTCGGTCGGTGGAGCCCAGAACACCCTGCGGATTCTCTCGGAATTTGCCGACATTCCCATCCCCCACAATGCCCCGTGGTCACCCTACACCGAGGGCATCCGGCTGCGGCTCATCAAGGCGCTCTTCTCGTCCAACTCACGCTACGCCGCCATGATGGTCACCGAACTGTTCAGCCTGGACGAGCGATTCAACCAGCCCGGCACCTTCGGTGGCGAAAACTGGCGCTTCCGCTTGCCTTGGACGCTCGAGGAAATGACCGACAACCCAACATTTTTAAATGCCGGGCGGAAACTTGCCGCTCTCATCAGCATCACCCGCCGCGCGGGAGATGCCGGGTAACACCTGCGCCTCCCACCGGGAGCGGGTTGCGAACGTGGCGCGGGCTTTTTGACGCATCAAGAGGAAAATGAACCGCAGATGAACAGGCATGTTCGCAGATGAGATCATCAAAATCCCTCTTTATCTGCGTCCATGCCTGTTCATCTGTGGTTAAAAAATTCTTAAATCTACAGGATTTTCCTCGCCGTAATCGCGTGGGCGAGACGCCCACACTCCTTGAGTTCTGCGCCCCGACTGTGGCCACGGCGGTCTTCAATACTCCCGCTCCAACAGATAGGCCACGATTTCCCGCAGGCGCTGCGCTTTCGCCCCCAAGGGTTCCAACGCGGCCAGCGCTGCGCGCGTCAACCTCGCGGCTTCCTTGCGCGAGGCGGCGAGACCGAGCACGGACGGATAGGTGGACTTCTCCACCGCCTGGTCCTTGCCCGCCGTCTTGCCTAACATTTCGGTGCTCTGGGTCACGTCGAGGATGTCGTCGATGACTTGGAACGCCAGACCGAGCGCTTGCCCGAAATCCGTCAGAGCTTGCAATTTCGCCGGCGTCGCGTTGGCAGTCATTGCGCCGAGCCGCAGCGAGGTGGTCAGCAGTGCGGCGGTTTTCGCCTCGTGGATGCGCACGAGGTCGCGCTTGGCGAGCGGCTTGCCTTCGCCTTCGAGATCCATCACTTGGCCACCGATGAGCTTGCGGCTGCCGCCGGTTTCCGCGAGTTCGGACAGGTAGTCGCGGGTGCCGTAGCGCTTCGCCGGCGGGGTCTTGGCCAGCACGATAAATGACTCAGTGAGGAGCGCGTCACCGCAAAGCACCGCCATGCCTTCGCCATAAACCTTATGACAGGTCGGTCGGCCGCGGCGGAGGTCGTCGTCATCCATCGCTGGCAAATCGTCGTGGACGAGCGAATACGTGTGCATCAACTCGACCGCGGCGGCCGGGGCCAGGGCATCGGAAATTTTCCCGCCGCAGGCTTCCGCCGCAGCCAAGCAGAGGACAGGTCGCAGCCGCTTGCCACCGGCGAACACGCTGTAACGCATCGCCGCATGGATCGTCGCCGGACGTTGTTTCGCCTTTGGTAAAAACTCATCCAGCGCCGCGTCCACCTCCGAGGCGCGCGCGGCGAGATATTGCTTGAGGTTCATGATCGGGGGGTGGCTGGAGCGGTTCACAGGATCTCCGCGATCTGCACCGCATTGAGCGCCGCGCCCTTGCGCACTTGGTCACCGACGACCCAGAGATCGAGCGCGTTGTCAAAAACCAGGTTTTTCCGTATCCGGCCGACCAGGCACTCGTCCTTGCCGGTGGTGTCCAGTGGCACCGGAAAAAGCTTGTTGGCCGGGTCATCGACCACACGCACCCCGGCCTTCCCGGCATAGGCGGCGCGGGCTTCGTCCGCATCCACCGGACGCTCGAATTGCGCAGTGATGGATACCGAGTGCGAGCGGTAAACCGGCACCCTCACGCAGGTGCAGGAAACCCGCAGCCCGGGCAAATCCATGATTTTCCGACCCTCATGCAGCATTTTCATCTCCTCCTTGGTGTAGCCGTTCTCAGTGAAGCTATCGACCTGCGGGATCACGTTGAAGGCGATCTGCCGCGGATAAACTTTCGGCGCAAACGGCTCGCCGGCATGGATCGCCTTCATTTGCTCTTCGAGCTCCACGATGCCCTGCGCGCCAGAGCCGGAAACCGCCTGATAGGTGGAGGCGATCACCGAGCGCAGCCCGAAGGCCGCGTGAAGCGGAGCCAGGGCCATCAGCGAGATGATCGTGGTGCAGTTCGGGTTGGCAATGATGCCGCGCGGGCGGATTTTGACAGCTTGCGGGTTGATTTCCGGCACCACCAGCGGCACGTCCGCGTCCATCCGGAAAGCCGAGGAGTTATCGATCACCACCGCACCGGCCGCCGCAGCGGACGGGCCAAACTCCAACGAAATTCCTCCTCCGGCACTGAACAGGGCGATGTCCACACCGGCGAACGAGCCATGCGTCAACTCCTCGACCACGATTTCCTCGCCGCGAAATGTCATCTTTTTTCCGGCCGACCGGGCGGAAGCGAGCAGCGTGAGCTTGCCGAGCGGAAAATCCCGCTGTTCCAGACAAAGGAGCATTTCCACGCCGACGGCACCCGTCGCCCCTACGATCGCTACATGAGGTTGATTCATTGTTAAAATGGCCGGCGGCTTCGGCCGGGGCGCGCAGCATAGCGGCTTGACGCGCTCTGGCAATTGATTCGTTGCCGGAGATTTCCGGTCGGGTTGCGACTGAAAAGGAACCGCGAATGGACGCGAATCAACGCGAATGGAAAGGGTGGCGGATTGATACTGAACGTTTGGTGTGCGTTTCTTTTACGTTGCGGGAAAGCATTTAATCGCGCATCCCGTGCGCATCCAATCTTCTCTTTCGATCACCGGCCTCGGAGCCTTGTCTGCCTTGGGTGTGGATGTTTCATCGCATCACCGGGCGGTGATGGCACGGCATGTGCCGTTTCAACGGCTGGGGGAACTGCTAGGTAACACCAGCCCGCACGCGCAGCGGCCCGGGGCGTGGATCGCACAACGCTCGCTCTTGGTGAATCGCAAGTGGAGCCCGGCGACGATGGCCGCGCTGCACGTCGCCCGCCAGGCGATTTCCGAAGCAGGCTGGACCGCGGATGATTTGCATGATGCGGCGCTCGTTCTCGGCACCAGCCGGGGAAACGCGGCCGGCTGGTTAGGTCCGTGGCCGGGGCGGCGGCCATTCAAATTGATGGCGGCGAGCAACACCATCCACAGCGAGCCAGCCTCAGCGATCACCATCGAGTTCGGCATCACCGGGCCGAACCATGTGCTCGCCAGCGGCTGCGCGGCGGGGCTGGACGCGGTGGGCATCGCGATGATGCTGGTGCAGTCCGGGATTGCGCCACGGGCACTGGCAGTCGCAGTGGATCTTCCATTGGTGCCTGTTTTGTTGGATAACTACGCCGCGTCCGGACTGTTGGCGCGGGAATTCCAGATGGACCCCTATCATCCGTCCTCCGCGGGTTTTGTCCCGGCGGAGGGAGCGGCGGCCATGGCGATCGAGTATCATGAGGGGAATTTCCCGCAGCTGCTTCACTATGCTTGTAATTCCGATGCCTGCGATCCGGTGGGCATTCCTGCCGATGGTGGTCGCACGCCGGACTTGTTGGAAAAGGCGGTCCGGCTGCATGGTGCGCCTTCCGGTCTCTGCCCGCACGCGACGGGCACCGCGGTGCAAGCGATCGCGGATCCGGCATCACTGCGCCGCGCATTTTCTGACAAGCTACCGGGGCTCCATCTCTTGAAACCATTCGTCGGACATACCATCGGTGCGAGCGGGCTTCTCGAGAGCGTGATCCTCGCGCGGTTTTTGCAGGAACATAAACTGCCACCGAATCTTCCCGAGCGTCATGCCCCCGCAGGATTTCATTTGCCGGACCAAGCGCTTGATGCCGCCGGTCCGGTTTATAAACTCTCCCATGGAATGGGCGGACATAATGCACTTCTCGTTCTGACATCACCACCATGAGCCCACCACGCCGCCTCGTAGTATCCATCGACCAGCAATCGCTTGAAGTCCTCAAGGGCGGCGAGTGTGTGCGGCGTTTTAAAATTTCCACAGCAGTGAAAGGGATGGGATTCGCGCTGGGAAGTTATCGCACGCCGACCGGACGCTTCCGGATATCCGAAAAAATTGGTGAAGGGTTCGAGAGCGGCACGATTTTCAAGCAGCGGGTGCCTGTCGGCCTCTGGCGGCCGGGTGATCGCACGGACGGAGATCTTGTTTTAACCCGAATCCTGCGCTTGGAAGGTCTGGATCCGGACAATGCCAATACCTCTGACAGATATGTCTATATCCACGGCACCAACTGTGAGGAGAAGCTCGGCGAGCCTGCAAGCCACGGTTGCATCCGGCTTGGCAATGCGGAGATGATCGAACTTTTCAACCTAGTTGAGGAGGGCACCGAGTTGGAAGTCATGCCCGCCACCCGGCCCGGCGGAAAGTTGTTTTTCATCGACTGTGATTCCACGCTTTCAACCATTGAGGGGATTGATGAACTGGCAAGGGCGCGGGGCGAGGAGGTGTTTGCGCAGGTAGTCGGACTGACAAACGCCGCGATGAACGGGGAAATCGCCATTTCCGAGGTGTTTCCGCGCAGAATGGAAATGATCCGCCCAGATCGTGAGCTATGCAAGGCGATCGCCACTCGTTATGTGGAAACGATCGTGCCAGGTGCTGCGGAGATGATTCGTGAACTGAAGGAACAGGGTTGGCTGCCAGTGATCCTGTCAGGTGGTTTCGCTCCGCTGATTCATCCGCTTGCGGCGACACTGGGAGTCGAACATGTCGAAGCGGTCCCCATCTATTTCAACGCTGACGGAAGCTATCGAGACTATGGCCAGGACTATCCAACCACACGCAATCTCGGTAAGAACGAGGTGATTCGCGAGTGGAAAAAGGCACTTTTACCGCAGCGCGTGATCATGATGGGTGATGGCATGTCAGATCTGGAGACCCGGCCGGATGTGGATTTGTTCATTGGATTCGGAGGTGTCGTGGCACGTCCGGTCGTGGAGAAGGGCTGCGATTACTGGCTGCCAGATCTGATGAATCGCTCGATTTTTCAGGGTATTATTACGGCTGGAGACGCCACGACGAATGCTTTGAAGCACGAGTAAATCAAGTGGCCATACGGTGAAATTTAGGCTTGCTAGCCAGTTGTTCATTTATAGATTGGCCACGTCATGAGTACAACTACCAAGAAAACCTCCACCAAGGGCATTCGCTATAGCGATGAACAAAAGAAAGAAATCGTGGATTTCGTAAACACCTATAATTCCCAAAATGGCCGTGGTGGCCAAAGCAAGGCTGCTGAAAAATACAACGTTTCCCAGCTGACAATTTCCACTTGGCTCAAGGGTGCTTCCTCACCGAAGGCGGCTAAGGCACCGAAGGCACCGAAGGCACCGAAAGCACCGAAGGCAAAGAAGGCACCGAAAGCAAAGAAAGCTGCTAAGGCAAAGAAGGCTGCTAAGGCGGCGAAAGCACCAAAGGCAACGAAGGTAGCAAAAGCGCCAAAAGCCAAAAAGGCAGGCAGTAAGGGCCGTGTCGGCACGCGCTACACCGACGAGCAAAAGAAGGAGGTCATCGATTTCGCGCTGGCATACAACGCCGCCAACGGCCGTGGTGGGCAGAGCAGGGCATCCGCCAAGTTCAATGTTTCACCGCTTACCGTGGTGACCTGGTTGAAGGCCGCCGGTGCACCAGCAAAGGTCCGCAAGGTCAGGGGCCCGGGCAAGAAAAACAAAGCAACTGCCGCACCCAAGGCAGCGAGGGCAAGTAATCCCAGCAACATGACCTCGAAGCTGAGCTCGCTGCTCAGCCTGAGCAACCAGATCGCCAGATCGGAAAATGAACTTGCGCAACTCAAGGCCAAGTTCGCCTCGATCAAGGCTTCGCTCTAAAACCACTGCGCACAATTCAACCTATCAGAAGACCGCCTTCCCTCCGGGAGGCGGTCTTTTTCATTTGTGCCCGGCCTGCGCCCGCAGGCGCACAGGCAGGGACGCACCTCCGGGGTGTCCGG
>JBBEEL010000020.1:0-7439 GCA_040880785.1 Akkermansiaceae bacterium | reverse complement strand
CGTCGGTGCGGCCGTTGTCCATGAAGACGACGTGCATGTGCTCGGGGCCGTCGGGCTGGTTTTCCGAGCGCGGGCCGTTGATGAACTCGGTGTAAACGGTGAGCTGCTGGCCGGTGGCGGAGCGCCCTAGCAGGTTGAGGAAAACAGCGAGGTCTTTTTCCTCGGGGATGATTTTTTCGATGCCGACGAGCGCGATGTGGACCGGCACCGGAGCCATGCCGAAGCGCGAGTTGCCCTCGTTGGTGATGAGCGCGAGGCGGCCGGTGTCGGCGCAGACGAAGTTTGCGCCGGTGATGCCGGCCTGGGCCTGCATGTATTTTTCCCGCAGGTGGACGCGGGCCTGGCGGGTGATGGTTTCCGGATCGTCGTTGTATTCGCTGCTGACACCTTCGCGGAGGAAGGTCTTGGCGACGTCGCGGCGGTTGAGGTGGATGATCGGCTTGACGATGTGCGACGGTTCGTCGCCGTCGAGCTGGATGATGAATTCGCCGAGGTCGGATTCGAGGCACTCGACGCCGTTTTCGATGAGGAACGGGTTGAGGTGGATTTCCTCGGCCGCCATCGATTTGGACTTCGTGAGCTGGGTGACGCCGTGCTGGCGGAGGATGGACAGGATCGCCTGACGCGCGTCCTCGTCGGTGGAGGCGTAGTGGACGTGGACGCCGCGGTCGGTGAGGGACTTCTCGGCCTTCGCCAAATAGTCGCCGAGGTGGTGGAGCGTGTGGTCCTTGATGGAGGCGGCGAGTTTGCGCAGCGCGTCGGGGTCCGGGTAATCCTGGTTGAGGACGTGGTAGCGCTTGTCGGTCCCCTTGGAGGAGCCGTCAATGACCGAGTTCTGCTTCTCGTCGGAGATGTCGCGGGCGTATTGGTCGATGGGTTGGATGCCGATCATGGGAGCGAGTTTCTGAGGATTTGGATGGCGTGGAGGTGCTCGACAGGGCGGCCCTGGGTGATGGCCAGGCCGCTGAGGTGCATGAGGCAGGACATGTCGCCACTGACGAGGATGTCGGGGTTGGTTTCGAGGATGTGATCGAGTTTCAGCGATCCCATGCGGCCGGAAATATGCGGGAAGGTGACGGAAAAGGTGCCGCCGAAGCCGCAGCATTGCTCGTCCTGGCCGAAGGGGGTGACGACGGCGTTTTCGATGGATCCGAGCAGCGTGAGGGTGGCCTCGCCGCTGCCGGTGCCGCGGCTGTGGCAGGAGCGGTGGAAGGCGATGCGGGTGCTTTTCTCAAATTTTCCCGGCCATTTCTTGATGCCCAAGCCATTGAAAATAAAGTCCATGACCTCCCAAGTGCGGCCGGCGAGCGAGTCGATCGAGGGATCCGGCTTTTCCTCGAACTGAAGGAGATTTCCGTGGAAATTCATCGCCGCGCACGAGCCAGAGGGGACAATGACGGGCAGGTCGCCGGCGAAGACCTTGGCGGTGTGGCGGGCGACCTTGCGGGAAGCAACCCAGTCGCCGGAATTGAAGGCGGGTTGGCCGCAGCAGGTCTGATTGTCCGGGAATTCGACGGAAACGCCGAGGTGTTCGAGGACTTCGACAGTGGCGCGGGCAACGTCGTCGTAGAAGGCATCACAAAGGCAAGTGCCCATGAGGAGCACGCGTTTGTCGGTGGGTCGCAGTAGCGGATTGGCCATGATTCTTTGATGGATCCCTGCGCGTGGCAGGTGATGGCTTGAGGTTAGCAACTCATCTGGAAAGAACAATGGGGAAAGTATCTATCGCTCGACCGTGTTCCCGCTCCCCGCTGCTTGTCCGGCAACGCATGGGGATGCAGTCATTTAAACTGCACAATGGGGCGGTTGAAAGAACTGTGAGAAGTCGCTGCGTTTCCGGTGACATGCCCTCGCAGGGCCTCTCCCGCCGCCGATTTCTCCATACCACCGCAGCCGCCCTGCTCGTGGCCCCATGGGTGACCAGCGGTGGCCGCGCCGCATCGCCTGACCCCACGCCGCCTTCGGGGTCGGGGTCGGGATCGGCGAGCGGCGAGCGGCGAGCAGCGAGCGGCGAGCGACCTGAAACAGCGCGCCAGTCAGCGGACACACAATCTTTGTCCCGGCCGGGACAAAGATTGTGTGAGCCCATTATTAAGTGGGTGCCAGCAGCGTGAACGGCCACCACGGGAGATTTCGCAAAATCCAGAAGGCTGCGATGACCCAGACGATGACCCAGGCGCCGCGCGCGCCGAGTGAGAGGCGGAATGACAGTTGCTTTTCACGGACCCAGCCGACGATTTCGATGGCCAAGCCGACGAGCGCGAGCGGCAGCAAGATCATGCCGACGGGATTGAAGCGGAAGGCCTCGCCGATCCGCCCGTGGAGCGCGGCGTGGGCGGCGCGGGTCATGCCGCAACCCGGGCAGTGCAGGCCAGTGAATTCGTTGAACTTGCAATTCGGTAGCCAGGACAACCCCGACGGCCCGTTCTGGTAGAGCAGGCAGCCGGCGATGACCAGCGCGAGCACGCCCAGCGCGGCGAAGAGTGCGCGGCGAGGGCGCATTTCAGTTGGAGAAAATTGCGGCGACGCCGACAAAAAGCAGCCAGACAACGATCAGCACGAGCCAGACGCCGGCGGCAACGATGCACCAGGTTTTAGCACTCGCGGAGGCGGCCATCGCACCTTGGATGTCACCAGTCGCGCGGAGGGTGTCGACTTTCGCGGCATAAACGATCGCGGGAATCCCGAAAGGCCAGCAGCAGAAAATGGTCACCACGATGGCCTGCCAGAGGTAGTTTGGAATGACCACTCCCGGCGCATACGAGGCCTGCCCCGCGGCTGGCGTTTGGTAGGGCGATGCTTCGACTGGCTCTCGCAGCGAGCCTGCTGGAGGGGTGGAAAGCTCGGGGATTTTCGCCACCGGCAGCCAGTCGCCCATGCCTTCCCGCCAGGCTAGGTCGGTTTGGGAAATCTCGCCGGTCGCCAGCTTGGAACGGAGTTCGGCCTCAGCGATGGGGCCGAGCTGGGTGCCGTTTTTGGAATAATACCATTGCATATGCGGCACTTGTAGCCGTTTTCATGCGCTTTGGCAGCGCTTAAATTCGCGGATTTGGGCGCGGGGAAAAACAGTTGCCTCTCAGGACGCGGGCGGTAATCTCCGCCCCCACATGATCATTGCACCGAAGATCCGCGGATTCATCTGTACGACCGCCCACCCCGAAGGCTGCGCCAAGCACGTGGCCGAGCAAATCGCCGTCGTGAAACAAGGCGGCTTGATCGCGAACGGGCCGAAGAAGGTGCTCGTGATTGGTTCTTCCACCGGCTACGGGCTTTCCTCGCGGATCGCCGCGGCCTTTGGCGCCAACGCGGCGACCCTCGGAGTTTTCTTCGAGCGTCCCGGCGAGGCCGGCCGCACGGCCACCGCCGGTTGGTATAACTCGGCGGCCTTCGAAAAGGAAGCCGCCGCCGCCGGCCTCTACGCCCGCTCATTCAATGGCGATGCGTTTTCCGATGCGGTGAAGACCGAGGTCATCGCTGCCGTCAAGGCGGACCTCGGCCAGGTGGATCTAGTGATTTACAGCCTCGCCTCGCCCCGCCGGACCGACCCGAAGACCGGCGAGGTTTTCAAATCCGTGCTCAAGCCGATCGGCGAGAGTTATACTAACAAGAATCTTAACACGACCACCGGTGTTGTTAGAGAAATCACCATCGAGCCCGCCGAGGGCGACGATGTGGCGCAAACGATCGCGGTCATGGGTGGCGAGGATTGGCAGTTGTGGATGGACGCGCTGATGGAGGCGGGCGTGCTGGCGGAGGGAGTCAAGACGGTCGCTTATTCCTATATCGGGCCGGAAGTGACTTGGCCGATTTACAAGAACGGCACCATCGGCCGCGCGAAGGAGGATCTGGAACGTGTGCAGCGCGAGCTCGACGAAAAGCTCGCCCCGATTGGCGGCAAGGCATGGGTTTCCGTGAACAAGGCGCTCGTCACCCAGGCGAGCTCCGCCATCCCGGTCGTGCCGCTTTACATTTCACTTTTATATAAGGCGATGAAAGCGGACGGCAGCCACGAGGACACCATCGAACAAATCGACCGGCTACTGCGCGAGCGGCTTTATAACAACAACCCGCAGCCCGACGAGGCCGGCCGCATCCGCGTGGATGATTGGGAAATGACGGCGAAGATCCAGGAAATCGTCGGTCAGCGCTGGGACGCAGTGCACACGGAAAATCTCGCGGAACTGGCCGATTTCGAAGGGTATCAGTCGAGTTTCCTGCGGCTCTTCGGCTTCGGCCTGGAGGGCGTGGACTACGCCGCGGAGAGCGATCCCGCGACGGGCGTGCCCTCACTGGCGTAAGCATGGAAAGGAAATTGGAGATGGGGAAATTCGTTATTAAGGATTAGACATCAGTGGCTTAGATTGGATGGCGCATTTATCGGATGAATGGTCCGCAACTGAAGAGTCATTGAAACTGAGAGCCTAATATCCCAATTTCAAATTCCCAATGCCCTTTTAGGGTAAGCGCCGTTTCTCCATCCGGGCGACGAGGGTTTCCTGCAGGCTTTTCCGCGACAACCACGCGGTGGCCAGCAGGCTAACAGCGATGACGCTCCAGATCACCCACTGCATAAACGCGGGCAAGGCACCGCTGAGCCCGATGAAAATCCCAAGTGCGATGAGCGGGAGAAACACCGCGGCCACTAACAGTATCCGTTGCGCCGTTTTCAAGATCAACTCGGCCGAGCGGGCAAGCGACTGGCCGTGCTCGGTGCGGATGAACTCGAGGGTGATCCGTGCGTCGGTGTGGAGCAACTCGGCGGCGCGGTCGATTTCCCTCGCCCGGTCGCGGATTTCGCGGATTTCGCGGTCGTTCGGCTCGCTGGCCAGCGTTTGGTCGAGCGCGTGGGCCAGCTCTTGGCTGGAGCGCGACAAGGGCCCGGCATGACGCAGGATCGCGAGGATGTCCGCCGCGTTTTCCGCCCGTGTGACCACCTCGTGATGCGAGCCGATGATTTCCGAATAGCGATTTAGCAAATCCCCCAGCTCGCTGATTCCCGGGCCGCCGGGCTGCGTCCAGCGGCCGTCGTGGCGTTTCCAGAAAAGCAGCGGTTTGATCTTGGGAGCGGCCGGCTCCGGCACATCGTGCACGATCAAGAGCAGTTCGTCGTGCCCTTCCAGGCAGCGCTGCTTGCCGGCCCTAGCGCTCAGTTGTGCGCGCAGTTCCGGCTCAAGCGCGAAGTGGGCGGGTAGCTTTAGTGTTTCCTGTGGCATGGGCGGATTCTAACTCTGCGGTGAGTCGGTGTTGAGAATTTTCCGACTCCGCCGCCCGCGGTTCGGCGTGGGGTTATTTATAAGGTGGAGAACAGCCTGAGTTTTACATGCGTCGGTGAGTGATGCCATCTTCTTTTGCACGAAGCGTTTGCAATCATGTGGCACCGCATGTTCCCTTCGGCACGACTCATGGAAACCTACCGCATTTTCTCCGACACAGGGCTGGATGAGTCCTCCGCCCGCCTTTTATTGGAGGGCGTTGCGCCCCACGAGCTGATCCTTCCGGAAAAGCGCGTGGCCTCGGTGCTGGCGGCACCCGAGCCGAACCCGGCGTTTGCGCTTGCCGACATCGCCTTCGGCCAGCCAGACCTCGACAGCATCCGCCGCTCCGAGCGGCTGCAATGGATCCACGTCAGCACCGCCGGATTCACCCGCTACGATACCGATGCATTCCGCGCGCTCGCCGCCGGTCGCGGGCTGATCGTCACTAACAGCAGCAGCGTCTATGCCGCCGCCTGCGCGGAACACGCTTTCGCCTTCATGCTCGCGCAGTCCCGGCTAATCCCGCGGGCGCTCGCCAGCCAGGCCGCCAATGGCAGCGGCGAGTGGTTTGGGCTGCGCGGCGGATCGGTTTCCTTGCGCGGGCAGAGCGTTTTGCTGCTCGGCTTCGGCGGGATCGCCACCGAGCTGGTGAAATTGCTCGCGCCTTTTCAAATGCGGATCACCGCGCTGCGCCGGACACCCCGCGGCGACGAAGGCGTGCCGACGGTCACCCCGGAAAATCTCCCGGCGGTCCTCGCCACCGTGGACCATGTCATCAACATCCTGCCCGACAACGAGGCCTCGCGGGGTTTCATCGATGCCGCCCGCCTCGGTCAGATGAAACCGGGTGCCGTGTTTTACAACATCGGCCGCGGCACCACCGTGGACCAGGAAGCGCTGCTTGCGGCGCTGGATTCCGGCCGCCTCGCCGCCGCCTGGCTGGATGTCACCGAGCCCGAGCCGCTGCCCGCCGACCACCCGCTGCGGCTCCAGCCGCACTGTCACATCACGCCGCACATCGCCGGTGGCCACCGCGATGAATCAGGCACGCTGGTGCGCCATTTTTTGGGGAATTTCCATCGGTTCCTGCGCGGCGAGCCGCTGGCGGACCGGATCATGTGAGTGCCGCGCTTTTACAAGACCCCGTTTGACAACTGCCGCGGGTTTCCTCTAGTTTGCGCGCCCGACGCTGAAGTCGGTCCCATTTATCATGAACATTGTCGTCGAGAAGCAGCCAAAATGCGTCGCCACCCTTCGCGTGGAAATTCCAGCGGAAACCGTCAATACCCAGCGCGACAAGATCGTCAAAGGCTTTGCCAACAAGGCCCGCGTCCCCGGCTTCCGCCCCGGCAAGGCCCCCCGCGCGGTCGTGGAAAAACGCTTCGAGAAGGAAATCAACGAGGACCTCTACGGCAGGCTCATCAACGAGGCCTATGACGAGGCGATCAAGCAGGAAGCCCTCAATGTCCTCGATTTCGGTGTGGCGGAGAATGTGACAACCAACCCCGACGGCGGACTCAGCTTTGTTTCCAAACTCACGCTCGCGCCGGAAGTCACGCTTCCCGAGTATAAGGGCATCAGCGTCACCGTCCCGCCGCTCGCGCTGCCGGAAGAGGAAATCGACGCCCAGCTCACCGCGCTGCAAGAGCGATTTGCCGATTTCAACGACATCACCGACCGCCCCGCCGCGATGGGGGATTTCGTGGTCATCGACTATTCCTCCACCGTCGAGGGCAAGCCGACCGACGAATTCATCGGCAAGCCCACCGGCTACCTTTCCGCCCGTGAGGGTTTCTGGATCCGGCTTAGTGAAGAGGCTTTTCTCCCCGGTTTCGCTGCCCAGCTCGTCGGCATGAATCCCGGCGACAGCCGCGACGTCACCCTCAGTCTACCCGCCGATTTTCCGGCTGCGGAACTGCAGGAAAAGGAAATCGTTTTCCAAGTCACGGTGAAGGAACTCAAGGAGGCCGTGCTGCCCGCGCTTGACGACGAGATGGCCGCCCGCCTCGCCCCCGGCAAGACGATGGAGGAAATCAAGGGCATCATCCGCCAAAACCTGGAAGGCGAGCGCCTTCGCAAGATCAGTGACATGAAGGTCAACCAGATCGTCGGCCACTTCAACGCGCAGGTGGATTTCGAGCTGCCCGACGAGCTCGTCACCCAGGAAACCCAGAGCCAGGCCGA
>JBBEEL010000019.1:0-43254 GCA_040880785.1 Akkermansiaceae bacterium | reverse complement strand
CACGCGTCAGGGCGGTGCGGAAGCCGGTGAGGTGGGTGCCGCCGTCGCCGTTAGGGATGGAGTTCGCGAAGCAGAGGATCTGGTCGTTGTAGGAATCGTTGTATTGGAACACCACGTCGGCGAAAACATCGTCCGAGGTTTTCTTCCCGTCATAATCAATTTCGATCTGGCGCTTGCCATGCAGGATGATCGGCTCGTCGTGGATGAGGGTTTTGTTTTCACCGAGCTGGGCGACAAATTCCTCGATCCCCTTGGCATAGAAGAAGGTGGTTTTTTTCGCCGATTCCGGACGCTCGTCTTCGAGGTCGATGGTGAGGCCGGGGTTGAGGAACGCGAGTTCGCGCAGACGGGTGGAAAGCCGGTCGAATTTGAACTCGATGGTATCGACGAAGATCGTGGCATCCGGGAAGAACTTGATCATGGTGCCCGTCTTGCCCGGGTCCACCTCGCCGATGACGTGCAGTGGTTGGGTGGTCTTGCCCCGCTCGAAGCCGATCAGATAGACTTTCCCGTTCCGCATGATCTCGGCTTTGAACCAGTCCGAGAGGGCGTTGACGCATTTGGCACCGACGCCGTGGAGGCCGCCCGAGTATTTGTATGCGCCTTGGCCGAATTTGCCGCCGGCGTGGAGATTGGTGAGAACGAGTTCCACGGCGGGCATGCCGAATTTCAGGTGCATGTCCACCGGGATGCCGCGGCCGTTGTCGGCGATGGAAACCGAGCCATCGACGTGGATGGCCACCTTGATGCGGCTGCAATAGCCTGCGAGGTGTTCGTCGATCGAGTTGTCCAGCACCTCGAACACGCAGTGATGGAGGCCACGCTCGTCAGGGTCTCCAATATACATCCCGGGACGCTTGCGAACGGCATCGAGGCCTTCGAGTTTGTCAATTTGGGCAGCGTCATAAACCTGCGCCGCGGCGACTTGGGTTTCTGCTTTTTGTGATTCGTTCGAGGTCTCGGACATGGTGCGGCCGAAGGGTCTAAAATCCTGTCCCGGGAGACAAGGAACTTCGGCGCAAATCTCAAGTTTTTACGGCGGCTCCAATTTCACCGCAACAAGCTCGTTACCAGAAGCATACAGGGCCGAGGATCTTCGCTTCTCGAATCGGATCAGAGGTGGCTGCCAAAACACTCCCGCTGCCAATTCAACAGCACCTCGGAAGGCTCGACATCCCCCGCGGCCAGGGACTCCAAAATCGCCCGTGGAGCGATCAATGAACCTTCGATATCGAGCTTGGCGGCCGCTTGTTCGCGGGCTTTCAGCAGCAGGTCCACCTTCCGCTCCAAATCGCGGTCGCGTTTCCGGCGGTCGCTGCGGGGCCGTTCCGGCCACTCGGACTCGGGCAGGGCCTGCACAGCCGCGAGGGCGGCGCGAAACCGCTTCACGCGGTCCGGGCGGTAGTGACCGGGTAGAGCGATATTTTTCTTGGCAGCCAGATCGATGCTCCACTCGAGCAACTGGCGGTTGGGAGCCACCATGAACGACGGGCGGTCCCAGGTTTTCGCTTCGCCATCGCGCCACTGCCAGAGCGCCTTCAGGCAGGCGAGGCCGTAACAATCGAGTTTACCAGAGCCTTGGACGCGCCAGTTCTCCTCCTTGGAGTCATCCCGGTCCAAGACCCGCCGACGCGCGGCAAGGCAGCTTTCCTCAAACCACCCGAAGCGGTTCTTTTCCTTCAGCTGTGCCACGATCATGTCGCCCATCTCCAGGAGATAATGCACGTCATTGAGCGCGTATTCGATCATCTTGGGCGATAGCGGGCGCTTCCCCCAGTCGGCTTTCTGCGAGGACTTTGAGAGCTCCACGTTGAAATATAAATTCACCAGATCTCCGAGCCCGAAGCGCCTGACGCCCAGCAATCTCGCTCCGATCTGAGTGTCGTAAACCACCGCCGGCAGCGTGCCGAACTGGCGTTTGAACATGGTCATGTCGTAGTCTGCTCCATGCATCCAGACGGTGGCATCCGTGAGGTAAGTGCCGAGAGCGGACAAATCGTCGATGGCCAGGGGGTCGATCAGGACGCATTGCGAGCGGTCGGCGAACTGGATCAAACACAGGGACTCGCGATACCGGTGCAGGCTGTCCGCCTCGGTGTCGATGGCACAGACCGGTTGGGATGCACCGTTCCGGCTTATTTCCAAGTGGCTGATGAGCTGGTCCGCGCGATCAATCATGGCCAGACATGATTGGCGACGCCGGGGCAGGCAGAGCGGATTGGCGGCGGTTCGACCGGCCTTGGTGAACAGAAAACAGGCTCGTTTTTTCAGGCTGCTTTCCACCCGGTAGAAGGGAAAGGAGGGAAATTCTGAGGCGCATCACCCAAGGAGGTTCAACGGGTTTTGCAGGGGTGACAAGTGAAAACGCGGGCTGCTAGCAAATTTGGGAACGGCCGTTATCATGACTCAAGCGCACTGGCGGCGACGTGGAACCCGGCCGCCTGTTCACGGCTCAGCTCGACGAAATTCCAAGGCAATCCATGCTGGTTCAGATCCTCCATGAAGGCGTCTGGATCGTGCTGCTCAATATTCCAGACTCCGGGCTTGCGCCAATGTTGCGCTAAAATTTGCTTTGCCCCGATCATCGCCGGAACACCGGTGGTGTAGGAGATCGCTTGGGAGCCGACTTCCGCGAAGCAGGCCTCGTGGTCGCAGATGTTGTAAATGTAGATGGCTTTGAACTGGCCGTCTTTGAGGCCGGTGATGATGTTGCCGATGCAGGTCCGCCCCTTGGTGGACTCGCCGAGCTCGCTGGGATTGGGCAACACCGCCTTGAGAAACTGGAGCGGGACAATTTCCATCCCTTGGTAAATGACCGGGTCGATCCGGGTCATGCCGACGTTCTGGAGGACTTCCAGATGCTTCAAGTAGTTGGGGGAAAACGACATCCAGAACTGGGCGCGGCGGATCGTCGGGATGTGTTTGACGAGCGACTCGAGCTCCTCGTGATACATCCGGTAGATTTCGTAGGTCCCGACGCCGTCCGGGCAGGTGAAGGGCTGGTGCCGCGACATCGGCATGGTTTCGACAAATTCCCCGTTTTCGAAGTGTCGGCACTCGGCGGTGACCTCGCGGATGTTGATTTCCGGGTTGAAATTCGTCGCGAAGGCGCGCCCGTGGTCGCCGCCGTTGACGTCGATGATGTCGAGGGTGTGGATCTCGTCGAAATGGTGCTTGAGCGCCCAAGCGGTGAACACATTGGTCACGCCGGGGTCGAAGCCGGAGCCGAGCAAGGCGGTGAGGCCGGCTTTTTCAAAGCGCTCCTGGTAGTCCCACTGCCAGGAATACTCGAACTTCGCCACATCCAGCGGCTCGTAATTCGCGGTGTCCATGTAGTCGCAGCCCGCCAGCAGGCAGGCATCCATGAGATTGAGGTCCTGGTAGGGCAGCGCCACGTTGATCAGCAGCTTGGCCCCGGTTTTCCGGATCAGTGCGGCGGTTTCCTCCGCGTTATCGGCGTCCACCTTCGCGGTGGCGATCTCGCGGCCGGTGCGGCTCTTCACCTCCGCGGCGATGGCCTCGCACTTCGACAAGGTCCGCGAGGCGAGGGTGATTTCCCCGAAGACCTCGGGGACCATGGCGCATTTGTGGGCGACGACGCTGCCGACCCCGCCGGCTCCGATGATTAAGACTTTGTTCATGGTCTGAAGAGGTAGAAGGCTTGGAAGAATCCACCGCCGCTGGCAAGAAATTCTCCACGGGAAATCTCGATCTCCGCGGGAATTTCCCGACAACTTTGCAGTGGCACGGCGTTTTCATCCCTGAAAGGCTAGCCCCAGACGCAACCAACCGCATGAAAAATCATCCTCGACCATTCCGCCTCCGCCGCCGTTCCGGCTTCACCCTACTTGAAATGGTCATCGTGCTGGGAATCATCGCCATGATCCTCGGCGGCGCGATCTTCGCGATGCGCGGCATCGGCGACGCGGCCAAGCTCCGCCAAGTGGAGTCCGACTTCAAGAGTTTCGAAAGCGCCCTCGCGATGTATAAGCTCAACGCCGGTTCCTACCCGACGACCCAGCAGGGCCTGAAAGCCCTTCAGGACAAGCCCGCCTCCACCCCCGTTCCGCGGCGTTGGGTGCAGGTGATGAGCAAAATCCCGACCGACCCGTGGGGGGCCGACTACGGCTACCGATTCCCGGGCAAGAAGCGCGCCAACGACTTTGAAATGTTTAGCAAAGGCCCCGACGGCGTGGAAAACACGGGAGATGATCTCAGCAGCCAAGACGACTAAGAAGCAAGGCTTTACGCTCATTGAGATCGTGATGGTGTTGGCCATCGCGGCGGTCATCATGGGCGGCGCGGTCGGCCTGATGATCTACTCGTCGGACGAGCGCACGCTGCGCGACGCCTCCGGGGAGATCGAGCTGCTCGCCAAGCGCGCCCGCACGATTTCCATCCTGCAACAAACTCCTTACGCCTTGGAATTCCGCGAGGGGAGGGTCCGGCTGCTGCCATTCGCCCAAGCTGGCATGGACGAGCGAAAAAACGGCCGCCGCCGCAGCGACGAGCCCGCGCCCGATTCCGATGAAGTCTCGGCCAAGCGCCAACTTGCCCTCGATCCCGGCATGAGCGTTTCCATCCGCCGCTGGAATTCGGACACCTGGCAGACCACGATCAAGGATACCGTCCATGTCTGGCGATTTGATCCAGACGGACTTTGCGAGCCCATCGCCGTCCGCATGGTTTATGGCAACAGTTGGGCGGAAGACACCTACCACCCGCTCACCGCCACCATCCGCGAGAGCCTGCTCGAAGCCCGATGACTTCTCCCGCCCAGCCCGCGAAAACCCGTGGATTCCTTCTCCTTGAGATGGTTCTCGCGTTGGCGGTGTTTGGCATCGCGGCGACTGGATTCGCCGTCGCGCTGCACCAAATGGCTGCGGCTGCACAACTGGCACAGAGCGAGTTACGCATAACACGCATCCTCGACAGCGCGCTCGACGAGACGCTTTCGCTGCCGGTCCTCGAGGAGGGTGTGACCACCTTTTCCGTCGGTGATACAGGCATCGAGCTGGCCACCACGATCGCGGTTTTGGACGAGCTCGAGAACGAGGAGGGTCAGCTGCTGCAGGAAATGTATGCGATCACCATCGACGCCCGCTGGTTTGACAAGGGCGAGTGGCAATCCCGTTCCGTAGAAACCTGGCGCTACGGCCGCATGTATCAACCATGAACCACCGCGCTGCCAAACCCCGGATCCGCGGCTTCACGCTGCTCGAGCTTATGCTGGTGATCTTGCTGCTGACGATTCTCGTCGGCATGGTTTTCAGCACCGCCCGCTCCTCGCTGGCGCTCGGGAACACGATCGTGCAGACGCAGAACGAGGAAATGCTCCACCAAGCATTTTTTGAGCTGCTGAGCCAACGGTTCTCCGGCCTTCCGGGGAATACCCGCTTCGACCTCCAGGTCGAGGATTCCGGCTCCCACTATATTTCCGACCTCACGCTGCAGAACGTCCCGCTCAGTTTCACTTGGGGCGGTCAGGCCCGCATCGCCAAGGCGGTCCAGCTTTCCACCGTCAAGCGCCGCAGCGGCTTCCTCGACATTGTTCTGCGGTATTACGAAAACGAAATCCTCGAGGGTGCTACTTCGTCGTTCGGCAGCTCGGCGATCAGTGACGAGCCGTTCGCGGAAATCATCCTGCTCGAGGACGTCGCGTATTTCGAATGGCGGGTCCTTGACGGTCGCTCGATGGAGTGGACCTACGATTGGGAGCTGCAGGGCCGACTGCCCTTGCAACTCGAGCTGACCATGGCCGTCGGCGCCAAAGGCGAGGAAATCCGCCAGATTTTCTGGATCCCGCCCAAACAAAACCCCGAAGTCCTCATGCGCCAAATGATGCAAGGCGGCGGCAATGGCGGTGATGGCGGCGGCAACGGTCCGTCGATCAACATCCCCGGCGGTGGCGTTCCAATCCCGGGCGGCGGCATCCAAATCCCCCAAGCTCCGCAAGAATGATCCACCGCCCCTCCACCACCCCGCATTCCCGCGGCGCGGCGCTCATGGCCGTGTTATGGCTCATCGCCATCCTCGCGATGGCCTCCATGGCGACGCTGCGGGTCATTTCCTTCGATATGGAGCTCGCCACCGCCAAGATCCACGGCTCGCGCGCCCGCCAGATCGCGGAAATGGGCGTCGCGATCGGCTCCAACCCCGTTGTCAAACGCTCCGATCCCATCCTCCGCCAACTCGACTCGGAATCCGGCGAAGGTTTTGAAGTCAAAATCCTGTCGGAAGGCGGCCGTTTCAACATCAACTCCATCCTCATTCAGGACGATAAAGCCCTACTCCGTGGGATTTTCATCGACTGGGGGCTCGAGCTCATCGAGGCCCAGGAGCTCGTCGATGCCCTCGGCGACTGGGTGGACGCGGATGACAACGTCTCGCTCAACGGGGCGGAAAACGCGTATTACGAAGGCATCGGCCGGATCAACCAGCCCTTCAACCGGCCGTTCTATGACCTCAGCGAAATGAGTCTCGTCCGCGGCATGGACCTGCTCGAAGCGCTCCGCCCGGACTGGCGCAACTGGTTCACCATCTGGAGCGCCGGGAAGCTCGATCTCAACGAGGCCTCGGCCGAGCTCATCGCCGCCGCCGCCGAGGTCTCCGTTTCCCAAGCAAGCGTCATCTCGGAAACCGTCCGCGGCACCGACGGTCTGCGCGACACCACCGACGATTTGCCCTTCCAAAATGCCGCCGACGCGCTTGCTCTTTTAGGAATTAACGTGCAAGACCGTCCCGATATCGCGAATCGCTTCACCGTGGATGACACCACCACCCGCATCGAAAGCATCGGCTACGCGGATGGTGCCAAACGCAAAATCAACGTTATTGTCCGCAACCGGACCGGACGGCCGGCCTTACTTGAACGCACCGAAGAAATCATCCCGTGAGCAAATCCACTGAAAACATCCTTCTTGTCCCCGGCGAACTGGGTTGGGAAATCTGGTCCGGCCCCAGCGCCAGCGAGATCACCCTCCGCGCGGCCACCACCATCGACCGCGCCAGCGACCTGACCACCATCCCGGCCGGCGACCTGCTCCTGCTCTTCCCCGTCCGGTCGGTCACCGCCGTGCCGATGCGCGTCACCAGCGATGACGACGCCTTGTTCTCCGACCTCGCCGCGCTCCATGCCGAGCGCCTCGGCCTGCGCCCGGACCCCATGGCCGGCCAGCTCACCGACGTCTTCATCATCGCCCGCGAGGCGGAAAACACCGCGCTGGTTTCCGTCCTCCTGCGCACTCCCGGCGATGGCGACATGCCGCCCCGAGGGCCGAAAAGCTTCGACATTTCCGCCCGCGCCTATCCGCTGGACGGCGACTCGCTCGCGATTTGGAAAGAATTCGGGCGCTGGGTTTTCAGCCTCTCCCACCAAGGAAATCTCGTTTACTGCCAGGCCACCTCCGGCACCTCCCGCAGCCCGGACGAGGCCTTGGCGCGGGAAATCCGCCTCGCGCTCATCCAGCTTTCCCTGCAGGGCCTGGAGATCGAGCCATCCCAGGTGTTCCTCTGGACCGGGCAGGAAGATATCGATGCCGCGGCGCTCCGCTCCGCCTTCCGCGCTCCCGTCCAGACAGGCCCCCGGCCGGCCCCCGTCCTGCCGGATCCCCTCAGCAAGCTCCTCCCCGCCGACGTCCGCGCCGCCCGCCGCGCCGCCCGCCGGCGGCAAAACATCATCCTCGGAGCCGCCGCTCTGGCCGTCATCTATGCCGGGATCATTGGCTGGCTCGGATACGGCCTGTGGAATGACAACCGGGGAACCCGCAAGCTCATCGTCGAGGCGGAAGCCGCCGCCCCTGACGGCGTCGCCTACTCCCAACACATCGCCAAATGGGATGAACTTGCCGATGCCATCGAGCTTGCCAACTCACCGGTCCACATCCTCAGCCGCATCGCCGCCTCGATCCCGCCCAACAGCGGCCTGCGCCTCACCACCGCGGACATCAGCTCGGGCGAGATCCGGCTCAGGGGCGAGGCTCAGCAGTTCCAAGCCGTCCAATCCTTCAGCCTCAACTTGGGGAAAAACAACGACCTCGCCCGTTTCGGCTGGGACACCCCGGAGCCCAACCAATCCACCCGCGGCTGGGAATTCACCTACGGCGCCGATAAACGGTGATCTCGCCCTTCCACCGACAAAACCACCGCCGTACGGCATTCATTCTCCAGTAAGCGGTCGCTTGCCGACTCTCTTTCTTTTATTTCTCCATGTCACCTCGCGAACAAAAACTCCTGATCTTCTTTGCCGTGGCGGCCTTCGCGATTGTCAATTTCCTCGGCTACGGCTTCGCCACCGCCAAGCGCCAGGAGGTGGACGCCAGTCGCGCCCAAGCCCGCGACCAGCTCGCCACCGCCGACATGTTCCGCGACAGCCGCGCCCAAGTGACTGACCAGATGGATTGGCTCACCGAGAACGAACCGCAGCCGATGGCCAACCAGGACGCCCAGACCCAGCTGCAGGAACTTGTCGAGCGCGAGGCCCGCGCCACTGGCCTGACCATCAAAACCCAGAAACCGCTGCCGACCGACGCCACCGAGGGGCGCTATTACCACCGCGCCAAGCTCCAGATCAACGTCACCGGGGGCGAAGAAGCACTTTACCGCTGGTTTGACCGGCTCAACATGCCCGATCAGTTCCGCGCCGCCACCCAGATCCGTTTGTCACCCAACAAGGAGGACGACACCAAAATCGACTGCAGCGCCACCATCGAGCAGTGGTTTATCCCGCCGCCTGCCGTCTGACGGCCCCACCTGCAACGCCTGTGAAAACTTCCCTTTCCATCCTTTCCACCACCCTCCTCCTCGCCGCTTGGGCGGCGGCTGACCTGCCGCGGAAAATGCCCGTCACCAGCTACAGCTCGCTGTGGAATAACTCCCCCTTCACCTCCAAGCCGCCACCGCCGCCGCCCGGTGAAGAGATCAATCCGCTCGATGACTATGCCCTCATCGGCGTCTCACCCATCGGCGACAGCGGCTACCGCGTCACCCTCATCAACAAAAAACAACCGGACCAGCGCATCATGGTGGACTCCGGCGACACCCGCAGCGGATTTGAAATCCTCGGCATCACCCGCAAGCCGGGCAACGTCCTCGGGACCGAGGTCCGCCTGCGCAGCGGCGACAAAACCGGCACCGTCTCCTACGACGAGCAATTACTCACCCTTGCCGCACCCCAAGCCGCCCAAGCCGCTCCGCCGCAGAATCCACAAATCCCGCAAGCGGGCCTGCCGCCGGGAGTGGATCAAAACGGCCAGCCGATCCCGCAGCGCCAACCGCGGCCGCGCGTCGTCCCGCCTCCCACACCGGCCGCACAACAACAGCCATCCCAGCCCGGCCGCCAAGATCCCCGCTCCAATCGCCGCCGCAACTGAGTCTCGTTTCCCAAAAAATTCCACTCCGCTTCCATGTCCGTCCATCGCTCCCTTGCCTTCCTTTTCCTCGGCCTCGTCTCTGCCGCCGCCCAAGTGCCCGCCGAGGCCCCGCCTGGCGTCCCCGTCCCCGGCCAAGCCCCCCAACCTGCCGCAGGCGCACCCGCCAATGCGCTTCCACGCCTGGACCTCGCCCTGAAGGACACGAAAATCGTCGAACCCATCGAGGAACTCAAACTCAGCGGCGACGCCCTGGCCGGCCTCTACCGGAAATACACCGGCCGCCGCGTCATCGTCTCCACCCCCGCCTCCACCGCGGAGTTCCGCTTCGTCCAAGATGCCAGTGAGCAGGATCCCCTCACCTTCGGCGAGGCCGCCGACCTGCTAAGAAAGGCCGCCATCCTCGAGGGCTTCGTCTTCGTCCCGGACCACCATAACCCGAATCTCGACGTCCTCATGCTCTCCCCCGGCGGCGTCCCCGGCCCCCGCCCACTCGGGCTGCCGGTCTATAATGAAAACGACATGCTGCCCGAGACCGACGCTGTCATCTCCTACGTCATGACCCTCAGCTACATCAAACCCGCTGAGGCTGTGAACACCTTCACCCAGATCATTGGTCAATTCGGCGCCTTCGGCTCCATCGCCGCGGTGCCCAATGCCGCCGCCGTCGTCATCACCGAAAATACCTCTCTGATCCGCAAGCTCATCGACCTCAAGGCGGAAATCGACAAGCCGTCCTCGCAGGTCGGCACCCGCTTCATCACCGTGAAATACGCCGACGTCACGGAAATCGCCGCCACGCTGACCGATCTTCTCACCGCCCAACAGTCCGCGCAGACCACCGCCGGCATCCAGCGCGCCGACGCCACCCCCGCCCCCGCCCCCGCGGTCGAAGGTGCCCCCGCCGTCCCCGGCCAACCCGGCGGCAGCAGCGGTGAGTCCACCCCCGTCCAGATCATCCCGGACCCGCGCACCAACCGCATCTTCGCCATGGGACGTCCCGTCGATCTGATCTTCGTCGAGGGCCTCGTCCGCGAGTTCGATGTGGAGACCAGTGAGAAAAACTTCCTCCGCCGCAAACTCCGTTTCCTCACCGTCTCCGACTTCCTCCCCATCGCGGGAGACGCCCTCAACCGCGCCTTCACCGGCACCGGCGACAGCGGTGGCACCCAAGCCAGTGGCGGTGGTGGTGGTGCCGGTGGCCAGACCGCCAGCCGCACCCAGCAGACCAGCCGCCAGAGCAGCAGCCGCAATACCGGCACGAGCAGTGGAGCCAACTTTGGCGGCGGCGGCAGCGGGGCAGGCAACGGTTCCCTCGGCGGCGGCGGCGGCGGGAGCTCCCTCAGCGAGCCGAGCGTCAGCTCCGCCCCCGAGTCCGTCCTCGTCGGTCGCACCCTGCTCGTCGCCGACAACATCACCAACTCCATCGTCGTCCAAGGCCCACCCTCCGGCCTCGAAATCATCGAACGCCTCTTGGACCAGATCGACGTCAAGCCGGACCAGGTCATGATTTCCACCATCATTGGCCAGCTCGCCTTGCGCGACAACTTCACCATGGGCCTCGACTACCTCAGACTCGGCAACGACTTCGTCGGCAGAGGCGGTTCGGGACGCGGTCCGATCCTGCCGATCCTCCGCACCGGTGGCACCGGCGAGAATGCCGGGCCATTCAACCCCGGCAACCTCAGCGGCGGCGGACTCCAGCTCTATGGAAAAATCGGCAACAACTTGAGGGTCTACCTCGACGCGCTCCAGTCCAAGGGCGACTTCACCGTGCTTTCCCGCCCGAGCATTTTCACTTCCAACAACCAAAAAGGCATCATTTCCAGCGGTGAGCGCATCGCCATCCCCACCAGCAGCAACAACTTCTCCGCCGGCGGATCCAGCACCAACATCGAATACCAGGACGTGGTGCTGAAACTCGAAATCATCCCTCTGGTCAACTCCGAGAACGAAATCACCATGCAGGTGGCCCTCCTCAACGACGAGCGCGGTGCCGACCAAGTCATCGAAGGCGCGGGCAGCGGTGGCGCGCCCCTCACCGTGCCCGGCATCACCACCCGTGAAATTCTCACCACCGTCACCGTGCCGAATAACGAGACCGTCGTCCTCGGTGGATTGATCATCTCGCGGAAAAACAGCTCGCGCAGTGGAATCCCTATTTTGGGAAGCATCCCCTACGTTGGTGCCCTATTCTCCCGCACCGTCGAGGACAAGGACCGCAGTGAGCTGATGGTCTTCATCCAGCCCTCGATCGTCAGCAACGACCGCTCCCTCAACTCCGTCCAAGCTGACATGGACGCCCGCTACAAAGCCTCGCCCAACATCCGCGACTTCGCGGATGGCCCCGGGGTTCTGCCGCCGGTGGACGTCATCCTCCCCGTGGACGACAAGGTGGGAGCCTACCCAAGGACCACCACCCGCAGCGCGGTCGCGGCCCCTCGGGTAACTCCAACCACGAGCAAACCGTCGATGCGGCCGATCCACCGCCGCTGAGAAAATTAGATCCTCATTTTTGACTACCGCCGTTCCCCGGAGGTCAAAACCAGCTGAAGACCGCACGCAAGTGCGCGTTTTCATGTAAGGGGGAACAGCAGTTGCCAGCCTCATGCAGGCCGGCGGGTGAAACCGCAGGGGTTGTCATGACCTTGTGCAGCTTGGCCGTCGGGGTGGGTGCTCCGGCGGCCTCTTCTTATCCACCTACTCCGGCAGCTCGATCCGGGTGCCCAGGTGGCTCGGCCGGGTGTTGAGGAAGTTCACATCGAGCCACATTTTCACCCGCGCACCCACCTCGCGGATTTTTGTTTTGGTCCCCCCTTGGGTTTGCACGTCACGCGCGTTGAATCCGTATGCCTCGATCCCATTCGCCTTTGCCAGATAGATCGCCCGCTGGTTTTGAAAACGCTGACTGATCAAAAGGATCGAGTTGGTGCCGTAAATTTCCTTCGCCCGCACCACGGAATCCAGAGTCCGCAGCCCGCGTGGATCGCGGACAATCCGGTCGCCCGGGATGCCGCGCGCCATCAACGCGTCCTTCATTTTCGCCGGCTCGTCGTAATACGGGCTCAGGTTGTCGCCGGACACAATCAAGGTCTCGACCTTACCCGCCTTCCAGACCTCTTCCGCCGCATCGATGCGGTAGCGGAAATACAGGTTTTCGCGGCCGTTGATCCGGTCGGTCGTGCCGAACACCAGACCGACCTTGGTTATCGGAAGATCCTTGGCCTCCGTGAACAAGCGCCCGCGTGAAACCCAGGAGGCCGCGAGATTCGCGTAGGCCACCACCCCGATAAACAACAGAACACCCGCTAGACCCACCAACCCCAGTCGCCGGAGCCAGCGCCGGAATGCCCCCCTTTTTGCGGCGGCCTTTTTCATGCCTCCCCCTTGGCCGTTTGCAGTTCCGCCACCCGCCGCGGCCAATGCAGCAGCGCTTTCACCGTGTCCGCGAACCCGCCGATGATCGGCTCCTCCGGCGCGATGACCCGCAGCCGGTTGGCCGTTTCCACGAAATGCACCTCCGTAAACCGCCCGATCAACTCGCCATCCACCTCCACCGGCACCTCCCGGTCCGCCCGCACGATGAAATCATCCGCTTGAAAATACGCCGTCGAGGCCACCAGATCGATCCCGCCAAATGCCAGTCCGCGCAGCGAATCAAGCACCAGCCGGTAACCCGCCTCCTTGTAAACCAGCACGTCCAACTTCGAGTCGCTGTTGTTTGCGTTGCGGAAAAATTTGAACTGCCCGCCGTAGAGCGAGCCATTCCCGGCCAGCACCGCCACGCCCACCTCGCGTCGGCCGTCCGCGCAGATCACCTCGATTTGCGGGGGCGTCTCTCCCAGCACCTTCACCGCCGCCAACAGATAAGCCAGCGGACCCAACCTTTTCTTCGCCTCCCACGTCGTCTCCTCGATGACCAGCGCGTCGAACCCGACCCCGGCCATCTGCACGAACGGTGAGCCGTTCGCCTCGAACAAATCCACTTCCTTCACAAACCCACGCTCGATCACCGCGAAGGCCCGTTCAAGTGAATCAAACGGAATTCCCATTTCGCGGGCGAATACATTCATCGTTCCCGCCGGTAACACGCCGAGCAGCGTCTTGGATCCCGCCAGCCCGCTGACCACCTCATTGAGCGTGCCGTCCCCGCCCGCCGCGATCACGACCGGCTCACCCTCCGCCGCGAAGCGGGCCGCCAGCTCCCGCGCCTCACCCGCGTGGTTCGTCGCGAACAGCGCAAAGCGGTGCGCATGCCCCATCAAAAACCGCAGCACCCGCCCGCCCTTCTGGCTCCGCGCCCGCGGATTGAAAATGACCGGATACCGGTGGAGTTTCTCCATCCCCCAGTCTGCACCCATGGGCCACCGCACCGCAATCCGATTATCCCAAGACCACCAGCAGTTTTTCCAGCGGCAGCCCCATCACGTTGTCGAAATTCCCGCTAAAACCCGCCACCAAGCGCTCGCCAAACTCCTGAATCCCATACGCACCCGCCTTGTCCAAGGGGTTCACCACTGAGAAATAATCGTCGATCATCTCGTCGTCGAGTTCGAGAAAAGTCACCTCGGTGACATCGTGAAACACGCGGGTCCCGCGGCCCGGGCTGATCACGCAGACGCCGGTGCAGACCCGGTGCGTCCGCCCCGACAAGCGCCGTAACATCCCACGCGCCTCAGCCAGATCCGCCGGTTTTCCCAAGGCCACGTCATCGATAAATACCAACGTGTCCGAACCGATGACCGTGGCCAAAGGCCGCAGCGCCGCCACCGCCACCGCCTTCAACGTGGCGTTTTTTTCGCATAGAACCTCCGGCTTCATCGAGACGTCGTGAATCTCCTCCGCCGGCGACGGCACCACCTCAAACATCAGCCCCGCCCGCTCCAGCAATTCACGGCGACGCGGGGAGGAAGAGGCAAGGACAAGCGGCATGCGAGAGCCTTGCCTGAAAAAACCACCGCGGCAAGCGGATGGTGCGACAATAAGTTAGCCGAATTTCATGGCTCGTCATCGCCGGTCCGGCCGGTCAGGATCCGCGCAGGCGGCTGAGCGGCTGCCAGACTCTCACCGGAACACCCACACGACGTGCACACTTTCAAAGAACTCGGAACGCGCGAGGACCTCATCCATGGCCTCCATGAACTCGGTATCATCCAACCCACGGAAATTCAGGAAAAAGCCATTCCCTTCCTGCTGGAAAACGGCGGCGACCTGATCGCCCAAGCCCAAACCGGCACCGGCAAGACCGCCGCGTTCGGCGTGCCGCTGCTGATGAAGATCAACCCGCAATCCAAGGAAATCCAAGGCCTCGTCATCGCTCCCACCCGCGAGCTCGCCAAGCAAATCGGCAAGCAGTTGTTCCGCTTCACCAAATTTTCCGACAAGGTCTTCATCGAGGTGCTCAGCGGCGGTGACAACATCGACCGCCAAGTGGCCGCCCTCCAACGGCCGACCCACATCGTCGTCGCCACACCCGGGCGACTCATCGACCTGATCAAGCGCAAGGCGCTCACGCTCGTCTCAGTCAAGCACCTCGTGCTCGATGAGGCTGACGAAATGCTCAGCATGGGTTTTAAAAAGCAGCTCACGCAAATCTTCGGCCTCACCCGCGGCAGACGCAGCACCTGGTTGTTTTCCGCGACCATCCCCGACGCGATCCACGGCCTCGTCAAAGATTGCATGGCGGGTAAGCCCCAGTCGCTCAAAATCGACAAAGCCCACATCGTCAACCGCGACATCGACCACCGCTTCGCCATCTGCAGCCGCGACGAGAAAACCGACTTCATCGACGCGTTCCTCAAGCACCAGAAGGAAAACCGTGGCGTCATTTTCTGCCGCACCAAGGCCGGTGCCATCGTGCTCGGTAAACAACTCACCACCCGCGGCTACCCCGTCGCCGTCCTCCAAGGCGATCTCACCCAGAAAGAGCGCGACACCGTGATGCGCTCGTTCAAGAAGGAGCGCATCCAGTTCCTCATCGCCACCGACGTCGCCGCGCGCGGCATCGACGTCGAGGGTCTGTCATTCGTCATTCATCATCAGTTACCCGAGCAAACCGAATACTACACACACCGTAGCGGCCGGACGGCCCGCGCGGGCAAGAAGGGGATTTCCGTCACCCTCATCGAGCCACGCGAACGGCCCAAGATCACCGCGCTGGAGAAGGAGCTCGGACTGACATTCAGCGAAACCCGCTAGACGATGTCGCAGCCAGGCTGATACGAGCGCTCGTTCCTCAGCGCATGTCGGCAGAAAGCCGCTTGTTGGCTTCCCGGATCATCTCGAAAACAAAGGCGTTGTCATTTCCTTCCGCCGCATTCCAGACCCCCAGACCAGGGTTCAAGCTGTCGAAAACCCAGTAGGCGGAAAGCTCGATCCGGTGCTTTGCGATCAGATCCAGCATTTCCGCCACTTGCTTGCGGCGTTCTGTCAGATCCTGCTCTCCCATACCCGGGCCGAACTCACCGAGCCAAACCACCTTTCCCGCCGAACGCGCCAGTTCGCCTAACTGCCGGAACTGCTCGTCGAGGCCAAACCCCGCCGGTCCCTGCCCCGTGTATCCCTGAAGATTGGCCCGTGGATGATAGAGATGGGCGGAAAGCGTGTCGATTCCAGCCGGGTTCGCCGCCAACAGTGACTCACCCCATTGTTGGGCGGTGTCCGACTTCCAGCCAAGGCCGCGGGCCAGGTGCCAGGCCCCGGAACGCAGCGTGGCATCGCCGGTCATCCGCGGACGGTGAGGGTCCAGCGTTCTAACGGTTTTCGCGAAATCCGCGTAGGCGGCAATGATTTCCGCGGACGTGGGGTAGTCTGCCGCAGTCCGCACCGCGGGTGTTCCCAACCGTGGCAATACCCAATAATCGCTCTTGGCTCGAAACTTCAGGTCGGCTTCCTGCATGAACTCGTTGCCAAACTCCCATGCCCAGACCGCCTTGGAGTGCCGGTAGCGCGTCACCATCTCGATCGTATAGCGGCGCATGAATTTCCTGGTTTCGCTCTCCGCCGTCCCCCAGGCCGAGACCGGCTCTCCGCAGAGATCGGGCACCGTAAAATGGGCCCAGAACAAACAGGGGATCAGGCCCACACCCCGCTTCTCCGCGTCCGAGACGAAGTCATCCATCAGCTTGAAATAAGCGGCCGGATCTTCCTGATAGAGTTTCCACTCGGTGGGGTAGAAGCCGCCGGCGGCGAATCTCGCGAACGGGATCTCGTGTTTGGCCAGAAAATCCAGCCCGGCCCGATACTCCCGCACCCCCGCCGCGCGCTTGCCGGGAAATTCCAGCAGCCGACGGAAGCCGTCAAAGTAGTTCACGCCGATCCCCCGGTAAGGCCGGTCCTCGCGCCACAACTTACCATCCACCACCTCCAGCGGTGGTTTCACCCGCTCCTCCGCCTGCAAGGTTCCCGCCATCCAAAGCCAGCCAATCCCCAAAGAGATCATCCCAGTTGAAATAAATGCCATGGCCGTGACCCTCATGATGATCTGTGCTTGACGCAACAAAAAACAACATTCTGAATGGCTGCGGTCCATGCAAACCCAGTCCACTGCAGAATCCCCAGCGTCCGCGGTGGAACCACCACCGACCGGGCGGCCGGGCGGCAAACTTCCGACCAAGACCAAGGCGGTATGGGCAAGCGGGGCGTTTGCGGATGTGTTCATGGCGAACTCATTCAACTACCTGGCCCTGCCGATCTACAATCTCGCGTTGAAGGTGGACCCGGTTTTTCTCGGCTGGGCCATGGGTATCCCCCGGATCTGGGAGGCGCTCTCAGACGCCCTTGTCGGCAATATTTCCGATAACACGCGCTCGCGCTGGGGGCGGCGCAGACCCTACGTGGCCGTCGGTGCCGTTCTCAGTGGCCTCACATTCGCCCTGGTCTGGATGCCCCCCGCCCACTCCACCCCGCAGGTCATCGGGCTGTTTTTTCTCATCACCTCCATCCTCTACTACACCGCCTACGCCATTTTCACCGTCCCCTGGATCGCCTCCGGCCTGGAGCTCTCCACCGACTACCACGAGCGCACCAATGTGCAGGCTTGGAAAAATGTCTTTCAAGCCGTCGGCGGCCTGTTTCTCGGCGCGCTCTGGTGGCTTTCACTCCGCCTTGGCTCCGATGAGGTCGAGGGGGTCCGCTGGGTGGGCATCATCTTCGGGGTCCTCATCGCCGTGTTCGGGCTGATCCCCGCCATCTTCGGCAAGGAGCGGCCATCGGCAGGCCAGCGGCAGAGGAAAATCCCTCTGCTTGCGGCGACCTCGGTGACGTTCCGTAACCCAGCCTTCCTCTGTCTCGCCGGCTTCACGCTTTGCATCCTCTTCGGGATTTTTGTCATCAATCCACTCGCGCTCTATATCAATGTCCTTTACGTCTTCGGTGGCGACAAGACCCAGGTATCGACCCTGAACCTGGTGGTGAATGCGGCGTTTCAGGCGGCTGGGCTCGCGATCACCCCGCTCGTCGCCGCCATCGCGGCCCGGGTCGGCAAACGCCGCACCCTCGTCGGCGGCACCATCATGGTCATGATCGGCTTTTTCAGCAGCTGGTGGACCTACACCCCGTCCGCCCCGTATCTGCAAATGGTCAGCCTGATCCTCCTCAGTCCGGGATTGGCCTGCCTCTGGATCATCGGTCCCTCGATGCTGGCTGATGTGTGTGATCTCGACGAGTCGCGGACCGGGTTGCGGAGGGAGGGCGTTTACAGTGCGTGCTACGCCTGGACTATCAAGGCCGGCATCGCCCTCACCATGGTTTTCGGAGGCTACATGCTGAACTGGGCGGGTTTTGATGCCAAGCTCGAGGCGAACCAAGCGGAGGGCGTGATCGACCGGATCCGCCTCCTTTACATGCTTGTACCCATCGGAATGTGCCTCCTCGCCTTGGTTTTCATCCACTTCTATCCGCTCACCGAGCGCCGGGTCGCCGAGCTCCGGCGCCAACTCCCGGGTGGGACGGATCAGGGGTGACCGCGAAAATGACCTGCATCACAAACTCACCGGAACAACTACAACAACCCGCAAACTATGCCTCGCACTCTCAACCCACCGCCGCCTCAAGCACCCTCCTTGGGCAGCGCATCCAACGAGGCGCGCGCGCTCTTGTTTCGCAGCATTCACAACCCGATCATCACCGCCGCGCATCTGCCATTTCCAGGCCAGTGCTGCTTCAACAGCGGCGCGGTCCGGGTGGGTGAAGAGATCATCATGGTCCTCAACTGTTGGGACGCGGAGTGGGTGCCACGCTTCCTTGTTGCCCGCAGCCGTGATGGAATCCATTTTGAAATCGGCCGGGACACGATCGCCAAACCGCCTCAGGAATATCCCTATATCGGTCACTCGGACGGGATTTTCGACACGCGGATCACGACCTTGGAAGGGCATCACTACATCACCTACAATGTCTCCTCGAGTCTCGGGGGACGGATCCGCTTGCTGCGGACCGCTGACTTTGAGTCGTTCGAGGATTTGGGATTCATCACCTCGGTGGACCACCGCAACTGTGTGATTTTTCCCGGCACCTTCAACGGCTTCTATGCCCGTTTGGAACGCCCGAATGGGGAAGGCACCACGGGTGGCGACATCTATCTGTCGTATTCGCCCGACCTGATTTTCTGGGGTCGCACTCAGTTGGTGCTGCAAAAAGGCACACGCTACTGGGAAAGCTGCAAGATCGGGCCGGGAGCTCCGCCCATCCGCACGGCCGCCGGTTGGCTGGTGCTCTATCATGGCTGCCGCCAGCACATGAATGGGATCATGTACAGTGCCGGGGCGATGCTGCTCGATCTGGAGGACCCATCGAAAGTCATTGGCAAGATGCGGGCTTGTTTGATGTGGCCGGAAACCGACTACGAGTTCCGCGGCAATGTCCCGCAAGTGGTGTTTCCGACTGCGGCAGTCGCTGGCTTCCGGCAGGACGAGTTGTTGGTTTACTATGGCGCGGCGGACAGCTCGGTCTGCCTGGCCACGCTTTCCATCCAAGACCTCGTCGACCGCTGCCTTGCCGATGGCCCGTGCCTGCCGGGGGAAGAATAACGGGGGAAGAATAAACTCGACTTCAAAAACTGTCCGCGGTCAGTGCACCCGCGGGACCGGCCCGGTGCTACCCCTCACAATCAACTCGCCGGCAATCGCGAGCGGCGGAAATGGGTTCGACCGGAGGTTTTCGTCGATCCTGCGGGCCACCAGTCTGGCAGCCTCGTAACCGAATCGCTCGTTAGGCTGGCTGACAACAGTGAGCGGGGGATTGGCATACTGGCAGAATTTGGAATCGTCAAAGGAGAGAACGGAGAAATCCGCAGGCACCCGGTGCCCGCGGGCCACGAGCTCGTGCATGGCACCGAAAGCCACCTCATCGCTCATCGTCATGAATGCGGTGGGCACGACCTTCCTGCTGAGGAGGAACTGGACGCCGCGGGCCCCGAACTCGAAGCCGTCGGCGATCTCGTCACCACTGTTGGCATGGCTGAAGAAGAGCTCTGGAAGGACTGGCAGACCTTCGGCTTTGAGCGCGGCTTCAAATCCAGCCCGCCGCTCTGCGCCGATTTCCAATCCGCTGAGCGTGTCGAGGAATCCAATGGAGCGATGACCGAGGTCGATCAAATGTTTGGTGGCCCGCCGGCTCAGCCCGGCTCCGTCTGAGAGGACGGTCCACTGGGCCGCCTCCGGAGCGCCACTCAACACGCAGCAGTAGGGGAAATTTTGGTCATTGAGTGCGGCGAAGTAGCGGCTTTGCCGCGTGCTGTTGAGAAACACCGCGCCATTCACCGAGCGGCGCCCAAGCACACGGATCAGGTCGCATTCATTGAGCCGGTCGGGCTTCTCGCCGAACAGGGACAGCTCCATATCGTTTTCCTTGCAGTATTTCCAAACGCCATCCAAGACGGAATCCACGAAGGGCGAGAAGAGGCTGGTTTGATTCGGTGTGACTTCGATCACCATGCAGATATTCGTCACCCGCGGTTCGAAGGATCTGAGCTTGAAGCCAAGCTCGCCGGCTTTCTGACGGACCAGCTTCCGCGTCGCCACGCTGATCTCCGGCCGGTTGTTCAGGGCGCGGCTGACCGTGCCCGGAGTGACACCCAAGGCCTCGGCGATGGTGTAAATCGAAATACTCTTCTTCTTTTCGCTGTTCTTCTTGGCGGCCACGCCCTTCAATCTAGCGGTTACAGGCAGGGTGACAAACCTAAAGTTGCGCTGAGTTCCCGCAAGGGTTGCGGACAAATGAATCGGGGAGCTTCGTGGAACCCAGAGGAAATTCCATCCAACAGCCGCAATTTTTGTTGCATACTATTACTTTCGGATCTTAGGCTCTCACCGTTCATGGAAAATCGCAGCGCAGGCACACCCAAAGGAGAAGGAGGCCACGGATTCGAGGCGGCGCGTTGGATCTGGATCGACGGGGATGTCGCGCCGCGGAATGCGGTTGCGGAGTTTCGCACAAGCTTTCAGGCCAAGGGCAAGGGGGCCTTTCATCTGCGAATCAGCGCGGACAGCCGCTACACGCTGTGGGTGAACGGAAAGCGCTTGGCATACGGGCCCAACCGCAATTTCCCCAGTCATTACGAGTTCGACGAGCACGAAGTCTCCGGGCTGCTGCGGCCGGGAAGCAACCTGTTGGCGGTCCGTGTCCAACACTGGGGCGAGGGCAACATCCAGTCCTTCGTCTCACGCGCAGGGCTGATTCTTGAGATCGTCGAAGCCGGGCGAAAGGTGATTGTAGCCACCGATGCCACGTGGCAAGCCCGCCGCTCGCCCTACTATGAGGAGGTCACACCCCGGATCGCCTGCATGATGCCTTTTGAGGAGCAGGTGGTGGCTGGAAATGAAAACTGGCAGTCGGAGCCCGCGGAATGGCCGCCGGCCCGAGTGATCGGTCCTTCTGGCTGCCCTCCATGGGGGGCGCTGTCCGCACGGAAGATTCCCATCCTAACAGATGAGCCGTGGGATTGCGTCTCGCTGCGGGAAGCGGGTGCGGCGACCGACCCGCCGCTGGTGGTCGCGCTGCGCGCGGGCATGGCGCTGATGCCTAATGCTCGGCACATGAACCTGATCCAGCTTGACGGGCTTTTCGCGGCGGAGCTGGACGTCCCTCGCGACGGCAGCTTGTGGATCAAACACGGGGCGATGTATAGCGGGCCGGTGACCTTGGGGCTGGATGGCGAGGCGCTGGATTTCCGCCAGGATGACTTCGATCTGATCGCGACCCGGCCGGTGAGCGCGGGCCGCCACGTTTTCTGGGTGGACTGGAGAGGGCTCGCCCATGACTCCGACATCGGCATCACTTTTGGAGGGATCGCCGGGCTGAGACTGCGCAAATTATCGGAATTCGGCAACTCGCCCTGGGTGGTGGCCCCGGAACCGGGCCGCCTGCGCAAGGCGCTCCGGAGCGCACCAAATCTCGGCGTCCTGTTAGCCCTTCCCGCGGCGTGGCAAGCGGTGCTGCCGGAAGCGCTTCCCCGCCGCGATATCTATCAGTCCATCACCTGCCGCACCCTTGAGGGCGGAGGCAAGGAGTCGTCCACGACCCTGCCGTGGACGGGCAAGCCGCTATCAGGACGCCGCCACCATCGCTTAGTCCTCGATTTTGGCCGCCATGCCTTGGGCTTTGTGGAGCTGGAAATGACCACAGGTGCCGGCAGCGAGATCGACGCCGCCGGAGTCGAGGGGATCAACTTCGGGCAAATCCAATTCACTGAGCTCAATAACAACACGTTTTCTTATGTCTGTCGTGATGGCAGGCAAACTTTCACCTCACAACTGCCGAGGGGCCTGCGGTATTTGGTGGTCGACGTCCGCCCGCAGGGGGCGCCGGTGACCCTCCACGCCGCCCGCGTGAGAGTGGCGACCTATCCATGGGCCCCGCGTGGTTCATTCCGCTGCTCGGACACGCGCTTGAACCAAATTTACGAGCTTTGCACGCACACGCTTCGAATGAGCTCGATGGACACCTTCGTGGACGCGACTTACGAGCAAGCCTTGTGGGTCGGCGACATGGCCAGCATGGTCCTGCAAGTCCACCACTATGTGCAGGGCGAGCCGCTCTTGCCGGAGCGCAGTTTGCGGGTCGCAGGACAATCGCTCGAGCGCATGCCGTTGGTCAACTCGCAGGTGCCGAGTGCTTGGGAAGACCGCCCGATTCCCAACTGGAGCTTCCTGTGGGCTCTTGGCGTGCGCGACCATTTCCTGTTCACCGGTGACCTTGCCTTTGCCGCGGAGTTTCTCCCGTCGCTGGAAAAACAGGCGGCATTCATCGAGCGCTCGCTGGATGCGGAAGGCCTGTTCGCGATGCATGGGAATGTCTGGCATTTCCTCGATTGGAATGGCTGTGAAAACGACCACCGCCACGCTGCGACCCGCACGTATTCCCATGAAAACGCCTTGGCGATCGTCTCCCTGCAGGCGACCGCCGAGATCGCGGAGGCCTTGGGAGATGCCGCCCCAGCCGCGCGCTGGCGGAAACTCGCCCGCCGGATGACCGCTGCCAGCCGCCGGGCCTATTGGCTTGCCGATGCCGCGGGCTTTGGAGAAACCCGTGCCGCCGGCGCTACTTCATCCCAAGTCACCGCCTCGGCGCAGATCTGCGCGTTGATGGCAGGCCTGTTCCCAAAGGCAAAAACCCGCGCGGCCGTGGGCAGGATTCTTGAAACCAATGGCAACTGGCGACCCACCGGCACCCCGTGGATGTGGTCTCTCGGTGCCCGTCTCGCTTGCGAGGCCGGGAGAGTTGACGAAGTTCTTCCCGGTATCCGGCGCTTGTGGGGCACCATGCTCGACCGCGGGGCGACCACGGCTTGGGAAATGTTTGAAGGCGCGCACCGCCCGGGACTGCCGACACGCTCGTGGTGTCACGGTTGGTCCGCCGGCCCGGCTTGGCTGCTTCCCGCTTACGTGCTGGGAGTGCGACCCGCAGCCCCCGGCTGGCGCCGCGTTCACATCCGCCCCCAGCTCGGCGACCTCCAGTGGGCTGAAGGAAAGATCCCGACGCCGCTCGGTATCATCCGCATCCGCTGCGAGCGCCAGCCGGATGGCGAAGTGAAAGTTACCAAGGAACTCCCCAACGGGGTGGAGGCGGAGTGACGCGGGTCGATTTTAAGAACCAAGGCACAAAGGGGCTGTCTCGCCCGGCACGAGCCAGATGTTGCGGAAGACCACCGGGTTTTTGTGTTGTTGCAGGTGGACCGGTCCCTCCGGGCCTTTCAAGGGTCTGCTGATCCGCGCGGATGTGGTGAAGTCCTTGCTGAGTTCCAAATCCTCATGCACGAGCACTCCATTGAGTCGAACCGTGATCCGGGGCCAAGCCGTGCGTGCACCGGAGGCATCAAACTTCGCGGCGACGAACTCAACGTCGTAGGTCTGCCACACGAGCGGCGGCAGGCACATGTTGAAGCGGGGTTTGGAAACCGAATAGATGCCTCCACAGTCGTTGTCACCGGCACCGAATCCGAACGAATCGAGAATCTGGGTTTCCCAGCGGCCGCTGTGATAGATGCCGCTGTTGCCGCGTTCCTGGCCGCGTGCGCCCGGCTTGTATGGCGTGCGGAATTCCAAGTGCAGCGTGTAATCGCCGAAAACCCGCTTGCTGGTGCATCCGGCAGCGAGGAAATGGGCATCCACCATGCGTCCGTTTTCCCAATGCTCCACCGAGGTGCCGTCGAATAAAACCACTGCGCCCGGCGGTGGCTTGGCCTCCAGCGTGGGGCTTTGGCGCTCGATTCGGGACAGCGTGTGCTTGGTCCCGTTTAAATATGTTAGGTTAAGCTGCCCATCCCTAATCGTGGCGACGGATTTACCCGCTTCATCCGCGAAGTGAATTCCATTATTGCTATGTTTGCCCTTCAGCAGGGTGCGGGACATGCCGGGCAACCAGCCCGCGCCGGGCAGCCCGTTCTCGAGGATTTGGACGCTGAATTTGCCGTCTCCGAGTGCGGCCACCTGCACACCCGGTGCCGATTCGTTTTTGGCGTCGCGGTATTCTCCCTGGACAGCAAAATCCGGATCTTCACGGAGAGCCAATTCGGGATCGGTCCATGTGCTGTCCGGGGACGCAGGTGCCGCATTCATCACACCGACTCCAAGCAGGAGCATGGTCCCTAAACCGCAAATGATCGTTCGTTTTTTCATGGGATTGTTCCGATAGCGAGATTCACATCATCTCCATTAGAGGGTCTCGCCGTATTGCCATCCTTCACGCGTCGGTTCCTTGACGAAGGCGTTCAACTCCGGGTGGTTGGTGATGCGGCCTGCCTTGGCGTCCCATTCGATGCGGGTGTTGAAACGCTGGGCCAGAACACCTAACAATATGATTTCTGTAAGTCTGGCCGAGTAGGTGAAATCCGATCCCGGCTCCGGGCCTTCGCCTTTGATCGCGCGGATCCACTCGCGGAACGGTCCGCCTGCGACACGCGGAATGGACTGCGGCGGCGGGTTTGCCTGCCACTCCTTGCGCAGATCGCCGGGGAGAATCAGCGGCGCTCCGGCGTGGGTGCCGCAGCCGATCATGCCCTTGGTGCCCACCATCCAACAGGCGCGACCGAGATGCGCCGCATGGTCGGCACCGAACTTGTCGATGCGCCCGACTTGGGTCCAGTCCTGTGGACCGTCGAACCAGTTGAGCACGACCGGACCGCGCTTGTCGTTGGCCGGAAAGTGAAACTTGATCCGACTGCCGGCCGGGATCAGGCCTTCCAGCGCATCTTTTCGGTCCAGACATTCGATGACCGACGGCGGATCGAGATCGAGCGCCCACACCGGGGTGTCGAGCGTGTGGCAGCCGAAATCGCCCAGCATGCCGAGGCCGAAGTCATAGAACGCCCGCCACTTGAAAGGCAGATAGCCACGATAAAACTCACGCTTTGCGGCGGGGCCGAGCCATAAGTCCCAGGCGAGATCCTTCGGAATGGGGGAGGACGGCGGCGGCATAACCGATGGATTGGCGAAGTGCTGTCCGCCCATTTCCGGTCCGGTGTTGTGGCAGAAAACCTCACTGACCTCGCCGATCACACCGGCACGATACGCTTCAACGGACTTGCGGATGCCGTCACCCGCGTGGCCCTGGTTGCCCATTTGGGTGACCACCTTGTAACGCTCCTTGGCTTTGATCAAAGTCCTCGCCTGCCAGATGTTATGGGTTAGCGGCTTCTGTGTGTAGACATGGATGCCGCGCTCCATCGCCGCGAGGGTGGCGGCGAAGTGGGTGTGGTCCGGCGTCGAGATGACCACCGCGTCGATCTCCTTGTGCATCTTGTCGAACATCTCGCGGAAATCCTCGAAGAACGGCTGCGTGGTGCGCCAGTTCTCCATGTTTTTCGCACAGTGGCCCGGGTCCACATCACAAAAGGCGACGAGATTTTCATCGCTGCAGCCCTGCTCGTAGGGTTGTCTGGCAATCCAACCGCCGGATCCGATGAACGCGACGTTCAGCTTGCTGTTGGCCGGGGTGCCGGGCTTGCCGATGGCGAATGATGGGAAAATGCCGCTGGCGGCCAGTGTCCCGGCAGTGGCTGATAGAAAGTTTCTTCGTTTCATGGGTCATGGGTCATGGGTAACGATGACTCAGTTTCTGTTCATCTTACATCGGCTCCATCACGCTATGAAATGCAAGTTGGCGGGTGCGCGGTGAGATATAGGCGACAAGATATTTACGAAAGCGGGGATCGATGGGCCATTGCTCGGTAGTGGCGAGTTTCCAAGCGTCCTCCTGCTTCAGGCTCACAAGCACGGGCAGGCTGACGATCCCGCTGCCCGGCGCTGCGGCGAGCACTCCGGACTTGTTTGGCGGGATCTTCAACGGCTTCGCGCTGCCCAGTTTGATCACCATTTCATTCGGGGTGGCATTGATGATGAAGCGGTCACCGCCCTTGATACGCGCCGGCGGCGTAACGACTTTCAGCACCCGGAAGGTCTGGTCCTGTTCGAAAAAAACCAGCAACAGGTGCTCTCGCTCCGCGGGCGTGATCTTGAGCGAAATCGCGGGCTTTTCCGCCGCACCCTGCCAGAGGTCGAGGAAAACTCCGTCGCGCAGCGATGCCTCGAACGGCCCTGCGATGAACGTCAGCGGGACCTCGATCTCAATCTGCCGACCTCCGTTTCCAGCGCGGAAAACAGGCGATTTCCGATCATTTACATCGAAGCGTGTGACGCGGAACTCCACCTTGGCGGCCTGCTCCGTGTCGGCGTTCTGTGCGGGGACTGAAAAGGTGGTGAGAAGAGCGAACGCCAAGACAGACGGCGTAAGACGAACCGATAGACGTGTCGGAAGAATAAGTGAAGATGACATGGTGTGGGATGAGAATCACTCAGGCCTCACTGAGGGCGGGAAGCCAATGAAAAGATCTTATCACAAAGCGGCGGCCGAAAAGGCGGTTCGCCTGTGAATTGAGTTGGTCAACGGAAAGCTCCGGGAGATCGATCGCGTCGACATAATCCGGCACCCGCTGGACGACTGCCTCACACCAGGCGCGGGCGGTGATGCGGGTGCCATCGGCCGAGCGGGCCTCGCCGTAGCCGCGGACCACGAAGGTGTCCGAGCGCGCTTGGATGATCGGAGCGATCGGCGTGAGGATGTCCGCTTGGTTGATGTAGGCGGGCGTGCCCTGGTAGCGCGACCCCAAAGCGGCGGCGGGAAACTGGTAGTTGGTTCCGGCGATGTCGGTTGCTGAAATTTCATTGGTGCCTCCGCGGTAGTCGCTGTTGATAGCGACTTCGGGGTCGTCCAAAGCTGCCTGGAGCGCACCCTGCTTTGCCATTTCCACATCCTCCGTGCGGCGGCGGTTGACGAACTCTCCCAACGAGCGGAAAGGTCCGCGTTTCTTGACCTGTTGCACCACGGCCTCAGCGAGTTGGCGGATTTCATCGGCGGTGAGCTCGCGATAGCCAAGCCAGCGGCTATCCGCGGTGGCGGATCCATTGGCCGGATTCGGATTGCGGCTGACGACATAGTTGCGGCGCTCCTGCCCGCTCAGCTGGTTGTCTCCGGGCATGAAAACCGGGCGTTTCCGGTTGGCGGTAGAGAGCACGGCCGTCCATGCCTCGACCGAGGTGGAGTTGATATTGAAACCGCCCTCGACCATGAGTTTTGCGGCAGACTTGATATGTGCGGCGGGTGTCGCGCCCTGACCATCAGCCAACTGATCGATCGCGTCGGTGGGGCTGGACTCCGCCACATCGTATGGCCGGTAAGCGGCGACAGGTAGAGGTTTTTCTCCGCTGAAGAAATCACTAACAACGGTGCGCAGCGAGCGCTCGGCCCCGTATTGCTGGAACACCGGCCCTTCCTGCGCCGCCATCGAGGAAAAGAAATATTCATCGAACAGCAGGTGGTTGGCGGCATAACTGCGGTCGACAACCTGGGCGGGAGCCCCGGCAATTGTGTAGTCGCCATTGTTATACCAAGTGCTGTCACTGTAGAGGCGCCCTGCGATGTCACCGCCCAGCCAGGGCAAATACTGTCCGAGATAAAAAGGAAACGATCTCTCGCGGATCATGGCGGGAGGCAGGCCCGGAGAGGCGAACGAATTCCCGATGGCGTGGTTTTGGAAGTAATAGCCGCTCCAGTTGAGCGCTTCGATCGGCAGCAGCGGGAGGTTTTGCAACTGAGCCAGCGAGGTCAGTGGGGCAAGCGGCACCGGTGCGGAGACGATCCGTGACTGGCCGCCCGGCCGGTTGCTGGGACCGAAGAACGGGCGGTTCTGGAGCACCCCCTCAACGCCGGAGACCTGCTCGAAAGTCAGCGTGTAAGGGTGCGCGAAAAAGGTCGTTGAGGAATCCACTCCGGCACCGGAATGTTTCGCAGTCGAGGTGGCCGCCGCAAAAGGATGAAAGGGGATGTTGTGGAGCCACGTCTTGTTAGGAAGCTGTGGCTCGTCAAGCGTCTTGAGGCGGATGTCGAGATGAAGAAACGCAATCGGCTGGTTGTTGAGTTCTGCTAGAGTAGCGCTTGGAAAATTGGTCTCCGAGAGGAAGGCGACGCGCGGGTTGGCCGCCTCGTGGCGCCAGCCGACTTGGGAAGAGAACATCTGGTCCTGAAATCGCGTGGAAATATTCCCGGAATGGAGCGTGCGGGGCTCGCAGCGGAAGTCGAAAGTGGTTTGGAATCTCCCCATGGCAAAGGACATGCCGCTCGTTTCCCATGTGGCGAGAGAGGTGGAGATGGCGATCCGATCGTCGGGAGCACCACTGATGGTGCCGAGTTCCCGCGCCCGGCCGGCGGCGGTGGTGGTGGGAAGCCACGCAGGCTCACCTTCGATCAGGCGGTCGGGTCTCGCAGGGACGGTGAAGAGCAACTTCGCCTCGCCGGGGGCCAAGGTGAGGCCCGGCGTGCCGGCCGGCCCGCTGCCGGCGATACGCAGGGTTGTCTGGCCATGCCCAGGCACGGTCGAAGCGGCAAATCCCCAGTTGTAGTTGCCGTCGCGTGTGCCGCCGCCGGTGAGGCCGTGCTTCACTCCGGCTTTGTAGATCGTGTGCTCCAAGGGCAGCGTGTGAAGGAAGGTGGCCCATTGGTCGATCTTCATAGGCACGTTGTAGGGATTCCAGAGCGTCACGGCGGGGTAGCCATACAGAAACATGTCGTAATTGTCCGATGTGTCCTGACGTTCCACCCCGAAGGAGACCAGCATCTGGATCCGCACCACGACGGGAGTGATGCGGGTGACACCGTTGTTCCAGCCCGGATTTCCGATAGGGTCGATGGCGGGCGTGGTGTTGTTCATCGCGCTCACCGGCAGGTTCTGTTGCGCGGCGAGCTGCCTGCGGTGCATGTGATACCAATGATGGAGATGCTTCCACGCCAGCACGTCGTGATCGTCGGGATCGCTCAGCGCGATTTTCCCATTCGGGCCGAGAGGTCCCTGTGGCATGTTACTTGCCAGCCCCGGGCGGCCCCAGCCCTCGAGCCAGTCAATATCGCTGCGTTCAAGATAAAGGCTGAGATCCTTGCGCAAGCCTCCGGTGGTCACGTTGGCCAGAACGCTGCGCGGATAGGGCGAGAGGTGGTGGAAAAATTGTCCGGCATTCGCGGTCGCGACCAGTGGAAGCGTATCGAGAGTGACCAGCTTGTCGCTCGCCGCCGTATTGGCCGGAAATTCCTCAAGGCCATCCAGTGTGAGGACGCCATGGGCTCCCGGAGTGGCAAATCCAGCGAGGAGCTCCGCGGTTTGTTCGCTGACCTTGCGATCGGCGTCGTCGCGCGGATTGATGAGAGCCTTGCAATTTTCATCGCCCACCCACCAGGCGAGGGCTCCGCTGCCAACCGGCACCCGCCCTGCCCGGACACCTCCTCCGGCGGGATTGTTGGAGGCGCCCACCATCGCCACCGGATTGGTCAAGGATCCCAGGCGCACAAACCCAGGCAGTTTGACTTGCGCGTCATCGGCATGGGAAACCAGCCAGCGCCGGAAAGATGTCTCACGCGAATAATCGGGAGTCGCGGCGAGGGTCTCGTCACGCGCCTGCCAGACACCGGTGAGATGAGGATACCTCACGCCGACGAGCTCGGCGGATTCCGGCGCGGTATCGAAGATCGCCGACGGGGCGGTGATGTTCTGATCCGGTCCCAGCAACCGCTGCAGTTCGCCGAGTGCCAGCATGAGCGCCAACCGGGCGTTCGCCTCTGCCACGGATCGCGACGCACTCTGCCCGTTTGCGCGCAGCGAAATCGACGAAAGAGAGAGCAGGCCCACCGCAAGCACCGTGAGCAAGATCATCAGTGCAAGCGTGGTAACCAAAGCAAAGCCCCGCGGTGCGGATTCATAGGAACGGATATCTTTCATGGGTGCTTTGCTTGCTGTCGGGCTAGGGTTTTGACCGAATCAAAAAACTCGGGCCGAAGGGACGTGAACCCTCCAAGTGAGGTCCGCAGCGCGAAAATGGCACCCTAAAGCTGGCGAGAGAGGATTGGCTTGGTGTGTATTTCGAGGATGTTTCAACCAACGGCCTCAATGAAGGCGATGCGGAGTAGCGCGTCAATCAAAGATTCACCAAAGATTCTTAAAGTTGCATCTCTGATTGGTTTTGGTGAACCGCGTAATGAAGCTTCTGGGATCCGTCCGGATACCATTGATCATGCCCGGCATTTCAGCCAAATGATAAAAACGGTTGTCTTTTATTTTTAATAAAATTTAGATTGACGGCAGTGGAGGACTCTATTTTATTGCGTTCTGTTACCGGTGTTCGTTTTATTCCGCTCAGCCCATCAAGAACACCCTCACAAACCCATAGAAGTCGGCTCGGCTCCGCCACTGATTCAAAAACCTCCAGCGAAAAGCAAATTTTACCAAAAATTCCCATCCCCTTTCACCCTCCAGTCCGGTCCAACGGCTGTCTCAGGAGCCGCCAGCCAGAAGTAAACCCTGAGTGAAAATCCGCTCAGTCACCGTTTCATCATAAATTCCAATCAAACCCATGAAAAAAATAGCTCTCCTCATCGGCCTCATCTTCATCGGCGCAATCCACTCAGCGAGCGCCCAGATCACTTGGAACGGAGGTGCCTCAGGCACCTGGGACACGAGCGCTACAAACTGGGATACGGCCCTCACCAACCCGTGGGCCACTGCGGTAAACACCGCAAGGTTCAATACGTCCGGCGCGGCAGTTACGGTCTCGGGAACCGTTCACGTCATTGGCTTGACGGCGAGTGAAAACGCAACACTGACTGGCGGGACGATTAGGACCCGAACCAATGGAGTCGCGACCCTCGCGATACCCGGCGGTAGGACTCTCAGCTTAAACGGCACCTACGACCAATCAGGAGCGGGAGCTAATTCAACCGTCGTTTCGAACGGGGGCACCCTCGCGCTTGCGTCCACGAGCGTGTTCACCGCGACCAATCTCGCAGTCCGGCAGGGAAGCAGGATCGACCAGGGTGGAGGAACCTTGACGGTAGCCGGAACAACGCTGCTCGGAGTCACCAACGGCGATGGCACCCACAACCTCACGGGCGGCACTCTGGATGCCGGGGGCCTCATGACCATGGGCAGTCTCAACACTAGCAACAATACGACGATTCTTGTGGGAACTTTGAACGTAAACGGACAATCCGTCGTCGCGAAACTCCGGGGTGGTCTTCTCCTTGGTGGTGCTGGAACAATCACTGCGGGTGACGCCACGAGCACCAGAAACACACTGAAACTGCAGAGAGGGGAATTGCAGCTGAACGGGTCAATCACCTCCGGGTCGAACTGGTCCGGGCTGACTGGCCGCGGTGGACTCATCGAGCTGGGATCGGCTGCCGGCACCGCAACGCTGCGGCCATTGAGCGGGGACATCAGCATCGGCAGCGCCACGGCCGAAAACAATTACATCACTTTCACCTTGAAGGGTGGCAACGGCGTGATCAGCAGTTTGGACACCACTAATGTTGGCAGGGTGGTGAACCTCTACACTGCAATCGGTCAGGAAGGAACGCAGGGTTTGAAGTTTGAGGGCAGCGGAACAACGAAGTTGCACGCCGTCAACACCTACACCGGTGCCACGGACCTCAGCGCCGGGACGCTCTTGGTGAATGGATCCCTAGCCAGCACCGGTGCGGTTTCGGTCGCCGGAGGGGCAAGACTCGGCGGCACGGGCAGCGTCGGAGCCGTCACCGTCGCAGCGAACGGGATCATCGGAGCAGGTGAGGGCATCGGGAGACTTACGGCCCAGTCGCTTACCCTTCTGCAGGGGGCACGCCACGAGATGCAGCTCAGTTTTGATTCTTTGACCGGCAGCGGCGTTGCGGGAACCAATTGGGACCAAGTGGCAGTGACCGGACTCTTTGATACGTCTGCGCTCAGCGCGGATGGAATCACGCTCGTGCTCTCAACTGATTCCACGTCGGGTTGGGAATGGGATCCAGATGAGAGCTATGCGTGGACATCATTCATGACTTTCGGCAGTGCCAGCGAGAACCTGGCCGGCGGCCTTTTCACTATCGATTCGACTGCTTTGGGAGGCAGCGGCGCTTGGAGTGTCAACCAAAATGGCAGCAGCCTGGATTTGTTTTACACGGCAATTCCGGAACCCTCGCACGTTGCCCTTCTCACGCTGGGGTTGGTAAGCCTGCTCGCCATGCGACGTCGCGAGGGCCCGGGAGTGAAACAAGCTCTGGGAGGCCCGCCGATCATCACAGAACCATGAGTAAACAGAGGAACGACCATCCGTTGAAACGGAGGACCTGCACTTTAGTTAGAATATTATCCTGTCCTCTCCTGCTTTTTTCTAGCGATGTGAGTTCACCGGCCGAGGTGGAATTGCCGGCAATTTTCGGCCCGAACATGCTTGTGCAAAGCGGGAAGCCAATCGCCATGTGGGGCTGGGCTGATGTCGGGGAAAAGGTGACGATCCTGCAAGGCGACAAGCGACTGGCGGAAACTCTTGGAGCAGGTAAAGGACAGGCATGGCGGGTGGAACTGCCGGCCCAGCAGCCGGGGAAGATCGCGGACATTGTCGTGGCCGCCTCCAACACGATCAGTTTGACCAACATACTGGCGGGTGAAGTGTGGCTGTGCTCGGGGCAGTCGAATATGCAGATGCCACTGCAAAAGGGCCCTTGGTCATGGTATGGCGGAGTTGTGGATGCGGAGACCACGATCCGGGAAGCTGGCGCGGACGCTGGCATCCGCTTCTTTCGCGAGAGGACGGGATACAGCGGGAAACCCTCGCAAAGACCGGCCGGTGAGTGGGTGGTGGCGAGCTCGGAAATCGCTCCGCAACTCCCGGCGGTGCCGTATTTTTTTGCCCGCCATCTGCGATCCGCACTTGGAGCTCCCGTGGGCGTGATCGTTTCAACATTCGGCGGCACGATTCTCGAGTGCTGGGTCCCACCGCGCAAACTCGAAGAGGACACTGCGCACAAGCAAGCCCGCACCAAGGCCGATGCCACGGTGGCGGAACTCCGACCCATCTCAAAGGCGGACGAGGAGGCTGTGAGCGAATGGAAAAAGCAGAGTCAGGCCGCCCCCAATGGTGGTGGCCAGCCACCCAAGCCGACTCCGCAGCTGGTCGGCGGCCAGCGCGTCGCGCTCGAGGAGGCACTGGCTCTCACGCGCAGCGGGCTGCTCTATAACGGCAAGATCCACTCGCTGGCACCCTTCACCATCAAGGGCGTGCTCTGGTATCAGGGGGAGTCCAACGCGGGCCGCAGCATCGGTTACAGCCCGCTTCTCCAGTCGCTCATCGAGGGTTGGCGCGAGGATTGGGGCAACGCGGAATTGCCGTTCATCATCGTGTGTCTCGCCGGCTGGGCCGGCTCACAGGGAAGTACGGGCGATGCACTGGATTTCGCGTTCCTTCGTGAAGCCCAAATCGCCACGGCTCAACGAGTGGATCACGTGGGAATCGTCTCGGCAGTTGACCTGGGGGACCGGAAGGATCTGCACCCGCCAGACAAAAAGCCCGTCGGTCAGCGGGCCGGCAGCTGGGCGCTGGCCAATGTGTATGGGCGCGGGGGAATCTCAGGCGGGCCGGTTTTCGGTGATGTTGCTTTCCTACAGGGCAAGGCCCTTGTTCCCGTGATCGCAAATGCGGATGGTCTCGTGCTCCGAGGCAACAGCGGTTTTGAGCTCGGTGATTCCGCGGGCAAGTTCGCGTCGGCCACCGCCAAGCTGACCGGAAACCGCATCGAGGTGGTCGCGCAGGACATCGCCGCACCCGTCGCCCTGCGCTATGCCTTTCGAAACGATCCGGAATGCACCGTTTACAACGCGGCGGGGCTGCCCGCACTGCCTTTCCGAACGGATAAAGAGCAGCCAACAGCAGGGCAGTAACACCCGCCGGCGGAGATACCCTTTGCAAGGACCCAAAAGAGCGCTTAAAATCCCCCATTATCCCCCCTTGATTATGGACACGCACCCACTTGCACCAAGCCGACTTGCACAAAAGATCAACGAAACGGATTTCAAGCTGCAAAAGCTTGAGCAGGAGCTTGAAGAAATCGGCCAACCCGCCGCCCAAGACTTACTCCCGCGCCTGGAGGCCCTGAAAATCGAGGAAAACGCCTTGAAACGCAATTTTGGCGAAGCCCTAGACATGCCCGATCCCAACCCGGTAAAGCTGGAGAAAATCGACACCTTGCTCCGCCACATCGAGCGCGAGGAATCCTCGATGCAGCATGATGCGGAGTATTTAAACCAAGCCGCGCTTTCCTCGGTGACCTTGGCCCTGCCGGCCGGCGCGCACGTCGTGGAACTGTTCCGCCAAGGCGCGGAACGGTTTGCGGAATCTCCTGGTAAAGAGGAACATAAAACCGCGGATTAATGCCGCTAACATCTCGCTCACCCGCCGGCGGCGCGCCCACCCTCCTTGCATGGACCTTTCCAACTTCCTCCAAATGGACCCACATCTGTTACTCGGGCTCGTCAATACCGAGCTCCGCAACCAGTGTGAGTCGCTGGATGATCTGGTGAAAACCCACGCGCTCGATGAGGACGAACTTGTCGCGACGCTGGCGGCCGCCGGCTACTTCTACCAGACGAAGCAAAACCAATTCCGCTGAGGAGGGATTGTGAAACGCCGCTGAGGTCCCATTCTTCCCAGCGCTGGGATGTGCGGTCCTCCGTCGCTTGCGCATCTCCGCCCGCTAGCAGAATCGGTGGGCTTCGACTAGCCACTGGACCGTCACCCGCTTGCGCCGCAGAACGGTCGTGCCGTCTGCGACGGGGGAAACATCCGCCCTTGCGGAGCTTGCGATGCGCGGCTTGAATCCCGCGCACCGCATGTCACTCCTCCAAAAACTTTTCAAACTCCGGGAGCAATCCCACCCGGGCCACGAAAAGCCGTTTCTCGCCCACCTCGAGGATTTTCGGAAATTGATCACGCGGGTGGTCGCGACGCTCGTGGTTTCCATGATCGTCTGCTTCACCTTCCAAGGAAAGCTGATGGATCTGCTGCGGCAGCCGGTCGAGGCGGTGTGGAAAGTCCAGCTCGCGGCGCAGCTCCCGCAGAAGGCGGATGCCGCCCCGCGCCCGGTGTCCGTGGAACGGTGGGAAAAGGCGCAAGCCGTCGAACTCGCCGCGGAGGGACTCGACGCCGAGCGCCGGGAAATCATGTATCGCTGGCTTGGCGACGAGGAACTGGAATTTCACGCGCGGGCAGCCGGCTTCCTCCGTGCCCTCCACGGGCTGCCCCAGGCGCAACGCGGTGCCTATCTCGACCAACTTGAAGTCTCCGGGGAAATGAAGCGCCAACTCGCAGCGCTGCTCGTCACCCAGCCCAGCCAAGTGGCCGACGGCCGCAGGAATTTCCGCATGATGTCCGCCCTCAAGCCGACCGAATCCTTCATGCTCTCGATGAAACTGTCGTTCTTCGCCGGCATTATTCTCAGCTCGCCCTTGCTGCTCATGTTCATCCTCAATTTCGTGTTGCCGGCCCTCGACGCAAAACAGAAGCGCATGCTCTGGCCGGCGATGAGCATCGGCTTCGGGTTGTTCCTCACTGGCGTCTCGTTCGCTTACTTCCAAGTGCTGCCACGGGCCCTGTTATTCTTCTACGCATGGAGCGCTAAGCTGGGGATTTCCAACGACTGGCGGATCGGCGAATACATCGGTTTCGCGATCCATTCCACCTTGCTGTTCGGCCTCGCATTCGAGCTACCGGTCGTCGTGATGATCCTGGTGAGGCTTGGGCTGCTGAATTACACCATCATGTCCGGCACTCGTTCCTACGCGATCACCGCGGTTTTTATCCTGGCTGCCGTGCTTACCCCGCCGGATATCATCACCCAAGTCCTGCTGGCGGCACCGATGATCCTGCTCTATGAAATTTGCATCTGGCTGGCCTATTTCGATGCCCGCAGGGCGCGCAAGCTGGAACTTGAGGCTGCTTAACGAGATAAGATTGGAGTGAGACGATATTCTTCGCCATAGCCGCGTGGGCGAGACGCCCACACTCCTTGATCTTGGGCGAGACGCCGGTGCCCATTCAATTTTCCGCGAGCGTGCCTTCGGTGACGCCGAGTTTTTCGAGCGCCTGCACTTGGTCGATGAGGTCGAAGGCGTCGGTCTTGCCGGAGAGCAGGTCCTGATAGGCGCGGATGGTTTTCGCGGCGTCGTCGGTCTCGTCTAGCAGCTCGACGCGGAAGCGTGAGAGCCCGGCCTTGCGCAGGTGCTCGTAGTAGCGCGCGCCGGTCTGCGCCTTGCCGTTGAAGAGGGTGTTGCGGCAGCCGACGTCCGCTTGCAGGCGGTGGAGCTGGCCGACGCGGTCGCGCAGGTGGACGACGTGGGTTTCGCAAGGGCGGCCGCAGTCCTTGTAGGTCGTGCCGCTGCTGAGGAAAACGCAGAAAACGCAGTGCTCCATGTGAAACATCGGCATGTGCTGGTGCAATGTTAGCTCGAACCACTCGGGCGGCGCGGAGTGGAGCAGTTCTAGCACTTGACCTATATTGAGGTCGTAGGAAACGGTGAGGCAGTCGAGCGCCGCGTTTTCCATCAGGAGCTTCGCGGTGATCGGGTTGGCGACGTTGAGCGAGAAGTCGCCGATTTTTTTCAGGTCGCTACGGTCTTTGTAGTAGTAGAGCGCGCCGAGGTTGCGGAGCAGCAGGCCGTCGGGCTCGGCTTTCTCGATGAGCTTGAGGTAGCCGGTCTCGCCGGGCTTGAGGATTCTTGGCGTGGCCAGGAAGATCGTGGATCGGGGATTGGGGATGGTGGATTTGAAGAGAGCGACGGCTTCCTTATAACGGCGCGGGTCTTCGAAATCGCAGTAAACCGTCTCGACGCCGCAGTCGATGGCGGCGGTGAGCTGGCCGAGCGTGCGACAGAGGACGGACAGGCGCGGAACATCGGACGTCGCACATTTAACATCGGACGTCGAGGGAAGAGGCAGAAGATCGCGGTGGGTGGTGGTGATCTTCGGGCGCTCTGGCTTGATGGCGGCGGCGGTTTCCAACTGCTTGACCAGCGCGCGGCGGAGATGATTGAGCGCGGAAACGGCGATGTGGCAATTTCCTTCTAACTGGTTATCGAGCGAGCCGAGTTCGAATGAGGAATCGCCGAGGCGGCCGAGCTGGGCGACGAGCGTTTCGGTCGCTAACAGGTGCTTCGCGGCTTCCTGGATGAGCATTTCACTGCGCACGGTGAAGTCCCCGCTTCGCACTTCCATCGGCTCGCCGGGCTTGCCGGTGACGACGAGCTGAAGCGGCGATTTTTTCTCCGCGGGGCGGGTATTTTGCCAGAAGCGGCGGAGCTCGGAGTCGAGTTTGGGGTCGGAGGTTTTGTAGAGCGTTTGGCCGGGCTTGATGCGATCAAAGTTGATGCCGCTGTAGGTGAGGTGGAAGATCAGCCGCTCGCCCTCGACCACCCAGATGCGCGCGCCTTGCTCGAGGTCGCGGTTTTCTCCGGCATCGAAGACCACGCCGTCGCCGGCGGTGAACGGCACGCCGGTTAGGTTGCCGAGTTTGATCCAGCCGGGGCCGCAATCAATGATCTCGCCGAGCAGCGGGCCGCGCTTTTTGCCGAATTTCCCGTGAGTGAGATACGGGTGGTTGGTGCCGGAGAACCAGCCGGTGCTGAGGCCGCGGGAGAAGGTCATTTCCAGCTCGTAGCGGTCGGTCGCGGTGATGGGTGAGGGCTTGTCTGCCATCGCGGCGTCGAGCGCTTTCCGATAGACGCGGGTGACGGCGGAAACGTATTCCGGAGACTTGAGGCGGCCTTCGATTTTGAAGGATTTCACCCCGGCACGGACGAGGTCGGGAATGAGGTCGGCGGCGGCGAGGTCTTGCGGGCTGAGCAGGTAGCGGACGGCACCGAGGTCGCGGGTTTCGCCATCGACGACGATTTCATAAGGCATGCGACAGGCCTGCGCGCACTCGCCGCGGTTCGCGCTGCGCTGGCCGAGCGACTCGCTGGTGAGGCATTGGCCGGAATAGGCGACGCAGAGGGCGCCGTGGACGAAAACTTCGAGCGGAGTTTTCAGGTGCAAATTTTCCGTTTTCACGGAAGACCGGAATTTCTCGATCTCCTTGATGGAGAGCTCGCGGGCGAGGACGGCGCGCTCCATGGGGAAAAGCGATTCGATGAACGCGAGGCCCTCGGGCGAGGTGATGGTCATCTGGGTCGAGGCGTGAAGCTCGACGTCTAGGGCGACGCTGCGGGCGAGTTTCGCGAGGCCGAGGTCCTGGATGATCAGCGCGTCCACTCCGGCGGCGGCGATTTTGCGGAGCTGGGCTTCGGCGGCCTCCAGTTCGCTGGTGAAAATCAGGGTGTTCATCGTCACGAATCCCTTCACGCCGTGGCGGTGGAGAAATTCCATGAGTTCTTCGAGATCCGCATCGATGAAATTGTCCGCGCGCAGCCGGGCGTTGAAGCGCGGCAGGCCGAAATAGATCGCGTCCGCCCCGGCGGCCACCGCCGCGCGGGCGCAGTCCCAGTTTCCGGCGGGAGAGAGGAGTTCGGGGGTCAGATCGGTTGCCAGCGTTGCCATGGCCGGAGTGAAGCACGGGAACCGGGCAAGAGATAGCGGAGAAACCGTGAGGGAGCCGCTTGGTCAGGAGACAAGTGCGGCATCGATTCCCCATCGATCCACCGGGTCCTTCAGTCATCCACGATCTGCAAGCGCCCCGGGCGGGGCAGCGGCATGCTCTCCTCGATCTCACCGAGGTCCAAGCTGTCCAGCACATTGGTGCGGCGGCGGACGAGGCCGGCCTCGGAACTGGCGGCGACGAAACTGGGGCTTTCCGTGTGGTAGGGATCGTCGCCGATGAGCACCGGCTGCTGTGGGCGCACCGGCACCGCATCGAGCGCGGGCAGGCTGAAGCCGCCCGCATCCGGGGTGAGCACCTCACCCAGCGCGCCGGAATGCACCGTGCAGAACGGCAGGTTCTCGGTGCCACGGCGGAAAAATTCACGCACCGCAGTGGAGCGCGAGCGGATGGTGCCGGATGACAGGTCCTCGACATGGCTCTGGCAGAACTGCGTCGCCTTCTGGCCCGAGGTGGCACAGACCGCCACTTCCATCACGCTGGCTGGCGGCGTCAGGTCGCCGCCACCGAAGGAGGGAGCGGCGGCATTCATCGCCGCCTGCCAGACAGGCATCGCCAGCTCCCGGCTGAAAGCTCCCGGGTAAACCGCCTCGCTGGTGCCCGACAAAAACCCGGTCCACACGCCGCAGGTGATCCGCGCGTTGTAGCCGATGAACCAGGAATCGGTGAAATCATGGGTGGAGCCGGATTTTCCCGCGCCGGCGAACGGTTTTTCTAGCAGTCCATCGAGCACGCCCTGCGCGCTTCCACTTTCCAGTGAGCCAGCCATCATGCGGTGGAGTTGCCAAGCCGTCGCCTCGTCGATGATTTTGCGCGCGGTTTGTGGCTTGCGTTGGTGGCGGTAAACCACGCGCCCGGCGGCGTTTTCGATTCGGTCGAGATAAACGAGCTGTTCGGGTCCGGCCATCCCGCCGAGCGGAAATGTCGTCATTGCGCGCACCGCTTGTTTCATCGAAACCTCCTCGAAACCCACCGCCAGCCGCGGCAGCAGCTCGGCGTTTTGCAGCGGCAGCCCGAAGGCGATGCCAGCCTTCACCACCTGAGGCAGGCCGGTCATGCTGGCGAAACGCACGGTTGCGGCGATTTTCGAGTGCTCCAGCGCCTTTCGCGCGGGGATGGTCCCCTCATACACCGGCGAGGCCACTTCCGCGCCCCACTCGCCGAGGATTCCCTCGCGGCCGCCGATCATCACGGCCCGGTTGTCCATCGGCTCGTCCTCCACCAAGGTGGCGGGTGTCAATCCGGCGCTCAGCCCGGCGGCGTAGATGTAAGGGAAAAACGCGGTGCCGAGCGGCCGTCGCCCGAGCTCGATAAAATCGTAGGGCACCTGCGTGTAGTCGCGGCCGCCGACGTGGGCGAGCACCTCGCCCGTCTGGTGGTCCAGCATCAGCGCGGACCCTTGCAAGTAGGTCGCGGGGTGGGTGTCGCTCCGCTGATAGTCCGCGCGCTTTTGGTGGCGGTAGCCGGGCCGGGACTCGGCGCTGCGCAAGCTTTTCTCCAGCGCCGTCTCCGCCGCGATCTGCGCCTCCTTGAGGATGGTGGTGTGGATTTTGAAGGCCCCGGACGCCAGCCCCTCTGCTCCCAGCGGCGTGGCGGCCACCGCATCCGCGATGCGCTCGTAGAGGTGCGTGGTCCCGCGCCGCAGCGGCTGGGGATTGAGCTTAAGCGGCAAGGCCTGGAGCCGCGCCAGCTCGGCGGAGGAGATCATCCGCTCCTCACGCATCCGCCCGAGCACGTAGTCGCGTCCGATGCGGTTCGCCTGAGGGGAGTTCAACGGTGAGCGCCCCGTCGGGTTCTTGATCAAGGTGACCAGCGAGGCGCACTCCTCGGTTGTCAGCGCCATCGGCTCCTTGCCGAAATACCCCAGTGAGGCAGAGCGGATGCCGTAGAAACCACTGCCAAAATAAATCCGGTTGAGGTAAAATCCGAGGATTTCCCGCTTGCTGTAGCGGTCCTCGATCCGCCGGGCGAGGAAGGCCTCGACCATTTTCCGCTGCAGCGTGGATTCCTCCCGCATCACCGCCTCCTGTTTCAGATCGTAGGCGTTCCGCGCCAGTTGCTGAGTGATCGTGCTCCCTCCCTGCGCGTTCCCCTGCGCGGTCAGCTTCAGCGCCCGGACCACCCCGATGTAATCCACCCCGTGGTGATACATGAACCGCGAGTCCTCGCCCGCCCGCAACGTCTTGATGAAAATCGCCGGCACCTCGTCGATCGAGATCACGCTCCGGTTCTGCACGAACACGCGGCCGATTTCCTCGCCATTCCGATCCAGGATAATGCTCGGCTGCTCGACATCGGCGATCCGCTCCAAGTCATAAGTCGCCGCCCGCTTGCGGTATTCCCCGGTGTAGTCCTCGAAGAAAACCCAGCCCGCGCCGCCGCCGATCATGCCCAGCAGGAGAAGTGTCAGCCAAAAGCCCTTGCGCAGGAAGAACCAGCGCTTGCCACTCATCCTCCGATTCGTTTGTAGTTTCTTTCCCATGCCGGATTCGGAGTCATCAACGCCCGCTCAAGCGGAAAAGCGCGCCGCAGGCTACGCGAACAACGCGCCGCCCGCAACACCCGCGTTGGGGGGGATTTTGCGGGATCGGATCGCGCGGGATGGCGCGCTGAGCTTTGTGGATTTCATGGCCTGCGCGCTCTATGAACCGGGGCTCGGCTACTACGCCCGCAGCGCCCGCCAAGTCGGTAGGGAAGGGGATTTCTTCACCAGCGTGAGCGTCGGGCCGCTCTTCGGCGAGCTGCTGGCACGGCGCTTCCTACGCGAGTGGCAGGAAGCCGGCGCACCCCGCCGCTGGCGGATCATCGAATGCGGGGCGCACGACGGCCGCCTCGCCGCCGATCTGCTCGGCGCGATGCAGCGGCTCGACGCGCACGCCTTCGCGGCGCTCGAATACGCGATCCCGGAACCCCTCCCGCTCTTGCAAGCCGCCCAACGTGGGACCTTGGAAAATTTCGCGTCAACTGTCCGCCACATCGCCCGCCTCGACGAGCTCGCCACGGAGCCGCCGCTGCCTGGGGTCGCTTTCGGTAACGAGCTGCTCGACGCCCTGCCATTTTACGTCATCGAGTTCACCTCCGGCGGTTGGCGCGAGTGCCGCGTGGGCCTCGCGCCGGACGGAAGTTTTATGTGGGAAAACCACCACGCCATCACCGATCCCCCGCTCAAGCAGGCCGTTGCCGCGCTGGGTGACCACTTCCCGGAAGGCTACCGCAGCGAGGTTCGCACCAATTTCCACGAGCTCCTCACCGCTCTGACGCGCTGCCTCAGCTCCGGCCTGCTCGTCTGGCCCGACTACGGTTTCGCGCGGCCGGAATATTACCACCCGGACCGCCGCCAGGGCACGCTGCGGACCTTCTCCCGCCACCGCGCTGCGGAAAACCCGCTGGCCACGCCGGGCGAGATCGACATCACCGCGCATGTGGATTTCACCGCCGTCGCCGAGGCCGCCCTCTCACTCGGGTGCCAGCCGGGTAGCTTCCGCAGCCAAGGTTCATGGCTCACCGAGATTGGCCGCGACTGGTTGCTGAGTCTTGAAGACCAGCCGCCGCCCGCCGCCCTGCGCGAGTTTCAAACGCTCACTCACCCAGGCCACCTCGGCGGCAGTTTCCACGTGCTTGAGCTCCACTGGAATCAGCCGGAAAAACACCCCGCCCCGGCCGATCTCCACCGCCTCGCATTGCTTGGTTCACCAAGTCCGCGCGTGAACGCTCGCTGCACCCCTTGCTTCTGATCGGCAGCTTCATCGTCGTCTTCCTTGCCATCCACCCCTTCCAAGACGGAAACGGCCGCCTTTCCCACGTGCTCACCCTCATACTCCTGCGCACAGCCTACAGCCATGGCCATACAGCTCTCTGGAGAGCGTCATCGAAGCCACCAAAGAAGGCTACTGCCGCGCCCTCCGCCGCACCCAGACGACGCTCGGCTCGGACCAAACCGACTGGGAAGCTTAGCTCATGTTTTCCTCCGCTCTCTTGTGAAACAAAAAGATGCCCTCACGAAGAAGATCGCGATGGAAAACACGCCCGCCGCAAACCTCCACCCACTCGCCAGAAAAATCCTCGCACTGCTCCCGGATCACCAAACCCTGACGCTCGGGCAACTCGTCCACCTCACCGGCGACAAACCTAGCACGCTCAAACCACATAAAAAGTCGCACTTTTAAACAAGAATTGTTTTGCCACATAAAAAGTCGCACTTTTAAACAGGAATTGTTTTGCTATTTGTTTTTTTGGCGGGTAATCTCTTACCCGTGAGTATGAACAACCGAAAACGATGGATTGTGCCCTGGAAAAACTCGAAGAGCAGGCCCGCGATCTACCACTGCATCTCGCGCGTCGTGGGACTGGATTTTGTGCTGGAGGTGAACGAACGTGAGCACTTCCGGATGGTGATGCGGATGTGCGAGAAGTTCACGGGTTGCCGGGTATTGTCTTACTGCCTGAT
>JBBEEL010000018.1:0-7594 GCA_040880785.1 Akkermansiaceae bacterium | reverse complement strand
GTCCAGCCCACTGTCCAGCCCACTGTCCAGCCCACTGTCCAGCCCACTGTCCAGCCCACTGTCCAGCACTACGGTGACGCTTATTCAGCCGCGGCGGCGGCGTCGTCGCCGTAGAAGCCCTTGATGTAGCCGTATTCAACAAGCGTGTCCTGCCAAGGAGCAAGGACGTTGGGATCTTGGAAAACACGGCCGGCAATGGCGAGCCACTCCTCCGCCTTGATCAGGTCCTCGTCCTCGTAGGCGAGCGCCGCTTTTGAGTAATAATAGTAGGGTGAGTCATCGAGGAAATCGTATTTTTCAGCAAGGATGATTACCTCGTCGTCGAGGCCGAGTTTCTTTTTGCAAAGCAGGATCTTGAATTCCACCAGGCGGCCAAGCGCGATATTCTCCGGAGGCAGGACTTTAAGGATTTGCTCGAACAGGTCGCTAGACTGCTGCCATTGCTTGGTGACGAAAAGCACTTCGGCGATGTTGAAGTCGATGCTGGGATTATCCTTGGCGAAAGAGGCGGCCTTTCTGAAGTCCGCGAGCGCCTTGTCAAAGGCCCGCATTTCGACAAAGCAGCTGCCGCGCAGGTTGTAGAGCTCCGGGCTATCCTCGAAGATGCTGGCCGCCTTGACGAGTTCCTCGAGAGTTTCAAAAATCCGTTTTTGCTGGAACAAGCGGGTCGCCTCACCGAGGTGTTTGATGAAATCCCTGCGCCGTTCCTCGGGCAGATTGAGAAATGCGCGCTGGTTGGGAAGCAACTCGCGCTGGGCCAGGGCGGCTGCCTCCGCATCCGCGGACGGGGCCTCGGTTTGGGCGGCGAGCGGGGCGATCAACGCGAACAGGGAGAGGATGGAAATGGCCTTCATGAGAGTTGGTATGGGTCGAGATTAGACGGCTAAAACCAGAACGGCAAGCCGTCGTTCGCAATTATCAATTATGAAAGGCCCGGGTGGGTAAAATCAGGAAAAACCTTTTCCGCCGTCTGTTGGATACCCGGCACTCCCCTCTCGCCCAAGCGGCCAACGCTGTCGCTGGGCGCGTTTTCGTTGGGCCGACAAGTTGCCGGGCAACCGCGCCCGGTCGCTCTGGCGGCGGTTTTCACCAACTGATGGGCAGCGTTGATTTTCCCGTTTCCGAGGTTTTCATTGCCAGCGGTGCCGTCTACCGAGAGAGTTTGCTCCTCTCTGCATGAAAGTCGTCGCCATCGCCAACCAAAAAGGCGGCGTGGGTAAAACCACCACCGCCCTCAACCTTTCCGCCGCCTTGGCGCTCCGTGGCCAGCGGGTGCTTCTCGTCGATCTCGACCCGCAGGCGAACTGCACCAGCGGCCTCGGCATCGAGCCGCCAGAAAATGGCAGCATGTATCCGGTGCTCCTCGGCGATACCACCGTCGCCCAGCAAATCCTGCCCACCGGCCGCGAAAACCTTTCGCTAGTCCCCTCGGAAATGGATCTCGCCGGGGTGGAAATCGAGCTCGCCCGCAGCGACGACCACCTCACGCGCCTCCGCAACATCCTCCAGGGCCTCAAGCCGAACGATCTTTTCGAATATTGCATCCTCGATACCCCACCCTCGCTCGGCGTGCTCATGACCTCCGCACTCGCCGCGGCGGATGAAATCCTCATTCCACTCCAGTGCGAGTGGTTCGGGCTCGAGGGGCTGGCGAAGATCGTCCACGTCATCGACCAGATCCGCGGTTCAGACGCCAACCCGGGGATCCGGCTGGAGGGTATCCTGATGACGATGTATGACGGCCGCACCCTGCTCTCGCGCCAAGTGGTCGAGGAGGTCGCGCGGTATTTTCCTGATCAGATCTACCGGACGATGATTCCACGAACGATCCGGCTCGGCGAGGCACCCAGCCACGGCAAGACGATTTTTGAGCACGATCCCGACGGTCTCGGTGCCCAAGCCTATGGCGCGATGGCGGATGAATTCCTCACGCGCCACTCCGCGGTTGGGCCTTTGCTCGCGACGCATTGATTCTAAGGGCGTGGAACATTGGCCGCGACAATGAGGAACAGGATTCCCGCTTGACCTCGGGGCGGCGAAGGCGGACGCTTGCCGATTCTTCACAAGGTGATCCAGCTCCCACTTCATTTTCGTCAGGCGCGCCAGCCGGAATGAAGAGGTTCCGGGGTGCCGGAGAAAGCCACTCGATTTTTACTTACTCTCTCATTTTTAATACCATCCATGTTCAAAAAGCTTTTTGGCAATTTGTTTTCTAATGATATCGGCATCGACCTAGGCACCGCCAATACCCTGATCAATGTCAAAGACCACGGCATCGTCCTGCGCGAGCCATCAGTCGTGGCGGTCAAGGCGGGGACCAACGAAGTGCTCGCTGTGGGCGATGACGCGAAACGCATGCTCGGCCGCACGCCCGGCAATATCGTCGCCATCCGACCGCTCAAGGACGGCGTTATCGCGGATTTCGAGGTCACCGAGGCGATGCTTCGGCACTTCATCCGCAAGGTCAACAAAGGCCGCCGTTCCAATCCCCGCGTGCTCATCGCCATCCCGTCCGGGATCACCGAGGTCGAGCGCCGCGCCGTCCGCGAGTCCGCGCTGCAAGCCGGGGCGCGGGAAGTTTATCTCATAGAGGAACCGATGGCCGCCGCGATCGGCGTGGGCCTGCCGGTGCAGGAGGCTTCCGGCAACATGATTGTGGACATCGGCGGCGGGACCACCGAGGTGGCGCTCATTTCCCTTTCCGGCATCGTTTACGCCCGCAGCGTGCGCACCGCGGGCGACGAATTGGACGAGGCGATCATTCAATACATGAAGCGCGCCTACAATCTGATGATCGGCGAGCGCACCTCGGAAGACATCAAGATCCGCCTCGGCTCGGCCGCACCGCTGCCCAAGGAGCTCACCATGGAGGTGAAGGGCCGCGACCTCGTCGCCGGCCTGCCCAAGACGATCACCATCACCTCCCAGGAAATCCGCGAGGCCATGGCGGACCCGCTCAGCACCATCGTTGACGCCGTCCGCACCACCCTCGAAAGGTGTCCGCCGGAGCTCGCGTCCGACCTCGTGGACCGCGGCATCGTGCTGGCTGGCGGAGGAGCCCTGCTCAAGGGCCTCGACCGCCTGCTCCGCGAGGAAACCGGGCTTCCCGTCCACGTCGCCGAGGATCCTCTCAGCGCCGTGGCCGAGGGCACGGGCAAGGCGCTTCAGGAGCTCGCCCTCCTGAAGCGGGTCGCCAACTCGGACCGGTGAGCGGACCGCTGCACCCATTTCGGCCATGAAGCCGCTCAATCTCATCGCGCTGCTGCTCTTCCTCGGAGGCGCAGTCTGGGCATTCACGAACAGCGAACGCGCGGTCCGCGAGGTCCAGGATCTCTACTTCTCGGCGATGTCGCCCTTCTTGAAAGCCGGTTCCACCATGGAGACCCGGGCCCGCGAGTTTCTGGATGAAACCCGCCACTCGAAGGAGCTCGAAACCGAGCTTTCCGCCGTCCTCAGCGAGCTCGGGCGCCTGCGCATCATCGAGTCCCGCTACCGCGAGCTGGAGCGCGAGAACGTCCAGCTCCGCCACGCCCTGAACTTTAAAAAAGCCACCAATTTCGACGTGGTCGCCGCCCAAGTGATCCGCCGCCACCCGACCACCTGGTGGCAGACCGTGGACATCGACGCCGGCGAGGAGCGCGGCATCGGCACCCAACTCTCGGTGCTTTCCAACGAAGGCCTCGTCGGCAAAGTCGACCGGATTTACAAGGACCAAAACCGCTCGTCGGTGCTGCTGCTCACCGACGAGAAATGCCAGGTTTCCGCGCGGGTCGAGGGCTCGCCGGAAGTCGGTATCCTCAGCGGCCAGCGCGGGCTGTTCAACGACAACCCACTGCTGCGGCTGCGCTTTCTATCCACCAACGCCGCACTCCGCCCGGGGCAGCGCGTGTTCACCACCGGCCGGGGAGGTATCTTCCAGGCTAACATTTTACTTGGAACCATCGAGTCCGTCGAAAAAGGCGCACTGGATTCCGAAGCTCTCGTCCGACCGTCGGTGAACTTCGAGGATCTGGGCACGGTATTCGTCGTGCTCTCCACCGATCCCTGACTGTCCGTGATCCGCTACTCACTCATCACGATTTTACTCCTGCTAGCCGCCTTTGTGGTCCAGCAGTTCCTGCCCGCGTTCACCGGCATCCACCACTCGCGGATCCTGCTGGTGCAGCTCGTTTTCCTCTGCGCCGCGGTCACCGTCGGCCAGCCGACGATGCTGCTGCTCGCCTTCATCGGCGGGTTTTTCTGGGACGCCCATTGCGCGATCAGCCCGCACGGCGGAGATCCCACGGTTTACACCCATCAAGTCGAGTCGCTGCGCTTTGGCTACTCGATTTTCCTGTTCGGCGCGATGGGCTACCTAATGCAGGGGATCCAGCCGCTTTTCCATCAGGGAAAATGGCAGTTCTCGGCCATTCTTTCCGGGGTCGCCATCTTCCTTTATCTCACGAGCGAGTATATCATCATCACCTTCGTCCGCGGCGAGTTCGTGCTCTCGCGGGCGACCTTCATGCAAATGGTCTTCACCTCTTTGCTCACGATGTTGTTTTCCCCATTCATCTTCTGGCTGCTCTTTCGAGTGGCCAAGACTTGCGACCACTCGATCAATCCCGAAGCAGGCCGCAGGCGCCGCCGCGCTTACTGACCATGGAACACAGCTTTCGATTCCGGCTTTATTTGCTGACCGCCCTGGTGCTGGTCGGCTTCGGCGCGTTGTTGTCGCGGCTGCATGAATTCCAAATCGAGCGCCGCGACGAGTTCCTGCAAAAAGTCCCCGGTAACCGCACCGTCACCGTCCGCGAGCCGGGCATCCGCGGCGAGATCACCGACCGCAACGGCATCACCCTCGCCCGCAACCGGCGCAACTACGAGGTCTCCTTCGACCTCGATGAAATCCGCAACGCCTACGTCGCCCAGCGGCGGGAAGAACCGAAGATCGAGCGACTCACCCAGGAACGGGGCATGCCGCGCAAGCGCTCCGAACGCGACATCGTCACCATTGTCCAGGAAAGCACCCTCAGCGTGCTTGCCGATCCCGACCTCGATCTCTTCAAACCCTACAATTCCAACGCACTGCGCGTTCACTACCTGACCCACGGCGGACTGATTCCCTTCAGTTACCGCTCGGACCTCAGCTACGAGGAGTTCGCGAAATTCGCCGAGCACAACCTCGACCTGCCGGGCGTTTACCTCAGCATCCGACCGCAGCGGCAATACCCCTACGGCGCGCTCGCCAGCCATGTCCTCGGCTACCTCAAACAGTGGGAAAAAGGCGACGTCTCCGAGAGTGCCACCCGCAAGTTCAACCACTATATTGGCGACGCCAAGGGCATCGCCGGCGTCGAGGCGTCGATGGACGACACCCTCCGCGGCCTTGAGGGCCAGAAAAGCATCGTCAAAGATGAGAAAGGCCGGACCATCCGCATGTCGGACTACATCAAGCCCGGCGTCGGAGCCAAGCTCCAGCTCACCATCGACGCCCCCGTCCAGTATTTGTTGGAAAATACCCTCCGTCTCGCCGGCCGGGCCGCCGGGGTGGTCATGGACGTCAATACCGGCGAGGTCCTCGCCATGGCCTCCGTGCCGGACTACAACCCGAACGACTTCATCCCCAGCATCAACCAGGACCGCTGGGACTCCTACCGCTCCAACGCCCAACTCGCGCCCTTCACCAACCGCGCCATCTCCTCCTTCGAACCTGGCTCCACCATGAAGGTGCCCACCGCCATCGCCGGTTTACTGGAAGGCACCGGCAACCGCACCTTCTCGTGCGACGGTTTTGTCTCCTACGGCGGCCGACCAATCGGATGCTGGATCTGGAACATGAAAAAAGGCCGCCACGGCAGCCAGGACCTCGCCAAGGCAATCCAACAATCCTGCAATCCCTATTTCAACAAGCTCGCCAACACCATCCGCAACGAGGCCATGGTCGAAGGCTGCCAGATGGTCGGCATCGGCAGGGCCACCGGCATCGAGTTACCCAAAGAGGACCCGGGCATCCTTCCCGGCAGCCGGGCCTGGCGCGCCAACAATCCGAACACGCCGATGACCCAGTCGCTCAATGCCTTTCTTTCCATCGGCCAAGGCGACACGCTCGCCTCCCCGCTGCAAATGTGCGCGATCGCCGCCACCGTCGGCAATGGCGGGAAATACTATCGCCCCCGCATCGTCAAAAACGCCGTCGCCGAAAATGGCCAGAAGGTCATCGGCGACATCCCACGCCTCGAGGTGGATCTCATCCAGGCCGGCATCAAGCCCGCAGAACTTGAGCTCGTCCGCAAGGGCATGTGGATGTCCGTCAACCAGGCCGGCGGCACCTCCGGGCGCGTCCGCCACCCGGACATCGAGATCGCCGCCAAGAGCGGCACCGCCCAGACCGTGGACAACGGCAAGCCTTCTAACAACTCCTGGATCATGAGCTTCGCCCCCTACGAAAACCCGAAATACGCCGTATGCATCATGGTCCAAAATGCCAGCTCGGGCGGCGGCGTCTGCGGCCCGCTGGTCAATCTCATTTACCGCGGCCTCTTCGCCCGCGACAACGAGGGCGTCCGCCTCCCGCTGCGGCCCCAGCCCGTCGAGAAAGGCAGCCTCGGCTCGCTCAACGCCCGCTGGCTCAAGGAACTCGGCCAACCCGAACAAAATCTCCTCAAAATCCTCGAAATCCCCGCTGACATCATCGCCGCCGTGGAAGCCGGCGATCCCAACCCCTCCCCCGAGGCTATCGCCGCCGTCGAGATCCCTGAAATGACCGAAGAACCCGACGCCGGCGAGACCGGCGAGGAGGTCGGCCAAATCCTCGCCTCCCCTGCCCCCGAGTCCGACATCGAGCCCCCCACGCCCACCATCACCCCCGAGGTCGATGCGGAAGGCTCCGTCATCCCGCGCGCCGTGCCAGTCCCCGAGCCATGATTTTCCCAACATATACCAAAACCAATCATCAACTTGTTCAACCCCACTAAAATGATTCAACATATCAAAAGACTCCTCGGCATTGGTGCCCCCGACCCATCCCGCGGTAACAGCATTGTCGTCAACGTCGAGAGACTTGAACGCCGGGTCGCCCTGCTCGAAGACGGCGTGCTCGAGGAATACACCGTCGAGCGCGAGGGCGACCAAAACATCGTCGGCGGCATCTTCAAGGGCCGCGTCAAAAACATCGAGGGCGGCCTCAAGGCCATGTTCGTGGACATCGGCCTCGATAAAAACGCCTTCCTCCACTTCTGGGACGCCATCCCCGCCGCCCTCGACAGCGGACTGGAAGAAATCCAACGCGAAGGCAGCCCGCGCAAAAAACAGCAGAAAAAAATCACCTCCAAGGACATCCCCGACATCTATCCAATTGGCTCGGAAATTGTCATCCAGGTGTCCAAAGGCCCCATCGGCACCAAGGGCCCGCGCGTCACCACGAATATCTCGATGGCTGGGCGCTACCTCGTCCTGATGCCCTTCACCGAACAATTCGGTATCTCCCGCAAGATCGAGGATCCCAAGGAGCGCGCCCGCCTGCGGAAAATCGTCCAAAAACTTCAGGTCCCCGAGGGCATGGGCATCATCATGCGCACCATCGCCCAAGGCACCCGCGCCCGCCACTTCGTCC
>JBBEEL010000017.1:3823-7702 GCA_040880785.1 Akkermansiaceae bacterium | reverse complement strand
CTTATTGAGACAAGTCTCAGAACACAACTGGCATCCTGCCCGCAGCCTTCTTGGATCGCGGCTCATGGAAAGCCATTCCCCCTTGCCACGCTCATTCGTTTTAGCAAACCTAGCCGAGGACTGAGATAAAATCGCCCCTCCATGCTCTACGACAATTCCACACCCGAGAAATCCGTTGCCAGTTGGATTCTGGAACAAACCAAAACCGGGAAACTCGACGTCACCAGCGGCTATTTCACTGTCGGCATCCTCGCTCTCATCAGTCGCGAACTGAACCAGAAAATCGAAAACTACCGCTTCGTCCTCGGCGACATCGTCTCCAACGACCAAGACAAGGAAAACCCGATCAATCTCCTCACCGAGACGATCACGGTGGATGCGGCCCTTCAGTTGAACAAGGTTGCCCGCGAAGCCGTAGCATTTCTCCGCCAGGAAAACGTGAAGGTGCGCACGGTTGAGCCGAATTTCTGCCACGCCAAGACCATTCTTTTTCGCACTTTGCGTCAAGCGGACTCCTATTTCGTCACCGGAAGCTCGAACCTCACCGAAGCCGGTCTCGGCCTCCAGCACACGTCCAATATCGAACTCAACGTCGTTGGCCAGGGTTCCGCCGCGGATTACAACGAAATCTGTCAATGGTTCGACGGGCTTTGGGAACGCGATCAAACCCAAGACTACAAGACCGTCGAAGGAAAAAAAATTCCATTCAAGCAATACCTTATCTCACAGATCGAAGGCATCTTCCGCCTTTACACACCTCGCGAGCTTTACTTCAAAACACTCTTCGAACTGTTCCGCGACCAGATGCTTGAGCTGGAGAGCAATCCGGGGCTGCAGCAACGCATCGGCCACCTCAAGCACACCAAGATCTTCCGCACGCTTTACGAGTTCCAACAAAAAGGCGTCCTCAGCCTGATCAAGAAAATGGAGGACTACCAGGGCGCGATCCTCGCCGATGCCGTCGGCTTGGGCAAAACCTGGAGCGCACTCGCGGTCATCAAATATTACGAGCTCAAGGGATACCAGTGCGTCCTTCTCTGCCCGAAAAAGCTTTCCCACAACTGGACTCGTTATTTGAAAAACTGCGGCTCCATTTTCGACAGCGACCGCTTGGACTATGTCGTCCGCTACCACACCGACCTTCAGGACATGCGCTTGGAAACGAATCACAGCGACGGGCTGACACTCGATAACTTCTTCCAAGGCGACAAACCCAAGCTCTTCGTCATCGACGAAAGCCATAACCTCCGCAACAGCAAGTCCGGCCGCTACCAATACCTTGTCGAAAAGCTTCTGCAGGCAAACCGCGAGGTGCGCGTACTCCTTCTTTCCGCCACCCCCATCAACAACGACTTCAAAGATCTGCGCAACCAACTCGCACTTCTCGTAAAGGATCAGGACAACGGCTTTTCCGACGCCCGTGGCATTCAGGTGGAAAGCCTAGAAACCCAGTTTCGCCTCGCCAGCAAAGCCTTCGGCGAATGGAGCGCCGACCCGCAACGAAACATCCGCAGCTTGCTGCAGAAACTTCCGGAACCCGTCACCCGGCTCATCGACCGCATCATCGTCGCCCGCAACCGCAGGCACATCAAAGGCCTCTCCGGTGGCCTCGACTTCCCGGAAATGACCGCCCCCGTAAATGTCTGCATGGAGTCACTCAACATCAGTGAATTCGCCCGCTTCGAGCAGATTCTCGATGCGCTGCCACGCGTCTTCGCCGCTTACAAGCCAGCCATGTATCTGGTGCAGCCCAAAGCCGTGAGCGTTCTCGAAGACGAGGCTCAGCGCGATCAGGCGCTCGTCGTCATGCTGAACAAGCTTCTCGTCAAACGCCTCGAATCCTCATGGCAAGCCTTCCACCAAACCCTCAGAGCCGTCCATGCAGTCCACAGCAAGACACTGACCGCCGTCACAGCGTATCGTAAACAGAAGCAGGACACCACGCTCGTCACCAACCTCGATAGCCTCAACACCAGCGAAGACGAATTCGACTTCCCCCTCGGAAAACGCGAAATTCGCATCTCCGAGATCGAAGCGGCCGGGACGCTTGATTCCTTCCACGATCATCTCAAGGAAGACCTCGCACGCCTCGACTCACTCATCGCCAAGCTCGCCGCCTACGCGCAGGCCATCGCCTCCGAAAACGGAAACACCAGCGCCGATCCCAAGCTCCAGCACCTGTTCGAACTCATCGACCAGCGACTCGCCGCTGCCCCCCGTCCGGAAAAACGACGCGTAATCATCTTCACCAGCTACGAGGACACCGCCCGCTACCTTTTCGGCGAATTCACCCGCCGCGGCTACGTTCGCATCGCCATGGTCTCTGGCTCCGGCGCCCGCCTTTCCGAAGATCCCGGTGTCCTTCACATAAACTTCGAACCCGTGCTCGAACGCTTCTGCCCCTACACCAAGCTCTACCGCGAAAAGGAATGGAAAGACTATCAGCACATCCCCAAGGAACCCGACGGATGGGAATCCTTCGACCCATGGAAATCCTGGGTTCGCGGCGTAAGCCCCGCCACCGCCGAGAAACTCGATAGCCCCGTGGAGATCCTCATCGCCACCGACTGCCTCAGCGAGGGACAGAACCTCCAGGACTGCGACACCGTCATCAACTACGACATCCACTGGAACCCCGTCCGTCTCATCCAGCGCCTCGGCCGGATCGACCGGATCGGCTCGCCCAACACCACCGTCACCGGCATCAACTTCTGGCCCACCGCCACCGTCAACGACTACCTCGGCCTGCAAAAACGCGTCGAAGACCGTGCCATCGCCATCGCCGTGGCCGGCTCCGAAGTCCCGTCCTTCACCGAAAAAGTCCGTGAGCGCCTGCATGACGCCAGCTTCCAAGAGGAACTCGAGGCCCGCATGCTCGCTCACCTCGATAGTTCGTGGGAAGACCTCGAGCGCAGTGCCGATACCCTCGACTTCTCCGATCTTTCGCTCGAAGTCTTCCGCCAAGACCTCCTCCGCGAACTCGGAGAGCATCAGAAGGCATACGCAGACATGCCGCTAGGCGTCTTCACCGGATTCCGTCCAGACGACACCACCCGCCCCGATGGCGTAGTCGCCCTGCTCGGCTACCCATCACGGAAAAACGGTGCACGCAGCCCTTACCACCGCCACAACCTGGTCTATCTCGACCTTCACGGAAACGTCGTCCTCGACCGCTCCGGCGATGTCCTCAAGTTCCTATCCGATCACCAGAGCCATGACCGCTCGGTGCCGCAAGCCATCGATCAGAACGACCCCGCCGCCATTGGCTGCCTTTCGAGTTCCATCAAAACCTGGCTCGCCTCCTTCTCCACCGGCGCAGCCCTCGACGACTTCCTCGTCGGCCTCCAAGGCAACGACCCCGCCAAGAAACCTCTCCACAACGACGGCAAAACTCTCGAACAACAATACGACCCCGAAAACTGCGACCTCATCCTCTGGTTCGTCATCAACGCAAACACCTGACCTGCCGCTCCACCGTTCATCTCACATGCAGTCCGAATCCCAACACCTCGAATACAAACGCGAGCTCACCGACACGCTCGAACGTGAGGTCGTGGGATTCCTCAACAGCCGCGAGGGCGGACGCATCCTCATTGGTGCAGACGATACGGGTGCCATCCTCGGCCTTACCGATCCCGATGGCGACCAGCTCAAGATCAAGGACCGGCTAAAGCAGAACATCCAGCCCTCATGCCTCGGCCTCTTTGATCAACTAGAATACCTCGGTTCCGGCATGCCCCGCATCCTCCGCGCCTATTCGAAAGACTGCTTCCGCTTCAGCGAAAACTTCACCCGCATGATCTTCCCGTTCAGCGCCACGGAGAAAAAGGTCGGTGAAAAGGTCGGTGAAAAGGTCGGTGAAAAGGTCGGTGAAAAACT
>JBBEEL010000017.1:0-3723 GCA_040880785.1 Akkermansiaceae bacterium | reverse complement strand
AAAAGGTCGGTGAAAAGGTCGGTGAAAAGGTCGGTGAAAAGGTCGGTGAAAAACTAACAGAAAACCAGGGAAAAATACTCATGACCTTGAAGCGTGATCCCCATACGTCCGCTCGAGAACTCAGCGAATCCATCGGTATTTCACTTCGCAAGATAGAGACCAATCTCGCTAAACTGAAGCGGCTCGGCCTGCTTCGACGCATCGGCCCTGCCAAAGGCGGCCACTAGCAAATCTTTCCCTAACGACAAACCCCTTTCTTCTCAACATTTCCCCATTTCAGCTTTTCAGAATTTCAGTTTTTACCCATCAGCCCATGTCCATCGAATCCGCCATCCAAAACTTCGCCGATCCCGGGAAAACCCTGCTCCAGTCCGCGCGCAGTTTGTTCAAGGACGCCCTCAGCATCCCGCTCCAGCCGCTTGCCGACACCGCCATCGAGCCCAAGCGCTTCTTCAAGGATCAGCACAAGGAAGCCAAACACAGCGGCATCAAGCACCTCTACCTCGTCGGTCGTGTCGATGACCGCTGCTTCCAGCCCGCCCATGCCCCTGAAGGGAGCACCCTCGATCTCGATGCTGCCATCGCCAGCGCTGCCAAGGACTACGATGGCATGTTCGTCATCGCCGTTGAAATGGCTGATGGTGAGTTCACCCGCAGCGACCTCGCCTCCCGCACCCGCGAGATCAACCGCGTCTTCACCAATCCCGTCATCATCCTCTTCCGCCATTCCTTGCAGAAAGAAAAAGCCCTCTCCATCGGCGTCATCAGCCGCCGCGATCACAAGCGCGACCAAGGCACCCACGTGCTAGGCAAGGTCTCAATGATCCGCGACATCCGCCTCACCGCACCCCATCGCGGCCACATCGAAATCCTCAAAGACTTCTCCCTCGCTGAGCTGGAGAAAAACCACGGCAAAGGCAAGCGCGGCTTCAAGATCAACAACTACAAAACCTTCCACGCCGCCCTCGAAGCCATCTTCGATACCGAACTGCTCAACAAGCGATTCTATCAGGAACTCGCCAACTGGTATTTCTGGGCGCTCCCCCAAGTCGAATTCCCGGACGACATGGAAAAGGACGATGAGAAACGCCGCGCCACCGGCCTCATCCGCCTCCTCACCCGCCTCATCTTCTGCTGGTTCCTCAAGGAAAAGAGCCTCGTTCCGGAAAAACTCTTCGATCAGGACACCCTCGCCAAACTCCTCAAAGGCTTCGATTCCGAGAGCGAGACCAGCTCCACCTACTACCAAGCCATCCTCCAGAACCTCTTCTTCGCCACCCTCAACCAGCGCATGGGCAAGGACGGCAAGGGCAATCCCTACCGCGCCTTCGCCAAGGACGAGGGCTTTGCAAAAAACCGCGCCACCTACGACGTCAACAACCTCTACCGCTACGAAAAACTCTTTGCCGTCCCCGAAGACGAAGCCCTCGCCCTGTTCGCAGACATCCCTTTCCTCAACGGCGGCCTCTTCGAGTGCCTCGACCGCACCGAGGACGTAACCGACAAAAAACTCTACCTCGACGGCTTCTCCCGCAACTCAAAGAACCGCCCCACCGTCCCCGACCGGCTCTTCTTCGACTCCGGCGCAACCGCCGACCTCTCCACCGCCTACGGCGACAAAAAACGCAAGGCCGAGAAAGTCACCGGCCTCATCTCTATCCTGAATCGCTACAAATTCACCATCGTTGAAAACACCCCCATCGATCAGGAAATCGCCCTCGATCCCGAGCTCCTCGGTCAAATCTTCGAGAATCTCCTAGCCTCCTACAACGAGGAAACCAAAACCACCGCCCGCAAACAAACCGGCTCTTTCTACACCCCGCGCCCCATCGTCGATTACATGGTGGACGAGTCCCTCAAAGCCCACTTTGAAAGAAAATTAACCACAGAGGACACAGAGAACACAGAGGCAGAAAACCAAAACTCTTTATCCGTGCCTTCCGTGCAATCTGTGGTTAGAAACTCTTCTCTCTCTGACCTTTCTTTCTCTGTGCCCTCTGTGTCCTCTGTGGTTAAAAATTCTTCATCCTCTGTGGTGAGATCAAAGCTGGATGACCTCGTCGCCTACACCGAGCGCGAGCACGCCTTCACCCACGCCGAAGTCGCCACCCTCATCGCCGCCATCGACTCCCTGAAAGTCCTCGATCCCGCCTGCGGCTCCGGTGCCTTCCCCATGGGCGTCCTCCACAAGCTCGTTTATATCCTCAGCAAGCTCGACCCCGACAACGTCGAGTGGGAGAAACTGCAAATCGCCAAAGTCCAGGAAATCACCGATACGGAAGAGCGCCGCAGAAAACTCGCCGAAATCGTCAGTAACTTCGCCGACAACAACGACGACTACGGCCGCAAGCTCTACCTCATCGAAAACTGCCTCTACGGCGTGGACGTCCAGCCCATCGCCATCCAGATCACCAAGCTCCGCTTCTTCATCTCCCTCGTCTGCGACCAAACCACCAACCGCAACAAAAAGGACAACCACGGCATCCGCCCCCTGCCCAATCTGGAAACCAAATTCGTCGCCGCCGACACCCTCATCGGCCTGCCGGAATTGGAGCAAATGTCCCTCGCCCCGAAGCGCGTCTATGAAATCGAGGGTGAGATCGAGGCCCTCTATCACCACCACTTTTCAGAGCAGCGACGCGACCGGAAGCTGGCCAATCAACGTAAAATCAAAAGCCTCCGCCAAGAACTCGGGCAGGTGCTCTCCGAGAGTTTGATGGCCCCAAAGAAAGCCCAGCATGTCGCGGAGTGGGACCCCTTCGACCCGCAATCCTCCGCCGACTTCTTCGACCCGCATTGGATGTTTGGGCGCACGCTCAAAGACGGCTTCGACATCATCATCGGCAATCCGCCCTACATCTCAGTCGAGCGATTTGCGGGGACGCCGATTCAAGCCAAATGGCAGGAGCAATTCACCACTTACGCCGCACGCGGAGACGTTTACTGCTTCTTCTATGAACGCGGAGCCAGCCTGCTGCGCAATGGCGGCAACCTGACCTTCATCACGTCCAACAAATGGATGCGTGCAGGCTACGGTGAACGCCTCCGCGGGTTTCTCGCCACCAAGGTCAATACCGCAGCGGTGCTCGACTTCGGCATGGCTCAGAACTTCGGTGCTGCCACCACCTACACCTGCATCACCCGCTTCGTTTCCGAAAAACCCGACGGCACGGTCATGTCCTGCTACGCCACGGATGACCGCGCCGCGATCAATGACCCCGGCACCTATTTTGCCGAGAACGCCGTCCCTCAGAAGAACCTTGGCGAGAATGCGTGGGTCGTGCTTTCGGGAGAGCGGCAACGCATCAAAGACCTGGTGGAAGCACAGGGTGTTCCTTTGGGGAAATGGGACATTCAAATTTCACGCGGAATCATTACCGGCTTCAACGAAGCCTTTTACCTCACTGCCGAGCAGCGCGAAGCCCTCATCGCTGAAGACCCGAACTCTGAGCAACTCATCGGAAGGCTTCTTCGTGGGAGGGATGTCGAACGCTACAAGGTCAACTGGAGCGAACTCTACCAGCTCATCATCAAGTTTGGTTCCTATGAACGACTCGAAATAGATTACCCAGCTGTTTTCAAACATTTGAAGCAATTTGAGAGACAACTCAAAGCACGCGGGCAGTGCTCATACGCTCGCGAGCGAAAAGTCGGAGGAAAATCCAAACCATTCCCCGGCCAACACCATTGGCTGGAGCTGGATAACAATCCCGGTGACGATTA
>JBBEEL010000016.1:0-7716 GCA_040880785.1 Akkermansiaceae bacterium | reverse complement strand
AGTGGGATCAGCCGCCAGCCAATCTAATCATTTTCCCGTGGGATGGCTGTGAAAATTTTTACGGTTTAGAGATTGTCCAAGGGGCTGGGTGCGCCTGCGCCGGGGCGTTTCATGACGTGCAGATAAATCATGGTGGTGGAGACGTCAGCGTGACCCAGGAGACTCTGGACCGTCCTGATATCGGTGCCGGATTCGAGTAAGTGCGTCGCGAAAGAATGGCGCATGGTGTGCGAAGTGATGCGCTTGGGGATCCCCGCCTTGCGGACGGCTTCCCGGATTTGGCGCGCCATGGAATCATCGTGGAGGTGGTAGCGGGCGATTTTTCCGGTGCGTGGGTGGGGACAGAGGGTTGCGGAGGGAAAGACGTATTGCCAGCCCCACTGACGGGGAGCATTGGGGTTTTTCCTGATCAACGACTCCCGCATGTGAACATCCCCGGCACCCACGACAAGATCGGAGAGGTGCTTGTTCTGGAGTGCAGCGAGGTGTTGCTTGAAGCGTTCTTCCAAGATTTTTGGCAGAGTGACGATACGGTGTTTTCCGCCTTTGCCATCGTGGATGGTGATGGTTCCTTGTCCAAAATCGAGATCTTGGACGCGCAGGCGCATGGCTTCCATCAAGCGCAGACCGCTGCCATACATGATCTGTGCGCCCAATTTCCAAGGATCTTCCAACTTTGCGAATACGGAGCGGACTTCTTCGCGGGTCATGACCACAGGGGGGCGGCGCTGACCACGGGCGGGTGTGAAGTGATCGAGAGTGAAGTCCTGGACGCCGAAAACATTTTTGACGAGGAAGACCATGGCATTGAGGGCTTGGTGTTGGGTGGCAGGGGCGACGTTCCGCTCAAGGGCGAGGAAGTCGAGGTAAGCGGAGATGGCGGAAGGTCCGGCAGCATAAGGGGTTTGGCCGAGTTTTTGGAGACAGAAGCGGATGAAGCGGAGATTCCAATAAACGTAGGTTTCCTCGGTGGCGACGGCGTGGCCTTTGAGGCGGACTGCCCGGCGGAGAGCATCGATGAGTTTGGCGAGTTCCGCTTCGTCATGGGCTGCTTGCTCCGGGGACTGAGGCTGCAAGATCGGGAGTTCGGCGCGGACTTGGATCGTCTCACGGGCGAGGGTGCGGTGGTCCGGCTCGAGGGAGCGGGCCTGATCGACGAGGGACTGCCAATCGAACGAGTTTGCCCAAGGGATCGCAAGGACATCGCAGGCGAGAATGCGGGCGGCATCGGCGGCTTGGCGGAATTGCCAATCGGCGATGGAAGCGGAACGGCCAAGGGCATCGAAATACGCTTGGGTGCGTTCAGCGGATTGGTGGCCAATCGGTTGCTAGGAATTTGCTTTTTGGAGAAGGCCGTTGAAAAGCCGGTGGCCGGACCGGAGGGCGGGGAAAAGGGGGTTGCGCCGCCCTCGGCGGCGTGGGCAATTTCGCCACAAGTGCCGCAAACTCCTCCTTGCTCCGCAAAGTCTTGCACTCTGCATAGGACGGCCGTCGTAGCCGGCGATAGATCTTTCCGGCGAGCCACGGACTCAGCGCCGCGTCCACCATGCCGAACGGTCCGCGACTGCGGCGGGCCTTGACGCTGCGAGTGGACTGCCACAGCGCTATCATGCGCCGGTCGTATTCACGCGGCACATCATGCGGCAGCAGCCGCCAACTGGCATACGCCCTCTCCCCCAGCAACCGCCGCGCTGACCCAGCCGATGGCTGGCCGGCCGTCGCAGCCATAAAAGCTTCATCAATCCCAAGCGAAGCCACCCCGAGCTTCTCCCAGCAAAGGCTATAACGCCCCTCCTCGTGTGGGCCGATCCCGGCATAGGCACCGGGAACCTTGCGCACTTTAGCTGGATAAAGCGTCAGCGCCCGGTAAAGCCAGATATCGCCCGAAGGATCAAAGATCCGATCTTGCGGGATGATCGGATTCTTCAGAGCATTCAAGAGATACTCTCGTCGGTAAACCGGAGCATGCAGCGAGGGCTGCACTTTTGTGAAGAAGTCCAGCGAATCACTGGTTTCCGCCACGCTACCGAGTAGTTCGAAGGATGCCACTTCGTAATCCTCCGCGAGCACCGTCTTCGCCACATCCGTATAGCTTACATCCAGATTCTCTAACTCCATCACGCGCACCTGCTCGCGCAATTTATCCGAGTGCAATAAATCATCAGAATCGAGAAACTGGATATACATGCCCTTCGCCTCGTGAAGACCGGTCAGGCGCGCTACAATCGAACCTTGGTTCGCCTGCCGCACAAAACGCACCGGATGATGCGCATCGAATCCCGCCAACCGCTCCTCCATCGGAGGCTCGGAACCATCGTCCACCACGATGATCTCACCCTCATATCCGGACTTGGCAATACTCACCGCCGCACTACGCAAAGTATACTTCAGCGGCTCCACACGCCCATAAGCAGGAATCACGACGGAAATCATAGGAAGGTTGGAGTTGGCGGTCATCAGTCGTCAGTGGGCAGTTTTTAGAGAGCGGATCAGCCCCTGGATCATCGCGGATAGCGTGCGACTAGCTGCAATCTACTCATCAGCGATTGTCGGCTCAAGAAGGCCTGCTTTAGATCCAGCCGTTGTTTGGGCTCGAAATTGATTCGCTCGCATAGCTCGTCTCACCTTTCAGGCTGCCTAGGCAGTCTTCCGAGCGGCTCCTGCGTCCCCGCCTCGATCACCGCACAGATACGGCCGCGTGATCTGATCACGAAAATCCTTGCAGCCAGCCATTCGGCGATAAACGTCAGCACTCAAAGCCACCGCCTGCTGCCAGACCTCAAGATCTTCAAATCCCGCCATGTGTGTCTTGTTTCTCCGGACGACCGCCAACTGCCTACTGCCAACCTCGGCGCTTGCGGAGCAAACGCGTCACCCACGGCCTCCCTAGGCAAAATCCAGATCGTTGCGCTTTTTGGACTTAACCCATCCAGCCTTTGGCTTGCGCGCCGTCAGACGCAATAAAGCCCAGAAGACGTTCAAGCATGCTTGGCGAATTGTTTTAACCATAAAAGTTTCTCCTCGCGTGTTTTCAGGTTGGGGTTGCGGTAAATCTCGTCGTTGACCACGAGATAGTCCATGTCGGTGTTTTGGAAGCACAACCACGCCTCTTCCGCCGTCCGGACGATCGGTTGGCCGCTTACGTTGAAGCTCGTGTTGATCACGATCGGCACGCCGGTCAGCTTTTTGAATTCCGAGATCAGCCGGTAGAAATCCGGGTGCACATCTTTGTGCACGGTCTGGAGACGGGCCGAGTAATCCACGTGGATAATGCTCGGCACATCGCAGCGCCGGAAATCAAGCCGCGCTTTCATGTCATCGAGTCCGGCCGGCACCGGATGCCTTTTCTCCGGCACCAGATAGGCCGTGTATTGCATGAAGTCCGAAGCCTCGTTCGTATCGAACCACTCGCGCGTGTCCTCCGCCAGCACCGCCGGAGCGAAAGGACGGAACGATTCGCGGAATTTCACTTTGAGATTGAGCACCGACTGCATGTCGTCCACCCGCGGATCAGCCAGTATCGAGCGGGCCCCGAGGGCGCGTGCGCCCAACTCCATGCCGCCGCGCACCCATCCGACCACCTTGCCCTGTGCCAACAACTCCGCCGCGGCCACATGCAAATCCTTGCCGGATAAATCCACCCGGTAGTCGACCGCATCGGCCGGCATCGATCCCGGTTCCCCGCCAAGATAAAAGCCGTGTGCATTGACTTTATAGTTCGCACCTTTCTGCCGCTCACGTTCGTGCAGCAAAGCAGCGCCCAACCCGCTGCCCATATCCCCCCCGACTGGCGAGTTGAAGATCCCGCGGAAAATCTGTTCGCGCCGGATGCGTCCCGCCGCCACGCAGTTTTGGGCGCACCCCCCGCAGAACACCATGTTGTCCTCGCCGGTCAGCTCCTTGAGGTGGCGCACCATCTTGAGCACCTCGCGCTCGAAGACGTATTGCACGGAAGCCGCGATGTCCGCATGCACCTGCGTCGTCGGATCACTCTTGCGCCGCAACGGCAAGCCCGTGCGCCGTGCAATCTCCTCGACGGCTCCGGGCTCGTGCCTTCCCTTGAAGGTCAGCGGATAGTCGACCATGACCGCCCCCCGCGTATCCGTCGTTATGAGCTTTTCCAAGTTCTTCACGTAGCGCGGCCCTCCATAAGGCGCCAAGCCCATCACCTTGTATTCCGACCCGAAACTCGGGAACCCGAGAAGCTCCGTCACCGCCGTGTAAAGCAAGCCCAAGCCATTTTCGTAGGGCAGTTCCTCGAGGACTTCGATGCGCTCGTGCGAGACAACGCCAAGCGTGGCATTCACCTCCTCGCCTTTGCCATCGAGGCAAAGAAAAGCCGCGGAATCAAACGGCGAGGTGCGGAAAGCCGCCTCCGCATGCGAAAGATGATGCCAGGCATAGCGCAGTTGTGCATTGGGCAGGAGCCGTCGCGCTTCCTCGGCATAATTCGTGCCCAGCGCCGGATCCATCACTCCGCCGAGCCAGCGCCAAAGCGCGTTACTGGATCCAAGCGTGCGCTCTTGGAAAATCGACTGCAGCGGCTTCTCCGCAAACACACAGGTCTCAACCTCCTCGGCCTGCACCCCTCCCTGGGCCAAGCAATCCGTCAACGCCCGAGCCGGAAAGTTCGCGTCATGCTTGATCCGGGTGAACCGTTCCTCCTGACTGGATGCCACGAGATTCCCATCGATGAGCAAAGCTGCGTTCCCGTCATGCCCAAGAATTCCTCCGATTCCAACTGTGATGTTCTTACTCATAAATGTTTTTCCTTACTTCCGAACTGCGATTGCCGATATCTGCTGCCTGTTTTTTGGCTTTCCGCTTTCAGATATCTGACCTCTAACTTCCGACATCCGACCGTCTGCCGTATGCCGTATGCCGTAAGCCTTTGGCCTTTTGCCTTCGCTCTACGGGCACAACGCTTCGAGAAACACCCTCGCCGGCTGCGCATCCAATTCACGTTTGACCTTGGCGTGCGCTGCCAAGCCCATCTCCTTCCATCTCGGACGCTAGGCCAGAGCGCGCTTAAGGGTGGCAACGAGAAGATCTACTTCCGCCGCCGGACAGACAAAACCATTCACGCCATCCTCGATCCACTCTTCGCATCCTCCGTAAGGCGTGCGCAACACGGGACGACCGAATCCCATTGCTTCAAGCATTGAAACCGCCAAACCCTCATACCGGGACGGCAAGAGAAGCATCTCCTGCTCGGCCCAGAGTGCGGTAAGGTCCTCCGTATAGTCTTGAAAGGTGACCAACTCATCCAATCGCCTCCAAGCTACGAGATCACGGAGATATTCCTCATCAGGACCACGCCCCACCACCAGCAATTGCGCACGATGGCCCTCATTGTTCAGACGGGCCAAGGATTCGATCGCCAAGTCAATCCCTTTGTGTGAGGCATCAAGTCTGTTCACCATTGCAATCTTGGCTGCTGATGACTGAGGCCACGGAAGAGGCGATTCGAAACTAAATCTGACCGGATACTGAAAATATGCTGCCGAGCGGATTGGTCTGGTGATTTGCAATTCAGCCAACTCGCGAGTCCATCGCGAGTTGAAGAACATCCGTGCAGCATTGGCGGCCAACCAGCGCGCATGCTCTAAACTAACTCCCGACATTGGAGATCCGGGAAGATTGAGATGGCAAATGAGCGAGAAGCGGCCGGGAAAAGCTCTAAGAATTGGAAGAAACTGCGGCATTAATCCTGACCAAGTTCCTCCTTGGTTAATGAAGATATGATCAGGCTCGAAGGCGTTTACCAGAGCACCGAGATCATTGGAGCTATGCAACGCACGATCAGCGAGTCGACGCAGAGATGCCGCCCGCAGATACACTTTAGGGGGCGGTGGCAACGGAACCACTAAAGCACCAAGCCGAGCGAGTCGCGCCACGTGCGTGCTCTCTAAGTCGATTGGAGCGACAAACCACTGCACTTGATGACCGGCTTCGAGCAACTCCTCGACTAGAGCACCCATACACTGACCCGGCGCACCCCAAGGGTATGCCGTGATCGTTGGGATTACGGTAACTCTCATGCCAGAGGGTGATTCAATTCGTTATCCAAGGTGAGGAAGTTCGCAGTTCGCGCAACAGCCACGTTGCGTTCAGCGACATTCAACACTACGGGCAAACGAAGCTGAAAAAGCAACTGGGTCAGCAACGGTAGGCCGTACAATCGCAGCCATTGACCAGCAAATTGTAGGATTTTTCCTGCAGCAAAACAAAGCTCGCATTCCGCTCCTCGGGACTCAGGCATTTGTGTTCGAAGTGGACAACTTTCGGCAATGCACTCTCGGCTGCCAACCACTGCAGCACTTTGTAATCGAAACCCTCGACATCGATAACAGCCAAGTCGAATTCGCACCCGACCTCATGCAGAAGCGACGACATACTTTGGCATGGAAGAATCTGCTCATGCACAACGGGTCGATAACTTGCCAAGTCTCTTCCCGCATCTGTAATTCGTTCAAGCGACAGAGTCCCCAGCCCTTGAGCCCAGTCAGGAAGCCCCTCGCCGTTCAGGGAGTAAAAAGTTGCCGTTCCGTCAACCTCTCCCAAGACCCTGTTGACCACCTCGAAACGTTCGCCCGGTCGATTACGGCGCAACTCTGCGGCCAAAGCAGGCACGGCCTCGACAAAGACCCCGCGCCATTCGTGGTTGTCGATGAAATCAGCTATCGGATCCTCCCGCCGCCCATCGTTAGCACCGACTTGTAGAAAACGCAGACCGTGGAGCGAGGAAAAACTGGCTGCCAATGCATACGCCAAATGACCACCGGACGCGCCCACCTCGGTCCACGGGGACATCTTCCTGACCTCGTAGCCGATAGTAGCCCGAGATTTTCGCACTAAGCTTTTCATGCAGTGTTCGATTTCACACCTTCTGCCAAAATGTCGGGCATATATCGTCGTCCGGCCAATGTCCGTCGGCAAACCAGCACTTTGGTGCAACAACCATCTTCTCAGGATTTGGATTGAGCCATGCCGCCCACCAACTGAAAGTGCTGTTGGCAATAATGTTGTGGTCGCACATCGACATTAGGCGCATGGCATCGTAATCATTATTTTCACCGCAGCAGTTCACCGGGACAGTGGGGACATTTGCAACCAATCCGTTCTCCGCGAATGCAGGATCGTCGGAAAACACATAGTATGTTGCCCCGCTGCCTATTCGGCTCTGCACGCCCTTCATCGCTTCAGCGTAATAGTCAGCGGATACCGTTCCGATCGTTTGCGCAAAGCGAGCGTTGTTCACGTAGTCGCCACGGCGAAAATGCACTGCCACCGATGGGCCTGACTTGATCCTAGCCACCATCGCTTCGACCGATGGTGTCGGGGGATAGCGGAAAGTGAATTGTTGCCGCAAAATATCGGCAACTGGAGCGAAGAATTTCTCTGATTGGTAGTTGCCGTGCAACCAGATGTTGTCGGGCAATTCGTGGAATTCCGGGTAATACGTCCACTGTTTTTGGTAATGCGCTTGGCCAGTCACCGTCATCAACTCCGCCAATCGCCTTTGAGCTAGAGCCAGAAGAATCCTTTTCGCCAATGTCTGCTTTCTCCCTAATTTTCCGTTGAGCCGCCACACCTCTTCGGCTGTGGCGAATTGTGCGGGAACATTCAGACAGTCGAGCGAGTAGTGCCGGTCGTCCACGTCGTGCTCGTGGTAAAATGTCGTATCGAGCTTGAGCACCGTCCTCCGCCGCCTCG
>JBBEEL010000015.1:0-7734 GCA_040880785.1 Akkermansiaceae bacterium | reverse complement strand
GGTGAAACCCATGCCGCAGCAAACCGCGTGCCGAACACTACTGGCGAGACGCTCCGGGCACGGTCTGCGGCGAGACGCCGGAGCCACTTTGGTGCTTCGCCTGCGGCGGGAGGGCAGCAGGCACTTTTGGGTGTCGTCGCCTAAATGGAGTCCAGGCCTCACATCTCAATATGGTTCCGTTTCGGCTACCTCGGCACGATGACGACGGCATGTTCGTCGTAGCGGACCTTGGCGCCGGTTTGATCGGTGATGTATTTCATCACCGCCCGGGTAGGCATGTTTTTGAGGTTGAGCGTGATTTTGCGGGCCGCGAAAAGACCCTTGGGATCTTCGATCACGAAGGGAATGGACATGGACCGGTCCTTGGATCTAAATTTTACTGGTTTTCAGCTTCATCGGCTCATTCGATTGCCTCCTGGCAGGCTCTCGGGAATATTCCCCGCGATGAAGTGAGGAGCTCAGAAACATTTAAATCCTCAGACCGACCCCGTCTAGAAATATTTAAATCCAAGGACTGACCCCGTCTATCGGCTACTGCGACCGTGTGTTCGGTCTGACTTCCAACACCCGGGGATCCGGCCCGGGGCTGCGGGGCCTTTCAAGAATGTTCGCCACCGAAACGCCCGCGCCGAAAAAGGCATCCGCACCCCCTGCGGACGGGTTGTCGCGCTCGTATTTCGACAAGGTCGGCGTGCTCGTCTGCCGTCCCGGTGATTCAACTGCCGGACGCTTGTCCGCCGCGATCAAGGCGGGAGGAAACGGCAGTCATTCCCACAATGACATCGGCTCGTTCGTCATCTCGCTTGATGGACAACAACCGGTCGGCGATCCCGGCGGACCGCATGCCTACGACAACGAAACCTTCGGGCCGAAGCGCTACGAAAAGAACATCCTCAACTCCTTCGGTCATCCCGTGCCGGTCGTGGACGGACAATTGCAGATCGATGCCACCACGGTGAAACCCGAGGTTCTCGAAACGGCTTTCAACCCGGAATGGGACCGCATCACCATCGATATGACACCTGCCTATCAGGTCCCCTCGTTACAAATGCTCACCCGCACGATGACCTATTCCCGCAAGGGAAGCGGCAAGGTAGGGATCGACGACCACGTCGTCTTCACCAAGCCATCGGCTTTCGAGCTCGGCCTCACCACCCGTTGGAAAGCGAAGCGCACCGGCGAGACGACCCTCGAATTCTCGCATGATGGAAAGACCCTGCTGGCGGAAATCACCACTCCCGCCGGCTTCGATCTGACCGAAACGAAAATCGAGGAACTCGCCGCGCCGGCCTTCACCCGTCTTGGTATCAAGCTCCGCAAACCGGTGATCGACGCTCGGGTGCAGGTGACATACTCCGTGCCGCAATAGCCCACCTGAGGCTTCCTGCCGCGATGCGGCAAATGATTTTCATGCGGTCACGGGTGCGGGAGCTCCAGGCAGAGGACCGAGGCCAGCGGATCAGGCGCGGAGGAAGGCCGCGTGATCTCGACATGCCCGCCATGCTGTTTGACAGAAAGGGCCATTTCGCGGTCGGCCAAGAGATAAGCCCTGGAAACCTTGCCATTCACCTTCATCCATGCGCCGACGGTTTCCAGGCTTTGCACGCTGGGTGCGGGGATTTTGCCCAGCCCGTCGGGACCGACGTTGAGCAGGTAGTTTCCGCCCTTGCTGGCGATATCGATTAGATTGCGGATCAGGGTCTCGGTATCGCCGTTGAAGCCGCCGCCAAGGCGGTTGTTGGTGATGATGTTAGGTTTGAGCTCGCGCACCGCGGCATCGAGCTTGGTGGCACGCTCCTGGTTCATGTAGATGGGCGTGTCCCACCAGAGAACCGTCGGAAACTCGCCGTAGTTTGAAAGGAGCTCGCGCACCTGCGGCACGGCGATCCTGTCGATGTAATCATCCATGCCGCCATCCTGGGTGGGATCCCAGTGCGCGGACTTGCGCTTGTTGATGCGGGCGGCGCTGCCACCGGGGTGGCACCAGTCCTGCGCCTGGGAATAGTAAAACCCGAGCGGCATCTCCGCCTCGCGGCAGGCATCGGCGAGTTCCTTGAGAACGTCGCGCTTGAATGGAGTGGCATCGACGATGTTGAACGAACTGGCCTCGCTTTTAAACATGGCGAAGCCGTCATGATGCTTCGCAGTGATGACGATCTAACGGATGCTGTGAAAGCCGCGCGTTTATTTCCGGTTTGTTGGATTGGATAAATGTTTTCCGGTGCTTGTATCCAATGTCATGCGGATAGGGATCCCGGGCTCGAGGGTGACTTCCAAGCCGTCAGGGTGCTTGTCCGGCGGAAGGGTGAACCATTCGGGAAACTGGTTGATCCGCGGGTAATCTACGGGTAGGCGCATGATGGTCTTGTGGCGGGGGCGATCAAATACCAGGCGACCGGTCCACGGCTTCTCGGCTGATAGATGGAGGTATAGCTTCTCTCCATCACGGACCGCGCCAATGCGGAGGTCGGAGCGCCAGGGTTCGAGGCGGCAGCCCTGGGTTTTCATCAGCGCATACATCAAGGAGGTGCGGGCGAAGTTTCCATCGCCATGCCAGCCTTCGATGACACCATCGGGCTGTTGTTTCGCCCACATCGTATGAATCTCGGAATCCACCCACTCGAAGCCGGAGGACACGGGTTCGCGGTTGAGCAGGGTGATGGCGCCTTCGATGGAATCGGCGTAGCCGTCCTGGCTGCCACGTTGCCAGATCTGGCCGGTGTAATGGGCCTTCAGATTTGAAAGCACCTTGAGCACCGCATCGCGGTAGGCGGTGGTGCCATCCACCAGCCAGAGGGTGTAAAAGCCGTCGTAGTTATAGCCCCAGTTGTCGGTGAGATCCTTGTCGATCACTTCGCCGGTTTTCGGATTCACCGTCTTGACCATCATGCCGTGTTCGTTGACCGCGGTCTGGAGGATGCGGTCATATAGCTCGTGAATCGGTTTTCGATAGGCCTCTCGTTTATCAGGCATGACCTTGGAAACTGCCAGATAAAGCTCGGACAGTCCGTTGATCACCTCGCAGGAATGGTCGCCGAGCGTGAGCGAGTCCGCATCGCGGGTGGGGTGGTTATTTCCCAACAGGAAATAGTCGCCGATCCTTACCGCCCAATTGAGGTATTCGCGCTCGCCGGTGAACCAATAGAGCCGTGAACAGACTTGGAGCAGGTCGCCATTCACCTCGAAGTTGCGGGTGGGGATGTTTCCGAAGGGAGTCTCCACAGCGGGGTCCTTCCAGATGTCGTCGATGATGCCGATCATGCGCTCGGTCCACGGGCTGTGACCCATCCACTCGGTGATGTAGAGCAGGCCGTCCTTGGCGTATTCGGCGCCATCGAAGATCATTGCGTCGCGGTCGATGGTTTCGCGCTGCCAGGACTGGGTGGAGAACAGGAAATTGTCCGGCAGATTGTCCACGCGGCGGGTGAGGCGCGACTCGGCGCGGAGCATGTCGGTGAGACGGCCTTCGAGCAGCGGCTTGTCGGTCATGGCGGCGGTGAGGACCATGAACGAATAATTGTCCGCGGCGGTGTCGCGGCCGTTCCAGTAGCGGTCCTTCAGGTTGCGCGGGATGAGCCCGCTCTGCGGATCGGCATGGGCGAGCCAGCCATCGACGTATTTTCTGCTGCGGGAAAAGGCCTCGGCGGCGAGATGGGAGTTCCGCTCGGCTTGAATGAACCGGGCGTCGTTTGCGGTTGCGGCGGCTGAAAGCGCGAGCGCTGCGGTGATTACGAAAGCGGCTGAAATCATGGCTTGCTAACATTCAAACGAAAGAATCGACGACTTTCCAATGGGTCTGGCGTGTAGCTGCCCTGCCATGTCTCAGACTCGCCGGGGGCGATGCGGGTGTGGGTCACTCCGCTTGTGGTCCATACTTCGTTAGACGGATTGGCACAACCCTCGACGGCATAAGTGAGATCAGGCCTGTCGGCGGGACGACGGTAGGTCAAGGACCAGATTCCGCCGGATTCCAAAATGGTGATGCCGGTCGTGGACGGGGTTTTCGGCGACAGGCCGAGGGCGTATTTCAAGAGATTGCTCAAGCTGTCGCTCGCGGGGGTGGCGTTGGGTCCGCTGATTTCCGGATCGGCGAGTTCGGCGTTGGTAAAGTTCTCTTCGGCCCAAGCGGTGAAAGGATCGGCGGACGGTGTGACGGTGACGTTGACTGCCAGTGTTGACGAGGTTTCGCCGAATGCATTGGCGGCGGAGAGGCGCAGGACATAGGTGCCGGGCTGGTCGAATGTGACGGTGGTGGCGGCTTGCGCGGCGTTGCCGAAGACGACCGTGCCGGGGCCACTGGCGAGGCTCCAGAGGGAATGGGTCGCGTGGGTGGTGGTGCCACCGAGAGCTGCGGCGACGCCGGTTTGCAAGGCGGGAGCGGCGCCGGTTGCGAGGTCCGGCGTTTGGTTAACAGAGTAGCCGATGGTGAGCAGCGGGCGCTGGGCGAGAATCGCATGGTCATCCGATCCGAAGCGCGCGAAGAGGCTGCCGCTGGTCATGTCATCGGCCATTTTGAACATCAGACCGAGCGGCGCGGCGGTGCCTGCGACGCTGCTGACGACGGAGACCAGCGCGGGGGTGGAACCGAATGTGTATTGGGTGCCGACGGGTGCGGTGCTGGGGTTGAAGCTAGGAAGCGTGGCGAGCGTGCTCGTTTCATAATCCGTGCCGGATGCTCCGCCTTCGGTGGTCCATGGTTCTGTCGCGCTGCCGGTGCGCGTGGGCCAGTTGGCACCGGTGCCCGCGCCGTTGGTGGCGCTGGTTCCGTCGCCGGTGCCCTCAGTAAAGTTTGTTAGAAGTCTGTGCAGTTCGAGGGTGTTGAGCGCGGTGCCGCTGCCGGCAGCGACCGACCAGAGATCGAGCGTCACGCTGTGGATCGTCGCGCCGGGGGGGATTTGTAAAACGTCGAACGCGAGCAGGCCGCGGAGGGCGGCGTTGTCGCGACCGATGATGATCTGGTCGCGGACGCCGGAGTTGGTGGTCGGGATGTCCGCCCGGATGAAGGTGCCGGCGTGGGAGAATGAAGCCACGCCCTCACGCAGCGCGAGCGTGCCGGAGGGCGCTACAAGAACCGTGAAGTCCTGATGGGCCGTACCGCCCGCAGCGGTGGCGGTGCAGCGCAGGACGTAGGTGCCGTCGGCTGGAAATGAGACATGAGTGTCCAAAGCGGAGGGATCGTCAAAGGTCGCGGTGCCGGGGCCGGATACCTGCGACCATGCGACGACCACGCCCCCACCGCCGGTGATGGAGGCGCTGACACGCAGGCTGAGAGCGCTGGACGAGATGGAGACCGGAGCTGCGGGAGGATTGGTGATTGTGACGAGAAGGGGCGGAACCGTGGGCAGCGGTGTCCAGATCAGGTTGAGAGCTTCCGGCGTGTGTTGCAGTGAGAACGCACCGAAGCCGGCCGCTTGATTTCCCGATGCATCGGCGGTGATGGTGCCGAGGGTGAACGTGCCGCTCATGGTGGTGGCCGAGACTAACAGGAAGCTCCGGGTGGCGCGCCAGAAGGGATCTTGGAAATCCAGCGATCCGCCGTCCGGGTTGAGGACGAGGTCGAGTTTTGCGCCGCTGTTGGCAACAACCTGACCCGCCGTGATCCGCGGTGCCGATGCCAGCGAATTGCCGGTGATTTCCGAGCGGATGGTTCCGGCCGGGCCGAGAGTCAATCCTCCGGGCAGCGCGAGAGGTGCCGAGGGGACAAATGTTCCGTGGACCGCGGTCGGACCTGCGATGTCGCCGGTCGAGGTCAGCAGGGCTCCGTGGGAAACTGTCACGGCTCCGGCACCGGAAATTCCGGATGTGGTGAGGGAACCTGCGGAGATGGTCGTGGCTCCGGCGTGATCATCCGTTCCGGAGCAGACCAGCGCGCCTGTTCCGGATTTTGTTAGGCTGCCGGGACCGGTGAGCGGAACACTGACGGTTAGAGAGTGACCGCTGCCGACATGGAAAGTGCCACCTCCTCCGCCGAGGGTGACGCCGCCGTTCGGCAGGTTCATGGCGAAGCTGGCGCTTGGTTCGAACACGCCGTTGTCGAGGGTGAGTTGGCCGGGCTCGGGATATTCGGGATCGCCGCCGAGATTGCTTTGCGAGGCCGGCCTGAGGATGCAGCCGCCGTTGACGATCATTGCGCCGGTGAAGCCCTGGTTGTTCCCGCTGTAGGTCACGGTGCCGGGGCCGCCATTGCCGTTCACCAGGTCGCCATCGCCTGATAGATCGGCGGCGATGATGATCGCGCGGGATGCGTCGTTGGACGGGGAGATGACGGAATTCGCATTGACGGTGATTTTCCCGGCAAGCGTGAACGAGGAAGCGGCGTTTCCATTTTCGATCGCGCCGCCGTCGAGGATGAGGCGGGGAATGGTGACGGTGGAGTTGTTAGCTCCCTTGAAGCGGAGGATGGCTTGCGGAGGAAATGCGAGGGAATGGCCGGCGAAGCTGTGATTCCCGGATGCGGCGGGCGTGCGCAGGATGGAGCGGGAGGCGGTGTAATCCTTGTCCGGCGAGGGAGTGGCCGTGTCGTTCCAGTTTTCCACCGCGCTGAAAGAGGACTTGTTGTTGGCGTCGCTCGTCTTCAGGGCGACGACGGGGCGCGGGCCGTTGCCCGGGCTGAAGGTGACGACGGTGTAAGCCGGAAGTTCGTAAGTGAAGGAGCCGCCACCCACCGCCACCGGCGGCTGGCTGGCGAGCGAGAGGGTGCCGGAGGTGACCCATTGATTGAGCGAGGTGACGGCGGGGCAGCTCGTGAGATCGAAGGTTTGGGTGACCGGCCATGCGGTGGGGTTGGCGGCGACGATGACGAAGTTGTCGTTTTCAGGATCCTTGTAGGCGGAGACGAGGGCGGTGGTGTCATTCGCGACGCCCACGCGGTGGAAACCGGGGCGCACGAACTTGCTGTAGTTTCCCATCACGTAGAGGCGCTTGGCGGGGTTGGCGGTGCTATCGCCGGCGAGGGAGCCGGTGCCGCTGCTTCTGAGCCACCAATAATGATAGGCGTTTGCCTCGGCGATGGTCATGAAGTCGTGGATCTCCGCCGCCAGCTCGAGTCCGTTGGCTGCGGGATTCTGGTTTTCAATGAAGTGCTCGGTCTGCCAGAGTGGTTTGGGAACGGGCGAGCCGAAGCGGGTGACCGGGGCGGGGCTGCTGCCGTAGTTGTGGCCGCCGAGGATGCCGACATGGCGGGCGGTGGCGGGATCATCCATGGTCGGGACCGCGAGGGAGAATTCCCAATGGATGCTTTCCGGCAGCATGATTTTCGTGTTTCCCACACCGCGGACGGCGAGCGCATCCGCCAGATAGGGGACGAAGTCGTGGATCTGTTGGGGAGTCCAGACGCAGGACTCGTAGGTGGTGGATGCGTTCGGCTCGTTCTGGATGGAAATGGCGTCGAGATTCACTCCGGAAGCTGATTTCACCGAGGCCACGTAGTTTGCCAGATGACTCGCATAGTTCTGATAGTTCGCGGCAGTGGAAATGAAGTTGCCGCCGTTGACGTTGTTGGAGTCCTTGTAGCTGGCGGGAGGGCTCCAGGGCGCGCTCCAGACCCGGGCCCCGCGCGCCTGGGCCATTTGCATGAGGTTGGTTTCCCATGTCGTCCCGTCAGGCGCGATGCGGTTGCGCAGCAGCGAGAGCCCGATGCCGCCGGGGCCGGTGGAGAAAAACAGATCGGCCTCCGCAGTGGACCAGCTGCTGTTCCAGGCCGAGGAGGCTCCGAAGCCGTCGATGCGCTGGCGG
>JBBEEL010000014.1:5631-7740 GCA_040880785.1 Akkermansiaceae bacterium | reverse complement strand
AGAGGCTCCGGGCAGAATGCCCGGGCCACGGAGAGGAGCGTGGGCGTCTCGCCCGCTTGGCTGTGGCAAGTTGGAGAGCAAGCCGCTGCTAAACGAAGATCCGGCGGATAAAGCTTGAATGGATTCGGATGAGAGGCTCCGGGCAGGATGCCCGGGCCACGTGGCGCGGGCATTCTGCCGCATTCTGCCCGCAGCCTTCTTCTATCGGAAGTCATTTCGCCGGCACCATCCGCACCAAGCGGTCCGGACCGTTGAGGATCACGTAAATCATTCCGTCCGGTCCGGTGGTGACGTCGCGGACGCGGCCGATGCCCTTGAGAATGACCTCCTGCGCCACGACCTTTTTGTCCACGATGCGCAAGCGGCGGACCTCCTGTTGGGCGAGCCCGCCGACCAGCAAGTCATTCTGCCATTCCGGAAAGGCGCCGCCGGGGTAGAAATCCAGGCCGCAAGCGGCGATCGACGGCACCCAGTAAACCACCGGCTGCTCCATGCCTTCTTTCTCGGTGATCGCGACCATCGGCGTGCCGTTGTAGTTCATCCCATGGGTGATGACCGGCCAGCCGTAGTTTTTCCCCGGCAGGATCAGGTTGAGTTCATCGCCGCCGCGCGGGCCGTGCTCGGTCGAGTAAAGCGAGCCGTCACGCGGGTCCATCGACAGCCCCTGCGGATTGCGGTGACCGTAAGTCCAGACTCCGGGAATCGCGCCGGGCGTGTTGACGAAGGGGTTGTCCGAGGGGACGCGGCCGTCGTCATGCAGACGGAAAATCTTTCCTTTCGGATTGGCCAGGTCCTGCACTTCCATCATCCCGTTGCGCTCGCCGATGACAAAATAGATATACCCTTGGTCAAACACGAAGCGCGTGCCGAAATGCCCGCCGGTGGAGCTGCGGAATTGCGGGTCGGGGCGGTAGATCCATTCCTGATCGCTCCACTGGTGGCCCTTGATGCGCCCCCTGACGACCGCCGTGATGCAGCGGACGTCGTCCTTACCGTCCTTCAGCTTCTCGCGGATGCCGTCCGCGAAGCCGAGATACACCCAGCCGTTCTCCGCGTGGTCCGGATGGAGCGCGACTTCCATCAAACCGCCTTGGCCGTGCTCGATGACTGGCGGGAGCCCCTCGACCGCGACCGGATCCAGCGCCCCCTCGGCGGTGATGAAGCGCAGTTTCCCGGATTTTTCCGTCACCAGCTTGCGGCCGTCCGGCAGAAAGGCGATCGCCCACGGGTTTTTCAAACCCGTCTCGACCAAGGTCTCAATCCGGTACTCATGGAGCTCCGTCTTGGTGACCTGATCCGGCTTTGGCACCGGGAAATCCATCCCCTTGACGCGCACTTGATTTTCCTTTTCCTGAATGAAAATAACCAGCGAGCGGATTTGCTCATCGGTGAGAATGCCCTCCCACGGCGTCATTCCGAGTTCTGGCTTGCCCTTGGCGATGGACTTGAAAATGGCGGCGTCGGAGCTGCCGTGCTTCCAGTCGCCATCGACGAGCGAGCCGCCTTGGCCACCTTCAAACTTCGCCCCGTGGCAACCCGAGCAATAGTTCCCATAAAGCTCATCCACTTTGATTTGTTGGGCTGGCACGATGCCGCCAAAGCCAAGCAAGAGAAGGAGGGTGAAACGCATGGGGCTGTCTAGCTTGCTCTGATTCGCGGCGCAACCTACCAATCACTAACAACCGGTGGTCTTGTCCATGAGTGGGAGTCCATTTCACTTCCGGGCCAGTTCATTCCTGCTCGTAGCCGCCGAGGGTGATGTGGATGTTATATTGGTTTTTAAGATGGATGTGGGCTTTGGACGCCTGGGGGGACTTGGGATAGCGTTTGCAGGTGAGCTGGAAGCTGCGGATCGCCTTTTCCTTTTCCTTGGCCTCCTCGTGGGTGAAGGCGATCTGAAGGGTGGCTTCGGGCGCGGAGGCGTCGCTCACCTTGCATTGGGTGTAGAGGACGATGGCCTCCGGCTGCTCGCCGAGCTTGCGGTGACACGCCGCCATGGCGAAGTGGTTGGCTGGAAAGCGGTCGGTCTGGCGGTAGATGGCGATGGCTTTTTTAAAATCGGAGAGTTTTTCATAACAGCCTGCGATGGACCAGAGGTAGTCGTCCGCG
>JBBEEL010000014.1:0-5531 GCA_040880785.1 Akkermansiaceae bacterium | reverse complement strand
AGGCTCCAGATTTCTGCGGGTCGGCCGAGGGTGGAGTTGAGGTCGGCGGCGCGATAGAGGAGGTCTTTTGCGATTTCAGGGCGTGAGAGGGTTTCTTCGCGGAGGGAGGCGAGGAGCTGGTCCGCGAGCTTGATCGCCGCCCCGCGCGTTGCGGCTTCCCTGAGGAGGTGGGCGACGGTCTTCACGGACATTTCGTAGGTGGTGTCGAACAGGGCCGGGCCTTCGTAGGATGTGGCCAGGGCTTTTTTCCCCTCGGCAAACCGCTGTGCGAGGAAGTGGAGCTCGGCCAGTTCGCGGCTGGCGGTCACGCAGGTGGGGGCGGCGGCCTCGGTGCGTTTCACCTTGTAGGTGAGCTCATTCAAAATCGATAGCTGCTCCGCCTCGTCCTCGTGCAGGCGGGCGTAGTGGAGCAGATCGGTGCGGGAACGGAGGGCGATTTCATGATCCGGGTATTCACGGATGAGAAAACGAAAGGCATCCCGAGCGCTTTTGACTTCTCCCATCGTCCGGTAGGCGTCGGCGATGCAGTAGGCGGCGAGCGTCGCCTCGTGGGAGTCCGGCCAGTAGTCGATGACGGATTGGAAACCTTCGCGCAGGGCGGTTTGCGGTTTCTTGAGATGCATCTGGGTGTGGCTCCACATGAGCTGGGCGTATGGGGCACCTGGGCTTTTCTCGTAGAGGGTGAGGAATTTCTCATACTCGGCCAGCGCGGTCTTGAAGTCCTTATCCGTGTAATGCTTTTCGGCGATCCTGATCTGATAGCGCTCGACTTCGCGCATTTTCTCAAAGGTCGGCACGGCGATCTGCTCAAGCGGGGAAAGCGCGTGGGAAAGGGGTGCCACGCACACGAGCAAGGAGAGGATCAGGAGGGCGAGGGGAAGCAGAGTCATGGTTTTGTGACTTCCAGCCATTGGTTGTATTCGGAGTGGGCGTAGTGAATCACGTTGATGCCAAGTTGATAGCAAGACTCCCAGACCTCATGAGGCACTCCGGAGTGGCCGTCGGCCCAAGCGTCACCGATGTCGCCCGGATGGTAATAGACGACGAGCCGCCCGTCCACCACCCAACCCAGGGCGTTGGAGCGGCCGTGGGGCGCGACGATGGGCAGGCGGGGAAGTGGGTAGGGGATGCGGTGGATCGGGTGGTCGAGGTAAACGGAAATGGGTTCGATTTTCGGCAGAACCCTCCGCATCATGGAAACGAACTGGCCTTCCCAGCCGGAGCTTCCGCCGTTGTCGCCGAAGAGCATGCCGTGGTTCTCCAGAAGGTATTTCCGCAGGCTCCGGATTTCGCCATCGCTGAGGTTGATGTTCTGGTGGCCGGTCATGTAAACCATGGGCGGGCTTTTTCTCGCAGGAAAGGCACTCAAGCGTGAAATTTCTATCGGTTCCGGCCGGTCGCTGACGGGGTGGCCGGTGCGAATGCCGTATTCTGTTAGCAGGTTCAGGTCCGCGCCGCGGTCCATGTCTTGGGACCAGTCTCCGCCCTCGTATTTCAAGCGGATGAAGCGGACTTTGCCACGGGTGGTGCCGGCGGAGAAGCCCGCGCCATCGCCCTTTCCCTGTCCGATCTTGTAGAGATGCTCGGTGACTTCGAGCAGGTTGAGCTTCACGTCATCGATGGGAGGGGGATTGAACAGGACGCTGCTGTAGGGATTGATGACATATTTCTTTTTGATGACTTTCTGGATCTTCACCACCTGGCGCAGTTGGGTTTCCTCGCCTCCTCCGACGGGTGCTTCATAGATGGCGCAGCCAGTCTGGCGCGTCAGGAAAAATGCCATCATGAAGAACAGGCCGGTGTAAGTTACGAAGGTGAGAATAGATTGGCGGAGCTTCGGGTTCCTCTTGCCGAAATACCACGCGGCGAGTTGCCGGGGATCCCACACGCGGTGTTTCGACTCGGGAGTGGAGTTTCGTTTCGTCTCAAAATCGATCCACCACACCGCCCATGCGAGGCCGATGAAAAACGCACCGAATGCGCCGGCGGCCGCCAGGGACGCGGACAGGCCGTATCCGGAGAAGAGCAGCGGCGTGTAGGCTAACAACTGCCAGACCGGGAGATACCCGGCGGTCAGAACCGCACGGAAGACGGGCTTCGATCGGTTTTTGTAGCGGCGCAGCCAATACCAACAGACGGGAATTGCTGTTAGTAACCCGATGAAATGAACGATGGGCGGAAAGCGGAACCAAGCATTCGCATCGAGCCAGACCAGGCACCAGAATCCGGCATAGAAGGCGGTGCGCACGACCGGCTTGCGGGCGTGATGGCGCAGGCGATCCATGACGCGCGGCCAGTCCATCATTCGAGGTCTTTCAAGAAGTCGTCGCCCGCGTTTTCAAGTGGATTCACGTTGGGAGGGGCTGCCAGTTCCTCGCCGATGCCGAGAGTGGAGGGCGCATCCGGCTGAGCGTCCGGTTCGGGGACGCTCTGTTGGGGTGCGGCGGGCGGTGCAGCCGGGCCGCGGGTGATTTCCGCTGCCACTGGCTCTTTTTTGTCGCCGAAGAAATAGGGAATGGCGGTGAAGATGAGGATCGCGGCAAAAACCAGGGCGGTGGACAAGACGAGGGAGCGCAGCAGTCCGCTTGCGGCAACCACGCCCAGCATTTCCTGAGGGCTCTTGCCTTTAAGTTGCCGGAGGAATTCGTTGAGCTCCTTCACCGTGGCGGAGGAGTTGCCTCTGAGTTCGCGCAAGTCGGCTTTGGTGCTGGCGAGGGCGTTGCGCTCCGCGCTGGATTCGGTGGATTTTAGTTTCATCGTTGCTGGGTTTCCTCTTCAGGTTCGAGGATGTGGAAAAGGTCGCCACCCGCCTCGCTGATCGCGGCGATGACCGGTTCAAAATGCTTCGCGGTGGCTTCGCGGTGGACTTTGAAGAAAACATTCCGCTGGCCGGCTGGCACGTCGCCGAGGACGTCGGACAGGGCGCCGGCAAGCGCCGCGGGTGAGATTTCCTTGCCGTCGAGATAGGTTTTGAAGCCGGTGTCGATGGTCACGGTGGCCAGTGAGGCCGCGCCCATTTTCACGTCCTTGAGTTCGGCCGGCTGCCATTGCACGTGGCTGTCGTCCTGGGCGCGGGCGAGGATCACGAAAAAAATCAACAGCAGAAAAGCAATGTCACCCATCGCGAACGAGGGGACCGACGCGGTGATTTTTTTTCGTTGGATCTTCATCGGACGTCGATGGTTTTTTCGGTTTCCAACTCAAGGGTGAGGACGCCGCCCGCTTGCGCGATCGCCTGGGATACCGCGATCCAAACCGGGTAAGGGGTTTCCGGCGCGCTTTTCACGACGACGATGCGGTCCACCTCGCGGGTCTTCTGTTTCAAGGCAGCGGTGAGGCGCTGGATGAATTCGGGAAGGGCGAGAGGGCTCCCGTTGAGGATGATGCTGGCGGCGGTGATGGAAACTTCGAGGTTCTGGCTCTGGTCGCGTGTTTCGGATTTCTCCTCGGTGTTCGGAAGTAATTGCGAGAGGCCCGTCTCCGGCTGCACGGCGGCGCAGACGAGGAAGAAAATGATCAGGGTGAAGGCGATGTCCGAACTCGCGCAAGCGGGCGGATCGATCAGCATTTTTCCGCGACGGAGTTTCATGCCTCACCCTTGTTGAGTGTCATGCGCAGGGTGACGACCTCGATCAACTCGGCGGCCGATGACTCCACCTGCAGGACGAAATCATTGATGATACCCGTGAAATAATTGAACGCCATGTAGGCGGGAATGCCGACCACCAGACCGGAGGCGGTGGTGAGGAGAGCGACGCGGATCCCGGAGGCGGCGGCCTGGACGATGTTCTGCTGGCCGATGTTCGCCTCGATGTCTCCAAACGCGACGATCATGCCCTGGACGGTGCCGAGAAAGCCGAGCATGGGGGCGACGGAAGCGATCGTGGCCAGCACGGGGAGGTGCCGTTCCAAAGCGGCGACGATGTGGGTGCCGTAGTTTTCCATGCTCTTGATCACCTGCTGTTCCATCTGGGCGGGGTCGTAGTTGAGGCGGCGGAGGACGAGGTATTTGCGCAACCCGTTGGAAAGGATGGCCGGCACCGGGCCGCGGGCGGAATCACAGAGTGCCAGCGACTCCTCGATCCGGTCCTCGGAAAGAAGCGCGACGACTTTTTCCCGGAGGTCGGAGGCATCGGTCTCGAGGAGTTTCAGGCTGCGGTAGCGCTCGATGATCACCGCGACGGCGAGGATCAGAAGGGCGAGGATGGGCCACATGAAGACTCCGCCTTCGAGCAGGATTTTAAGGGCTCCGCTTTCAAAAAAACCGGCGGCGAGGAAGGGTTGGATGTTCATTCAATAGACTTGGTTGTGCGTTCCTACGTCGATGAGGATGATGACTACGAATCCGTCTTCCTCCCGATAAATGATGCGAAGATTCCACGCTGCGGAGAAGGAATGATGTCCGCGCATTTTTCCTTTTAGGCGATGGTTGCGCAGGGCCGGATTTGATCTGTCTTCGGCGAACCGGGCGACAGCCATCTCGACTTGCTCCTGCTGTCGCGAGTTGAGAGAGGCATACGCCCTGACGAAGGATTTCGAGCGGCGGACTTCCATGATTCACGATTCAGCAGCGATTTCCGCCTTCATGTCGCGGAACATTTCGCCGACGTCGGTGTAGGGCTTGCTCAGGTTCGCCGGATCTTTCGACTCCTCGATTGCCGCAAGAATCTGCTCTTCCTGTTCCGGATTGAATTCCGGTTCGGCCTTGAGAGTGAAGGGGATGCTGCGGGTCTTCGCGACCTTGGTGAAAAACATTCGGACGGCGGTGGTGGCGTCGAGGCCGAGCTCGGCGAAGATCTCCTCGGCATCTTCCTTGAGCTGGCGGTCCATCCGAACCTGGAGTTTTGTGGGTGCTTCTTTCATGGAGCGAATGTAGTCACTCTGAATCATTTTGCAATCCAAATGGATTTATTGGGACTCGAGTTTGGTTTCATTATCCTAGAAACCGCGAATGAACGCGAATGGACACGAATAAGATGCTGAAAATCAAAATTTTGTAACATATACCGGATTCACCTTCCGGGTTACCTGCTACTTCTTCATAACTCTCTGAAAATTAGCGTTAATTAGCGTTAATTCGCGGTTTTATTTTCCTTTTTTTTATTCCAGATTCGCTTCCCGTTCAAACTGGGCGAGCAGCTCCGGGAGGGCGAGGCGGCCGCGGGAGTATTTGGCGGCATCGCTTTCCGGAAAGTCCCAGCGGCAGCGGTTGTAGCGGCGGAAGGCCTCGGGGATGTTGCCTGCGCCGCGGTAGCATTCGCCCGCCCAGAACAGCGCCTGGGCGGTGAGCTCCTGCTCGGGAAAGCGTTTCACGAAGAGGTCGAATGCTTCGCCACCCCGGCCAAAATCCTCCAGCTTGTAGTGGCACTGGCCGATGCGGAACGCCATTCTCGGAGCCCATTCGTGGTTGGGGAATCGCTCGACGAATTTCGCGCCGACGGATGCGGCGACTGCGAACTCCTCCTTCACGTAGAAGTGCTCGTTGATGCGGAGCATGACGTTGGCGACGAGCGGGTTTTTCGGATAGGTGG
>JBBEEL010000013.1:0-7904 GCA_040880785.1 Akkermansiaceae bacterium | reverse complement strand
TTCGAAAACCTAGGGACGCTCGGAAGTAAGAATCATTCTAAGAACACAACTGGCAGGATGCCCGCGCCACGTGGCCCGGGCATCCTGCCCGGAGCCTAAGCAGGGTCAACGGAGTTCCCGAAGAGCCGACTGAAATCACAAGCGGCCCAAGGTCTCCCCGCCACGTTGTTTTGTCTCGGGATCATCCTTCTCGCGATTTGGCATGGCCAGCCCTTGGCTGATCCACTTCTTCGCCTCCGCCTTCCGCCCCATCATCGCGTAGGTGCGGCCCAGCTCGACGGCGTGGATCAGCCGCGTGGGATGGATTGCGATGGCTTTCTTGAAACATTCCGCCGCCTCTTCGTTAGAGGCGGCGGGCAAGGTGCCATAGATCATTCTCGCAACCGTCCGGATTGCTGCGCCCATGTTGGCGAGCCCTTGATGCCAGCGGCCGAGCAGATGCCAGGCGTAGTCGTTTTTGGGATCAAGCGTCACCGCGCGGTCCGCGGAGATCTTGATCTGCCGCGAGGCCTCGATTTTTTCCCGGTTGCCGAGAAAGGGAATCAGCTTTCCCCAACAAATCGCCACGCTGAGGTGCGGATCACCTTCGCCCGGAGCCAGCGCGACGGCCCGCTCGGCATACCGCAGCGCGGTGCGGCCGGATTGGACTTTGTCCGCGTTTTTCGGCAGCTCGCTCATCCGGAAAACATACTGCCGCGCGATTTTCACCAATAGCGCGGGGTCGTCTGGATTGAGCTTTTCCGCTGGTAAATAGAAAGCGAGGGCCTGCTTGGTTTGATATTTTAGATCGTGGACGTCCCCCTTTTTCACCAGTGCCGCGAAGTCGGCCGGAGCGGAGACCGTCGTCAGCCCGCAGAATGCCGTGAGAAGAAAAAGCCGTCTGATCATAGCCTCTTCCTAATCCGGGAATAATTTCGCGCCAGAGGCGGCGACTGGAAATATGCTTGAATTTGTCCGTTGCCAGCGGCCCGCGCATGCTGAAAGATGCCGGTCCCGATGGCTGAAACGACTCCCGCTGTTGAAATCAAGAACCTCGTAAAGGACTTCAAGACCTCTTTCCGCAAGCAAATGCTGCGCGCGGTGGACGGGGTCTCCATCCGGATCATGCCGGGTGAGGTCTATGGGCTCATCGGCCCGAACGGCTCGGGGAAATCGACGACGATGAAGGCCTTGCTGGGGCTGGTGGCCCCGACGGCGGGACAATGCGCGATCTTCGGCCAGGACTCGCTCCAGGTGGACTCGCGCAAGGATGTGGGATTCCTGCCGGAAAATCCTTACTTTTACAAACACCTGAGCGGCGCGGAAACCTTGCGGTTTTACGGCAAGCTCTGTGGCATCAAGGGCAAGCAGCTTGAGGACCGGGTGCGCGAACTGCTCGCGCTGGTGGATCTGGAGGAGGCCCGCGACCGTCGGATCGGCGGCTATTCCAAGGGCATGCTGCAACGCATCGGCCTGGCTCAAGCGCTGGTGCAGGAACCGCGGTTGGTGATCCTCGACGAGCCGACGGCGGGCGTGGACCCGGTGGGCTCGCGCCAGATCCGCGACCTGATTCTAAAGCTGCGCGAGCGCGGCATCACGGTTTTCTTGTGCTCTCATTTGCTCGAGCAGGTGCAGGAGGTTTGCGACCACGTCGGGATTATTTTCCGCGGAAAAATGATCAAGGAGGGCCGGCTGGAGGACTTGATCGCCATCGAGGACCAGACGGAAATCGTGCTGAAGAACGCAAGCCCGGAGCTGATTGCCCGGATCACGGCGCTGGTTGGCGGCGACGGCGCCTCGCTGGTGCGCACCGGCAAGCCTCGCACCACGCTGGAGCGCCTTTTCCTGCGCGAAACTTCACAAGCTGACGAAGAACGATGAGCACACCGACCGCAACGACTCCCCGCGCCTCCCACGTGGGCCGCATTCTGGTAATCGCTTTCCACGCTTTCACCCAGTTGGTGCGGATGAAGGTGTTTTACTTCCTCGCGGTGTTCGCGGTGATCGCCATCGCCAGCAATTTCTTCGACCTGCCACAGCACGAGGGCCCGGAGGCGGCGGGGATGAACGTGCTGCGCTCCATCAAGAGCTGGTCGCTGGGAACAATGACCTTGTTTTCCGTAGTGCTCTCGATCGTGGCAACGGCGCTGCTGCTGCCGAAGGACGTGGAAGACCGGACGCTTTACACCATTTTAGCCAAGCCGGTGCCTCGCTTCGATTATCTCGCGGGCAAGCTACTGGGCGTGCTACTGCTGGTCTTCGTTTCCCTCGCGCTGATGGATGTGCTGATGACCGCCGTGCTGCAAATCCGCTCGTCGATGGTGCTTGAGCAACAACTGGCGATGGCCGCAGCGCTCGAGTGGCCGCCAGAAGCGATCGACTCGCTGCGGGCGGAAATGGCGCTGCACGGGCCGACTTGGTCGCTGCAAGGCGCGGTCGTCGCAGTCTTTTTGCGGGCGTCGATCATGGCCTCGCTGGCGCTTCTGATTTCCACGTTTTCGACCAGCACCTTGTTCACGACGATCATCAGTTTCCTGATCTATTTCATCGGCCATTTCCAAGCCGACGCGCGCGACGTGTATCTGCAAGCGGGCGCAGCCGGCGAAGGGATTTTCGCGCGGATGATCTCGCTGCTGCTCTCGCTGGTGATGCCGGATTTCCAGAATTTCAATGTAATCGACTCAGTGATCGAGGGCCAGGCACTGCCGCTGCTGGTGCTGGGCAAACTGACGTTGATCGGGCTGTATTACGCGGTGTTTTTCACCATCGCATCGTGGTTCATTTTTGCGGAAAAGGAATTTTAGCGCTGTGAAAACCTGGCAACGAAACGGGATTCTGGCAGTGGCGGTGCTGGCCTTCGGGGCGCTGCGCCTGCCCTATGAGGCCGCGCTGGGCAAGGAACTACGGGCGGCGGGCCTGACATCGGCGCCGATGGAGATCGGGACACGCGACCGGATCGGCCAAACCAGCTCAGCCGTGGCGCTCGGTGGGCTGCGGACGCTGGTGGCGACTTTCCTGAATTTACGCGCCTTCACCTATTTCACCGAGCAACGTTGGGACGACGTGGCGGGGACCTTTGACACCATCGTCGACCTCGCGCCCCGGACCCGCTATTATTGGGAGACCGGCGCGTGGCACTCAGCCTATAACGCCGCCTCTTTTTACATGAATGATTCCGCGCTGCCCGCGCTGCGGCGGCGGGAGGCATGGCGGGCCTCGATCTTCCGCGGTCGCGCCTTTCTCGAACGCGGAATCCGAAACAATCCCGACGACTGGAGTCTGCACGCCGACCTCGGACGGCTGCTTTCCGACTCCAATAAATTCCATGCGTTCCGCGACTTGGACGAAACCCTCGCCGAGGCGGCGAAGGCATACGGCCGGGCGGCGGACACCGGCCGGGCGCTGACCTACGTGCGGCGGGCGCAGTTCTACTCGCTGGCCCGGGTGTCCGGCCGGGAGGCGGAAGCCCTGGCGATGGCGCGCGCGATGTATGCCCAACAGCCTAACCGCACCCCGACGCTGATGATTTTGCTGGTGGTGCTGGAGGCACACGAAAATCCGGAAATGGATGTCACCCGGCGGGCCATCGCAGTTTTCAAAACGCCAGAGGGAGCCTACGAGGCGCTCAGCGGCCACTGGCAGCGGACCCGCGAGCGGTTTCCGGTTTTCGGTGTGGCAGGAGCGCTTGAGGAACTGGAAAAAATGTTGGGAATACCGGCAGCGGAAAGCATTTTAAACCAAGCCCTGCAGCCACCTGCAGGGCCGGATGAATGGTTCAACCAGCAGTCATCCGGTTTCCACTCGACAGGCGAGTGATAAGCGACAGACTACCCTCTCTTAATTTCCTCACCCAACCCATGCGGATCGCTCTATTCGGTGACATTCACGCCAATCTGGAGGCTCTCGAGGCCGTTCTCGAAGACGCCGCCCAACAGGGTGTGACGGACTACGTCTGCATGGGCGACATCGTCGGCTACAATGCGGATCCAGCGGCCTGCTTGGAACGGGTAAGGGCGATGGGGTGCCCAACCGTGAAAGGAAATCACGACGAGGACGCCTCCGGCAGCCACTCGCTCGACAGCATGAACCCCGTGGCCGCCGCGGCACTGGAGTGGACACGCCAGCAATTGTCTGAGGAACAACGCCAGTGGCTCACCCGTCTCCGGATGGTCCGCCAAGTATCGGATTTCACCGTGGTCCACAGCACTCTCGACCAACCGGCACACTGGAACTACGTGACCAACCGCTTCGACGCGATGTCGAATTTTTCCTACCAGTTCACCCAAGTTTGTTTCCACGGTCATACCCACGTGCCCCGGGTTTACGTGAAAACCGACAGGGTGGTCGAAGTCAGCGCCGACTCGATTGTCATCGAGAAAGGGGCGAAATATTTCATCAATGTCGGCTCGGTCGGCCAACCGCGCGATGGCGACTGGCGCGCCTGCTACGCGATCTTCGACCCCGACCACAAGATGGTCGTCTTCCGCCGCGTGGAATATGACGTTGCGAAGACCCAAGCGAAAATCATCGCTGCAGGTCTGCCGGCCATGCTCGCCGAGCGGATCCAAGATGGCCGTTGAACCGGTTTTTTATCAATCCTATGAAAGCATCTTTCCCAAAAATCACCCGCCGCAACGCGCTCGGTCTCATCACGGCGGGGGCTGCGGGCTGCCTTGCCAATGGGTTTCTGATCGAGCCGGGGCGCCTGTCCATCACCCGCGAGGATGTGAAATCCAAAACTCTGCCGCCCGGGCTGGACGGACTCCGGATCGGGTTACTCTCCGATTTTCACTTTCGGCCGGGAGACGATGACGCGCTTTTGGAAAAGGTGCTCGCCACCGTTGCCGACGAGCGCCCTGACCTGATCGCCCTCACGGGAGATTTCCTGAGCAACGATCCCGGCGTGGTCGCGCCGCTACTGGCTTATTTGGAGCAACTGAATCCCGCCCATGGCGTTTTCGCAGTGATGGGGAACCACGACGGCTGGAACGGAGATCGCGCGACGATCAAGCGCCAGTTTGAACAAGCTGGCATTTCGTTTCTCATCAACCAACACAGCCAAGTTCGAATTCGTGGTGAAACCCTCGCCATCGCCGGAACAGATTTCGTCTGGCTCGGAGCGCCCGACCCCATCCGCGCGCTCCGCGGAATTCCCTCTGCCACCCCGGTGCTCGCCCTGGTTCACGAGCCGGATTACTTCGACACGATGGCAGGCCACCGGGAGATCACGCTGCAGGTCTCCGGCCACACCCACGGCGGACAATGCCGGGTGCCGCTGGCAGGAATCGTGCCGGTAAAGGTGAATTACGGGAAAAACTACATCCACGGCAGCTACTCGCGCGGACCTTCCAACTTATTCGTCACCCGCGGCGTCGGCACCATGGGCCCCAGGGTGCGCTTCGCCTGCCTGCCCGAACTGGCGGTGCTCACCCTGCACGCCGTCGAATAGCAGGGAAAAACCCCGGTTTTCTTTGTTGCAATTCAGTCTCAATTGCCGATCCTTCTTGGAGATGCTTCCCACCCCTGCATGCGATCCGGAGACGGGCCGCGCCATGACCTTGAACCAAGCCAAAGTCGGCAGTGACGTGCGGATCCAAGTGCTCAGCGGCCCGGGCTGCGAACGGCTGCGCGATCTCGGGTTTTGCGAGCAAATCCAAGTCCGAAAACTCGCTGGCGGGAGAAACCTGATTTGCTCGGTGTGCGGCACCCGGATGGCGATCAGCCGCAAGCTGGCAGAGCAGGTGCTGGTCAGGCCGGTCGGCTGAAATCCGAGCCCTCTCCATGTCAGACGCATCTACCGCCCATTCGACGATCGCCCTGATCGGCAATCCGAACTCCGGAAAAACCACGCTTTTCAACGCCCTGACCGGCGCGAACCAACGCGTCGGCAACTACGCCGGCGTCACCGTGGAAGTGAAATCCGGGGAAACCTTCACCCCGCACGGCCGCAAGCTCCACATCCTCGATCTGCCCGGTTGCTATTCGCTGCGGGCCTACTCGCCGGACGAAAAAGTCGCCCTCGACGCGCTCAACGGTGCCCTGCCCGGCGAGAAAAAACCGGATCTAATCGTCTGCGTGGTGGATGCCTCCAACCTTGAACGCCACCTGCAACTCGTCCTCCAGATCATCGAGCTTGGCCTACCCTGCGTGCTCGCGCTCAACATGGTGGATGTCGCCGAACGGACAGGGCTGCGGCTCGACCCGGCGAAACTCTCCGCAGAACTCGGGATCCCGGTGGTGCCGATGCAGGCGAACGCGAAAAAAGGCGTCATCGAGTTGAAGCAAGCCCTGCGTTTCCCCCACCCGCTTCCGTCGCAGCCGGTCTGGCTGGCGGACCCGTCGGATCCGGAGACCGGTCGCCGCAGCTTCATCGCCCGGCTTTGCGAACTCGCCGCCCGCCGTCCGGACACCCACCAACAAACGCTGTCCGATAAAATCGACGGGGTTCTCCTCCACCCGATCCTTGGGTGGATCTCGATGATCCTGGTGTTTTTGACCGTCTTCTGGGCCATTTTCTCCTTCGCGGAAATTCCCATGGGCTGGATCGAAGCCGGTCAAGCCGCACTCGGCGGGAAAATTTCCGCCTTGATACCGGACGGCGACCTGCGCTCGCTCATCGTGGACGGCATCCTCGGCGGCGTTGGCGGCGTTATCATGTTTCTACCGCAAATCACCCTGCTTTTCCTGTTCATTGGCTTATTGGAAAGCTCCGGCTACATGGCGCGCGCCGCCTATCTGATGGATGGGATCATGGCGAAGTCCGGCCTCAGCGGCAAAGCCTTCCTACCGCTTTTCAGTTCCTACGCCTGCGCGATTCCCGGGATCATGGCCACCCGCACCATTGACTCCGCCAAAGAGCGGCTGGTCACCATTTTCATCGCCCCGTGGATGAGTTGCTCGGCACGGCTGCCGGTTTTTTTCCTGATTGTGCCCCTGCTGCTCCATGAGGACGAGGGGACATGGAAACAAGCCTTGGTCTTATTCTCCATCTACGCGCTCGGCACCCTGACCGCACTCGTCGTGGCGCGGCTGCTTCGCGGCCGGCTTGGCGAGGACATCAGCCCGGGGCATTTCCTGCTGGAACTGCCTCCCTACCGCACGCCCCAGTGGCACTACATTTTCCGCCATGTGCTCGATCGCGCCTGGGCCTTCGTCCGCAGGGCGGGAACGATCATCCTCGGCCTTTCCATCCTGCTCTGGGCGCTTAGCAACTATCCGAAATCCGGCGCGGACGACCAGGCGGACGCGCTCGGCCACAGCGCCATGGGCCGCATCGGCGTGCTCATCGAACCGGTCGTCAAACCGCTTGGCTTCGACGGCCGGATGGGCACTGCCATCCTGACCTCCTTCGCCGCGCGCGAGGTCTTCGTTTCCTCGATGGCCATCCTCTACCGGGTCGAGCAGTCAGACGACGAAGTGCGCGACCGCTCGCTCCTGCGCGAGCAACTCGCCAATTCAAAATGGCCCGACGGCCGCCCGATCTTCACCACCCTCTCGCTCATTTCGCTGCTCGTCTTTTTCATCTACGCCCTGCAATGTCTGCCGACCAGCGCCGTGGTCGCCCGCGAGGCTGGCTCGTGGAAATGGGCGGTAGGGCAATTCGTTTTCATGACCGGCTTCGCCTATGGCGCGTCGCTGGCCGTGTTCCAGATCGGGAAACTCTTAATAAACTAACAACATGGAATGGCAAACACTCACCGCCGTCGGGATCGTCACGGTCACCCTCGTAATTTTTCTCGTCCGCCTCGCCCGCCCAAAGAAGAAAACCGGCTGCAAGACCGGCTGCGGCTGCGGCAAGCCGGAGCAATCCTAGCTGTGACGAAAGGCTTCAATTCCCGGGGTCCAGGGACTTCGTCTAACCAGAAGAGCATTTTGTGGGCGCAGCCCCTTGGACTGCGTGCAGCCTGCTGCCGCTTTGAGGCAAC
>JBBEEL010000012.1:1263-7925 GCA_040880785.1 Akkermansiaceae bacterium | reverse complement strand
AGCGGGCGAGACGCCCACGCTCCTCTCCGTGGCCCGGGCATCCTGCCCGGAGCCTTCCACAAGCGTCCGCGCGGAACAAAAAAACCCCGCCCGGAGAACCGGACGGGGCTGGAGATGGCTGCGTGGGATCAGGCCGGTTCGGTCTTTTCTTTCGTTTCTTCCTCGGGCTCAAAGCCATATTTGGCTTCGAGGTCGGAGGCGCTGACCGAGGAGATTTCCCCGGCTGGGGCCGGTTCGTCGCTGGCGGGAAGCTCTTGGAGTCCTGGCTCGGCGGCGGCCTCGACCTGAGCCTCCACGGCGGGAGAAGTGGAGGCGAGAACCACCGGCCGCGACTCGCGCTCGGGGAGTTCGTCCTTGTCCTCGCGCTCGTCGTTGCCCTTGGATTTCGCCCCGGAAACGGTCATGTTCCGGCCCATGAAGGGCTGGTCATGAAGGACTTCCACCGCGCGCATCGCCTCGTCCATGCGGAGCATTTCGACAAAGCCGTAGCCTTTGGAACGATGGGTGCTGCGGTTGTAAACGATCTCGATGTTACGGACGCCGCCGATGCCCTTGAAGAGCTCCTGCAGATCCTGTTCGCTGACGTCGTAGGAGAGATTTCCGACGTAAACCCGGGTGGATTCGACGCTTTTCGGATCTCCCCCACGGGGGCGGTTGGTGTCGCGGGCGCGTGGCTCGCGAGGTTCACGCGGCGGGCGGTCCCCTTCGGGACGCTTTTCGCGCGGCTCGCTGTCGCCACTGCGGGCGTTGCGGGTGTTGCTTTTCGGCGGACGGGCTTCGCGGTCCGGCGGTGGGGCGGGGGCATTGGGCTTGCGGGCCGGGGCCTTGTAGAGGCCGACGGCGCTGAGGATTTTCTGCCATAGGCTGAGCTTCGGCTGCGAATAAACGCGGGCCGGACGCGGCGCTTGCGGGCGGAATTCCTCGGCCCGTTTGCTGTCCCTACGGCCTCCCTGGCCGCGGGAATCCCGCGAGCCGCGTTCATCACCACCACCGCCGCGGCGGTCGCTGTTGCTTTGGTTTCTATTACGGTTTTGGCCTCCGCGTGAGCGGCGCCGACGGTTGTCTCCCGAATCGCGGGAATCTTGTGTTGCGTGTGACATGGTGTCAGTTGGTCATGGTTTACAGGCGGCCCGGCGCGGCGGACTCAGGAGTCCGGCAATGCTGGAAGGACCTCGTGCTGACCGGCATGCACCCGACCGGACGGCTTTTTGGTGCCGGGGGGAAGCTCCGCGCGCTTGCGGAAGGGGACTTCACCCGAGGTCGGGACAAGCCAGCTTGCGCCGCCGCCCGTGAGACTGGCTTCCGGTTTTCCGAGCCGGCGATTGGTTCCGCCACCCTCAGAACAAGGGTGGGTCAGAAAAATTCGGACAAATGCGGGGCTTCGGAGGTGTGGGAAAACCTGCCTCGCCGGGAAACTACGGGGATTTTGGCCCTTGGCAAGGCCGGAACCCGCGCGAGAGACGATATTTGCCGGAAAGATGGCCTCCGGTTTCTGGAACGGTGCCGCGCCACCCCCCCCGGAAGCTCTCAGCCCTTCCACAACATCCTCGCCCCAAAGAGGACGAGGACGCAGCCGAAAATCCGTGTCAAGGTCTGGTTGCTCAGCGAGCGCATCAGGTCGCTGCCGAACCAAGCGGTAACCACCGAAGCCAAGCCGACGGTAAGGACGACTTTCCAATCGATCAAGTTGTTCGCCCGCACGTTGTTGAGGGTCGCGGAAATGCCGGTGACGATGATGATCGCCAACGAGGTGGCCACGGCTCGCTTATGATCCAGCCCAAGCAGGCTGACGAAGGCGGGCACCATCACGATGCCACCCCCGACGCCGCAAAGCGCGCCAAGCAGGCCAGCGGTCAAACCGATGAAAATGGCAGAGAAGATCAATTTCATCGGCGGGCGGGGACGGGCCTGCGGACCGCGGGTTTGCGGGCCGCAGCGATTTCCACGATCAGGCGGTGCAGGACGAGGCGGTGGTCGAGGCCGGTGGTGACGAGCGACTGGTCCGCCTTGAGGGCGGCTTCCATGACGTGCAGGAGACCGGAGAGTTCGAAATTTTTCGCGTTATCCGCGGCGAGGAAGATCGGGAAAACGTTCACACCGGAGCCATCTTTTTTCTGCGGCAGCCAGGCGCGGTCGGCCTCGGGCAGGCGGTTGAGGCCGCCGGAAAAGGCGCTGTAGTCGCCGGTCGGGACCTTGAACCTCTCAATGATGAGCTTGGCCATGAACAAGTTGCGCACCACGCCGATGATCGAGGCGCGCATGATGCCGATCGCGGATTCGTCCGCCTCGAGTTGCTGGTCGATGAGTTGGATGGCCCGGGCGGCATTGCCGAGCTGGATCGCTTTGCCGATTTCAAACACCACGGCGGCGCGGCTGAGCGGGACGAGCACGCGGACGTCGTCCTCGGTGACTTCGCGGCGCTCGGGGCCGAGGTAGAGGTCGAGCTTTTCCAGCTCGTTGCCGATTTGCTGGGATTGCTCGCCGGCGAGCATGACGAAAAGCGCCATGGCATCGCGCTCGAAGCTGAGCCCGAGCTCCTTCGCGCGGCGGGTGACGAGCTGGGCGACTTGGCCTTGCCAATCGTCGCGGCTGGTGTCGATGCGGTCGTGGACCTGCACGTCGGCGGCTTTTTCGATGAATTTCCAGAAGCCGCGGCGCTTATCCACACCTTGGGCGGTCAGGAGAAATTTTACGCCGTCCGGGATGCCTTTTTCGAGCGTGGCGCGCAGGCTTTCCACGCCCGCCTCGGTGCGTTGCGAGCGGCCGGTGATGTTGTCGGCGAGGAAATTCGCGTTGCGCAGCCAGACCACCTTGTCGCCACCGAACATCGGTAGGGTCAGCAGCGCCTGCACGGTGGTGGCGCAAATTTCGTAGGCGGACTCGGAGTTATCGGCAATGCCGTCGATGGTCTCGTGGGTGAAACCGTCGTCCAGGCCACCCGTCAGCTGGTTATACAACACCAACGCCTTTTCGCGGACGAGCCCGTCGTCGCTACCGACGACGGCGAAAAAATTCCCGGCTTTCTGGATTGCTGTCTTTGCTTTCGCGGCCACGGCTTGGAGTTAAACGGATCCGCAGCCAACTGCAAGGACAGGGACGCGTCGGGGCATGAGAAGCCTACCTTGTCGGAGCGGTCCGACTGGCAAGCCACCGCGCGGAGGGAAGCGGGGGTGTTCCAGCGAAGCGATGACTGTGAAATTGCATTCCGAATGACTTGTGGCATCGTGGCGAATGAAATTCCCCCCCGTCTATTTCATGCTGTCCGTTCTCGTTCTTTCATCTGGCGCGCGCGGAGCGGAACCGTCGCCACCCGCCACCCTCGTGCATGAGGAACGGGCCGCCGAGCTTCACGATCGCGAACCGAAAAAATTCCGCCAGCACCCGGCGGCTGCGGAGAGGATCGATTTTGATGAAATCGACTACGATTTGCTGGCGGCTGCGGTATTCCACGAAACCAACCGGCAGCGCGCGCGACACAAGCTCCCGGCGCTTGTTTACCAACCGGAACTGCGCGAGGCGGCTTGCATCCAGGCGCGGGGCATGCTCAAGGAAGGGAAAATTTCCCACATCCATCCCAACGAGGGCAAGGAAACGCTTGCCGACCGGATCGATTACGTCGGACTCAGGGGAAGGTATTTTTCGGAAAATGTCGCGATGGTTTTCGGCCGCCAATATCAATCCGGAGAGCCGTTTTTCAGCCGCGAAGAGGACGGGACAATGATTGTCAGCGAGACGCACGGCGGCCCGCCGATCCCCGCCCATACCTATCTATCATTTGCCCGCAGCCTGGTCGGTAGCTGGATGGACTCGCCCGGCCACCGCAGAAACATCCTCGCCCGTGATCCCCAAGCGCTCGGGGCCGAGTGCCTGCACACCCGCGGCCCTGACGGCATGGACCTTTTCTACTGTGCCCAAGTGTTCTTCGCCCCGTTCGAGATGCCAGTCAAACAGGGTGATTAGACTCTTCAACGGCTCCGTTCAAGCACTTGGAAATTCGCGTAAACAGGATTCCCCCTCACCTCACAACCCGAGCGGCGGAGCCAATCATCGCCGCAGGGGACTGGTTTTTGATCCATGACCCACAGGGTTTCCTGTTTAGAAAAATTGTTCAATCACCCGCGCCACGCGCTCTTGATCCGCGGCTTCCAGATAGGGATGCATCGGCAGGCTGAGGACTTTTTCCGAGGCGGCCTCGCTCACCGGAAGTGCCGTTTCATTCAGATAGGGAAGATGCTGGTGCAAGGGTCGCGGATAATAAATCACCGAAGGAATTCCCTCTTGCGCCAGCGCCTCCCGCACCCGGTCCCGATCCTCCACCTCGATGGTGTATTGTGCCCACGCACTCTCGCGCCCGACCCGGACCACCGGCTTGCACACACCCTCGGGCAGAAGCCCGGAATAGCGCTCCGCCACCTCTTGGCGTAGGCGGAACTCGGCGTCGAACACCTCCAATTTCGCCAGCAACACGGCCGCCTGCAGGGTATCCAGTCGGCCATTCACCCCTACCCGGTCATATTGATACTGTGCCGACTGACCGTGATTCCGCAATTCCCGCATCACCCGCGCGAGATCGTCGTCCGCCGTGAAACACGCGCCCCCGTCACCATAGCATCCCAGGGGTTTGGCGGGAAAAAACGAGGTGCAGGCGATCCGGCCGAAACTGCAAGCCCGCGCGCCACCCAACTTGGCTCCGAAACTCTGTGCCGCATCCTCGATCACCGCCAAGCCATGCTTCTCGGCCAGCAAGCCAATCGCTTGGTAATCCGCACATTGCCCGAAGAGATCCACCGCAATAATGGCTCGCGTCCGCGGCGTGATCACCTCATCCACCAAGGACGCGTCCATGAGATAAGTCTCCCTTTCAATATCCACGAATACCGGCGTGGCCCCCAGGAGGGCGATCACCTCCGCCGTCGCGACAAAGGTGAAAGCCGTGGTGATCACCTCGTCCCCCGGCCCGATGCCCAGCGCCATCAGCGCGATCAAAAGCGCGTCGGTCCCGCTCGCAACCGAGACCGCGTGGGGCGCGCCGACATAGCGACCGAGACGTGACTCCAGCTCACCCACCTCCGGACCCATCACGTAGCGCCCATGATCCAAGACCGCTCGGATGCGCGTGTCCACCGCTGCACGGATGTGCCGCTGCTGCGCCTTTAAATCAATGAACTCCATCATCGATTTCCATCCACGGTTGTTGCGATCCCAGCAAAACAAAAAAACAGGCGCGGCTTCTTGCCGCGCCTGCTGGTTTTAACCCACACCCTAAAGTTCTCGGTTGATTGGGCCGCCCTCCACGATCCTGGAATCGAGCAGGCCCGAGGCACGGCCCATCCGCCCGCCGATGGCGGCCACGATCGCTCCGAGCAGCAAGGCGAGGAAGGCCCAGAAGGAGCCGGTCGCGGTGGCTTGCGCCACCTCCGGAGTGGCTTCCCTAAAGGCTTCCTCCGCCTCCCGCACGGTCATCTCCAGATCACGGGCCACCATCTGGGGGTCTTGGATTTGTTCACCGGCGGCGGAAACCGTGTTTGCGGCCAAACCGGCCGCGCCACCGAGGATTCCTCCGAGAGTGGTCGTCAGCAGCATGAAGGTCAGCACTGTCACTGCGGACCAGACGACGGTCCCCTCAAGCAGACCGTCGAGTTTGTTACCGACTCCGGCCATTCTTCCGGCGACCCAGCCCCCGACGAACAGGGCGATGAGAAAGCTGACAAGCGCCCAGATCCCGGCACCGATTCCGAATCCCTGCATTCCGGTGACGGGGTCGATGACCCATGCGCCAATGGAAATGCCCAGCAACGTGAGCAAGAGCTGCACGGAAATGGCGATGAGCGTCCCGGCAAAAATCGCGCCCCATGAGATGCGGCGGCGATTTTCAGAGACTGCACTCCCGTGGCCCATCGGGCCCGGGCTCGTTGTGTATTCTTTATCTTGCATCTGCTTGTTTTGGGGGTTGTTGACATGGCTCCAGCCGAACACCGCTTCCACAAGAAAGCGACCGCAGGCCGTGAACCGCGCCTGTCAAAAGACTCATAGCGAATTATGTGCCAAGGCCTGCAATGGCCGGGCGTGTGTTTCATGGCCGGTGAATTATGACACGAAGTCCTGCCGGCCAAGCACACCCGGATGTCGATTACCGGTTGGCTCTGGCAGCGCTGATGAATTACCGTCGGTGGACAACAGAGACAAAACGCACGAAGCGTTGCATCCCGCATCCCCGGCGTCCGGCGGGGCCGCGCGCAATTCATGAAAGGCCAATACCTTCGTGATACTCGTGGCTGGCATATTTCATGCGAATTTAACGAGCCAGAGGTTGTGCCCCGGACCGGGTCACGCCACCAATACCAAACATAGAAATAGCATATGAAAACCAAGACCTCGATTCTATCAGCATGCGGAGTAGCAGGCGCACTCCTGACCCTCGGCAGCCCCACCGCTCCCGCCCAGGATGAATATCAACAAGCCGAGCCACAGGCACGCATGGGTCAACAGGACCGTCAGCAACAAGACCAACAAGAGTGGCGGGATCAACAGCGGCCCACGCAACGACAACAATGGCAGCAACAGCCTCAACAACAACGGCAACAGCCTCAACAACAGCCTCAGCAGGAACAAGCATCGAGACAACAGAGTCCCCAGCAACAGCAGGTCCAGCAACGTCCCCA
>JBBEEL010000012.1:0-1163 GCA_040880785.1 Akkermansiaceae bacterium | reverse complement strand
GTCCCCAGCAACAGCAGGTCCAGCAACGTCCCCAACAACAGCAGTTCCAGCAACAACAACAGCAATACACCCGACTGATTGCGGCTATCCAAGGGCTTCCCGGAAACGAGGATATTCAAGGAACGGTCTTGTTTGACCGCGAGTCCCAAGGGGCCCGCGTTGTGGCGGAAATCGGTGGCCTGCGTGCCGACCAGCAGTATTCCATCCGCATTCACCAATTCGGCGACCTCGGCACCATGGATGCCGAAAGAGTGGGCGAAAGCTTCGACCCGGGAATGGATGCACAGCAGCAAACTGTTGGGACCCAGCAAGCCCGAGGGCAGGCGAACGGAATGCAACAACGGCAACAGGCTCAACAACAGCAACGGCAACAGCCACAACAACGCCAGCAGGCTCAGCAACAGCGCCAGCAAGCCCAGCAGCCTTTGGGTAACCTAGGCACGGTGAGGGCTGACAATGACGGCAATATTCGTGTTGAGAGGACCGTGCAGGGACTCCAGCTCACCAGCGGCGAGACCGGAATCCTCGGGCGCTCGGTCGTGATCCACCGCACCGATGACGCCACCCTCCATAACCCGGTGGCTGCCGGTGTGATCGGCATTTCCCAAGACGGACTCCCCGGTGCCCAAGCCCGCCAAGCCGGCCAAACCCAGCAAACCCGCACAATCGGCCAAACCGATCGGGATGACGCCTATGATGATTGAACCCTGACCCGGCGAACCCATTCATCCGTGCTTGTCAAGGGAGGATGAAGTCCAGAAACAATCGGATCCCGCCCTAGCTTGCTGCTAGGGCGGGATTTTCTTTGCCCTGCCTACTACTGGATATGCAGTTAGGCTTGGAACCGGGCGAGCGATTGCGCAGTGGCCATTCGCATTTAAACAATAGATAAAACAGTAGATCAAGATTCGCTATCCTGCGCCTCCTGCGTACCTCTTCCGCCACTTTTCATTCACGGCTCCGCATGGTATAATCGGACGGAACTGACGACTATTCACTTCAATCCTCCCGATACCCGCCCCCCATGAAAATAGCAATGATATCCACCCCTTTTCTATCAGTTCCTCCGCGTCGCTATGGTGGCACTGAACTGGTTATTTATGAGCTTATGGAAGGACTGACAGAAAGAGGTCACGACGTGACGCTATTTTCCACCGCAGATG
>JBBEEL010000011.1:4121-8058 GCA_040880785.1 Akkermansiaceae bacterium | reverse complement strand
GCGATCAGATCGTCGAGCGTCTGGCGCTTGCGGATGACCGTGGCGGTGGTGTTTTCCACTAAGATTTCCGCGGGCAGCGGGCGCGAGTTGTAGTTCGACGCCATCACGAAGCCATAGGCCCCGGCGGACATCAGTGCGATGTGCGCGCCGGGCTGGAAATCCGGCAGCGGACGGTCCTGGCAGAAGAAGTCCCCGCTCTCACAAATCGGACCGACGACGTCCACCTTGATCCGCTCGGCGGACATGGGCTCGGTCAGCGGGACAATCTCGTGGTGCCCCTCGTAAAGCGCGGGGCGGATGAGATCATTCATGCCCGCATCGACAATTTTGAAAGTCTTGGCTGAGCCTTTTTTCTCGTAAAGGCACTTGGTGACCAACACGCCGGCGTTGCCAACGATGTAGCGGCCCGGCTCCAGCAGGATTTTCAGCCCGAGCCCCTTGAGCCGCGGCACAAGCTCCTTGCCGTAGCGCTCGATGGTCAGCGGACGCTCGATTTCCGGCTGCTTGTCCCACCAATCGACGTTGCCGGATTGGAGCGATTCCTCGTAAATGATGCCGATGCCGCCGCCGATCGACCAGAACTCGATGCCGTGGCGCTTCTTGAGTTCGGTCACCAGCGGGATCACCTTGTCCACCGCCTCGATGAAGGGCGCGATGGACGTGAGCTGCGAGCCGATGTGCATTTGCAGGCCGCGCAGCTTGATGTTTTTTAGCTCCTTGGATGCGCGTTCGTAGAGGTCGGAAATCGCGCCGAAATCCACGCCGAACTTGTTTTCGGACTTGCCGGTGGAGATGTATTTGTGGGTTTTCGCGTCCACATTCGGGTTCACGCGCACCGCGGCGGGTGCGACCACTCCCATCTCGCCGGCGACTCTATTCAAATACCGAAGTTCCTCCTCGCTCTCGACATTGAAGGAGTAAATCCCCTGCTCCAGCGCATACACAATCTCATCCCGCGTCTTGCCGACACCCGCAAAAGTGCAGTGTGCTGGATCGCCGCCCGCTTTGATCACGCGGAAAAGCTCGCCGCCGGAAACGATGTCGAAGCCCGCGCCGTGAGTGGCAAGCAGGCGCAACACGGAGAGGTTTGAATTCGCCTTCACCGCGTAGGCGACCTCGTGATCGACCTCGGCCAGCGCCGCGTCGAGGCGGGTGTAGTGATCGATGATCGTGCCCGCCGAGTAAACGTAAAGAGGGGTGCCATATTCGTCGGCCAGCGTCTGGAGCGCGACGTCTTCACAGAAAAGGGAACCGTTTTGATAGGAAAAACCGTGCATTGCGCCCGCGAAGTAGCCCCGAACGGCCGCGGCGTAAAGTCCAGAACAGTAAATGGATTGCAGGCCGCGCCCAAGCTGCCAGTTTCCACCCAATGGAAAGTGTCCGCCAGATCACCCTGACCCGCACCGGCCCGGACGGCTGCGCCGAGTTGTCCGACCAAGTCGCCGTCGAAGAGCCGTTGGAAATCCGCCTCGACGGGCACCCGGTGGCCGTGGTGATGCGGACGCCGGGCGATGACTTGGAACTGGTGGCCGGGTTTCTCGTCACGGAAGGCATCATTTCCAGCGTTTTGGAGCTGAGAAAAACCGATGTGAGGCGGGAGGAGAACCGCGTGCTGGCGTTTCTGCGGGACGGGGTGGAGGTCGATCTCGGGCGGCTCACGCGCCACTTTTTCGCCGGTTCCTCCTGCGGGCTGTGCGGGAAAGGCACCTTGGAGGCGATCTTCACCGACTTCCCGCCGATCCCGCGGAAGCAGGAAATTCCGGACGCCGCCATCCTTGCCGCGCCGGAAAAACTCCGCGCCGCGCAAAATGCGTTTGAATCCACCGGTGGGCTGCATGCGGCGGGGATTTTCACAGCCGCCGGCGAGTTGCTGGTGCTGCGTGAGGACATCGGCAGGCACAACGCGGTGGACAAGGTCATCGGCCACGCGCTGCTTCACGGGCTCGACCTAACAACGGGCTTTTTGCTGGTTTCCGGCCGCGTCTCGTTCGAGATCCTGCAAAAGGCGCTGGCCGCGCGGATTCCAGCCATCGCGGCGATTTCAGCCCCGAGTTCACTGGCGGTGGAATTTGCCAGAAACTCGGGCCAGACGCTGATCGGATTTCTCCGCCCGCCGACCTTCAACCGCTACTCGTGAAGGGCTTGGTGAAAGGCTCCGGTCAATCGGCCGGGATCAGGGGACGCGCTCAAACCATTCCGAGTTTCATCCGACCTTCCTCGGAAATCATTTCCTGATTCCACGCCGGATCCCAGACCAGTTCCACGCGGGCGTCATCGATGCCGTCGATGGTCATGATTTTCGCCTGCGCGTCTGCGGCGATGACCGGGCCCATGCCGCAGCCGGGGGCGGTGAGGGTCATTTTGACGGCGACGGTTTTCTTGCCTTCGGACTCCTCGATGGCGCAGTCGTAAACCAAGCCGAGATTGACAATGTCCACAGGGATTTCCGGATCGTAAACGCCTTTAAGTTGGCTCCAGACCTGTTCCTCAAGCGGCGCATCCTTGAGGCGGGAGACCTCCGCCTGCTTCTTGATTTCTTCCTCGGGATTGACGCCGAGGGCGTCCGCGTCCTGTGAAGAAATGCGCGCGAGGCCCTGCGACGTGGCGACCGTGTAGGTGCCTCCGAGGCGTTGGGTGATAAAAACCGCGGTCCCGGCGGGCAGCGTCAGGCTGTCGCCACTGGGGATTTGAATGGCGGCGACTTCGCGGGTGAGCTTGATTTCCTCGTGCATGCGCGGAGTAAAGCCTAGCTGACGGGCAACCGCAAGCGGCAGCTTGGAATTTCCAGCCGGGCCCGGGGCAGATCCTTATGGCCAAGGTGCGCGACGCTTGTTCCCACTGCTGTCAATATGGATTTAGTCGCCCTTTGGGCATGGAAAATTCCGGGGGATGCCCCCGCTTGATTTGATGCGGGGCTGCGCAATCAACTCTCATATCCGTAGTTGCCAGTGGCGGCGCGGCACGCGTAACCTTCGTGCGCAACCAATCCATGTGGAATTTCATTCAAGATCACTGGCGGGACGGCATTGAGATCCTGCTGCTGGCGGCCTGCATCTATCAGGTCTATCGGGCCTTCCGCGCCACCCGCGGCGCACAGATCCTGGTGGGCTTGGGGACGATCTTGATCGTTCTGACCTTCGTCTCGACCATTTTCAGATTTGAGGTCATCAGTTGGATCATCAAAAGCGCGGCCACCATGCTCGCCTTCGCGCTGATCGTGATTTTCCAACCGGAGCTCCGCAACGGTTTGGCCCGCTTGGGGAGCAATCGCCTGTTCTCCTTTTCCAGCAAGCGTCGTCTCGCCTTCCTGGAGCGTTTCGCCGATGCGGTCATCAACCTTTCGCGAAAGCGGATGGGAGCCTTGTTCGCGATCCAGCGCGGGATCAGCCTCAAGGAACACCTCGACAGCGGGGTCTTGCTCGACGCCCAGTTTTCCCCGGAACTCGCAATGGCGGTTTTCCACCCCAAGGCACCGCTGCACGATGGCGGCATGATCATCGCCGACGACCGGGTGGCGGGTGCCGCCTGCGTCTTCCCCGTGACCGAGCGGGAAATGAAGGACCGCTCGACCGGACTGCGCCACCGCGCCGCCATCGGTCTGACCGAACGCACCGATGCGGTGGCCGTGGTCGTCAGCGAGGAAACCGGAGGGATCGCCATTTGCGAGAACGGCGTCCTCCAGCGCAACCTCACCGAAAAACAATTCCGCGAGAAAATGGCTGAAATTTTCCTCTCCACCAAAACCTCTCATGAAACTGAACCTGGCTCACAACTGGATCGCAAAGGTCCTCTCCCTCCTGCTGGCGATAGCGATCTGGTTTCTGATTAGAGAGCATCTCAAGACGGGCGAAGGAGCGTTCCCGAGAGCCCGCATCGTCGAGGATCCTATCTACCCAAAACCGCGTTGAAGCAACGTGGCGTTGAAGACTGCAGGTCG
>JBBEEL010000011.1:0-4021 GCA_040880785.1 Akkermansiaceae bacterium | reverse complement strand
CTGAAAATTACGGAACGGACCTTGCCAGCAGCGGGATTCCCCCGTTTCATCCGCCGCATGCCCACTGTTGCCATCGTCGGACGTCCTAATGTCGGCAAGTCCGCCCTCTTCAACCGCCTCGCGGGGCGGAAGATCGCTATTGTCCATGACCAGCCCGGCGTCACCCGCGACCGCATCGCCGCGCCCTCCCATGCGACCCAGGTGCCGTGCACGCTCATCGACACCGGTGGCATCGGCGGCGGCATCGAGGACGGCTTCGACGAGCAGGTATCCATCGAGGCGGACATCGCCATGCAAACGGCGGATTTGATTCTCTTCGTCGTCGATGCCCATGCCGGCCTCACCGCCGTCGATCAGGCGCTGGCGCAAAAACTCCGCAAAGCCAAGCCGCCTGTGCTGCTCGTCATCAACAAGGTGGACGACGACAAGCACGAGAATTCCCACTCGGATTTCACCCGCCTCGGTCTCGGCAACAGCGTTTTCGTCTCCGCGGAGCACGGCCGGAATTTCGGCGTTCTGTGCGATGAAATCGACACCATCATCGCCCCGCTCGTTTCCGAAGTGGAAGCCGAGGCCGAAGTCGCCGAGGCCGTCGGCATCAAGCTCGCCATCGTCGGCAAGCCGAATGCCGGCAAATCCTCGCTCGTCAACGCAATCCTCCACGACGAGCGGACGATCGTTTCAGAAATCGCCGGCACCACCCGCGACGCCGTCGATCTGCCCTACACCTTCGCCGGGGAAAATTTCACACTCATCGACACCGCCGGCCTCCGTCCGCGGGCAAAGCGCGATAATTCCGTCGAGGTCTTCTCCGCCATGCGCACCGAGAAGGCGGTCCGCCGCGCGGATCTCTGCGTGCTCGTCATCGACCTCGCCGCCGGCATCACCTCGATGGATCGGAAAATCGCCCAGCTCATCATGGAAGAGAAAAAACCCTGCCTGATCGTGCTCAACAAGTTCGACCTCTACCACCCCGGTGCCAACCGCAGCGCGCGGCTCGAAGAAGCCACCGAGCACGTGAAGCGCGAGCTGTTTTTCCTCCACTACGCACCCTTCGTCGCCTGCTCCGCAAAGACCGGCGGCTCCGTGGATCACGTGCTCAAGGAGGCGCTAAAAATCAAGAAAGGGGCCCAGAAAATCCCCGGCACCGGCCAGCTCAACCGGATTCTCCAAGCCGCCTTCGAGACCACTCCGCCGCCGATCGACAACAAGCTCCGCAAGCGCCTCAAACTCTACTACGCCACCGCCGCGGTGGAGGAGAAATACAGCGTCATTCCGGTGCCGACCATTGTCCTATTCGTCAACGACAAGCGCCTGATGGCGGAAAGCTACCAGTCCTACATCGTCAACCGCTACCGCGCCGCCCACCCCGCGCCGGGGATCCCAGTGGTGCTTTCCGTGCGCTCGCGTTCGCGGAAAGAGTGGGAGCCAAGGCAAAAGCCGCAGGGGCATTAAACTTCGGCAGCTTGCGGCGGCGCCTCGAGGATCTTCTCGCCCTCAGATTTCGCGATGACCACCGCAGCGCAGGAGTCGCTGAACACGTTCACGGCGGTGCGGCTCATGTCGAGCAACCGGTCCACCGCGAGCAGGGAAACGACCGCCATTTCCGCGCCGGGAATGCCGGAATTTTTCAAAATCAGGAGGATCGCCACCAAGCTGGCCGACGGGATCCCGGCCACGCCGATGCTGGTCAGCAGCGCGGCCACTACGATGAAAAACTGCGTCGCCCAGCCAAGCTCCACCCCCATGACCTGCGCCACGAAAATGACCGCCACGCATTCATAAAGCGCGGTGCCGTCCATATTCACGGTAGCGCCGAGCGGCAGCGTAAAACTCGCGACCCGCTTGGAAACGCCCGCCCCTTCCTGCACGCAGCGCATCGTCACCGGCAAGGTGCCGGACGACGAAGCGGTGGAAAACGCCAGCAACATCGCCGGCCGCATCGCCCGCAGGTGCGCCCACGGACTGACTCGCCCGACATGCCTCAACACCAGCGGCAACACCACAAATAAATGCAAGCCAAGCGCGAGCAGCACCGTCACAAAATATTTTCCCATCTGCACGAACAGATCCACGCCAGTCTCGAACACCACCGGTAAAATCAACGCGTAAACCCCGATCGGTGCGGTGGCCATGACCCAACGCGTCAGCACGATCATCGCATCATTTGCAGCTTGGAAAAACTCGCGAATCGTCCGCATCTCCCCGGCGGGCAGCCGCGTGATGGCCAGCGCGAAAAGCAGGCTGAAGACGATCACGCCGAGCATCTGCCCGTTATTGGCCGCCGCGCTGATCACATTTTCCGGAATCATCGCGCGGAAGATATCGAAAAAATCCCCGGCACTGCGGCCACCCGCTGCGGCGACTTTGGCCAATTCCGCGTCGCTGGCCTGCGCCACGTTGGTTTCAAATGCCTGACGGATGACCGTGTTGGGCCCCCCATCCACCATCCCCGGACGGATCAAGTTGACAAGCACCAGCCCGAGCGTGATCGCCAGAACGCTCGAGCCAAGGTAAAACCCAAGGGTTTTCATCCCCAACCGGGCGAATCCTTGGACACCCTGCAAGCTCGCGATCCCGGCGACAACCGATGTCACGATCAAGGGCACGATGATCATTTTTAGCGCGCGCATGAAGAGATCGCCGACGAAATAACAAGCCGACAAAGCTCCCACAACGAAGCGTCCGGCATCGGATTCGGCCGGGGCACCGGCGAACAATCCACGCAAAGCCACCCCCGTGAGAGTGGCAAGGATCAAGGCGGCAAGGATTTGCCAATGGGCGGCGAGGCGTTTCATCGCGCGCAGCTTTGGCGATTACACCCTGCGAAGCCAGACCCAAGCGCGGATTCGAGCGGAACTCTTCCATCTGCGTCAATCCTGTCCATCTGCGGTTAAAGTACTCTTTCCTTCTCGCTGGCCGGCGAGTCTCTGAATTTTCAGATAGCCTTTTAGGCAATTCATCAGCTGGATGATCTTGCTTTTCCCATCGCGGCCAAATGGATTTTCAGATGGAGATTCCCCTTTCAGACAGCCGACGTTTCTGCGACTCAGACCGCTGCTTCACTTGTTCGCCTCCGCCCACTCCTCGCGGACGGCGGGTTCAAGCGCGGATTTCCAGACCGTGTAACCCGAGGCGTTCAGATGAATCAAATCGTCCTCGAAATAGCGCAGCTCCGGCACCTGGTCCTCACCCACCAAGCCGCTGGAGCAATCCACAAACCGCAGCCAGTCCTCGTCGACCGCCCATTTGGCCAGAATGTCGTTAAGTTCACGGATCTGCGGGATCTTGTTCGCGCGACTCGGCGAGGGCTTTATCGAAACAATGATCACCCGCGTAGTCGGCAGCCGCTCACGGACCAACCGGCAAAATGACTGGTAATCCTCCAACACTTCTCGGACGCTGAGACCCACCATCGCCAAGTCGTTTTCTCCGGTGTAGGCGACAAGCAACTTCGGCCTGTGGCGGGCGACGACCGCGTCGAAATAGGCGATCAAATCATTCGTCACGCTGCCACCGAAGCCACGATTCACTACTGGCAAACCAAGGAAATCGAGCTGCAAATTCGGCCACAAGCGGATGCTCGAGCTGCCGGTGAAGACGATACCGCCTCTCGCAAGCGGCTGCTTTCCATGAAATGCGGCGATCTCCTCAGAAAAGCGCCCCGGATCCGGTCGCGGCGTCGGCTCCTGCGCCGTCACGAAGGTGGTGGCAAGGAAAAGAAGGCAAAGACTGCGGCACGGGGCAAGTGACATAAATGGACCGTAGTAGAGACCGACGAACCTAGCACAATTTTCCCCAAATGGAAATCAGGAAATGATCACTCACCGACGAGGTCCGCGGCGGTTCTTGCGGCGCGAGGCATTGATGCAATCGCCCCCTTCGCCGACCTTTCCACGGCCACCGCGGCGATTGCTGCCGCTGCCACCGTCCGGTGAATATTTAAAAAATCTGCGGACAAGCATCATCAAATCCTCACCCGCAAATCCCTCAGGCTCCACAGCGTGCCCGCCGCCGCGGC
>JBBEEL010000010.1:0-8266 GCA_040880785.1 Akkermansiaceae bacterium | reverse complement strand
GTAGCGTGATGGATCAATGGATTCAGAGACTGCGGGTTCTTCCAGCCATAAACTCTTCGATTCCCTCAGCGGCGAGCTTGTCGAGCTTCCCAGCGGAAATGTCGCGCTCAATCTGCGCATCCCACTCGGCGGCCTCGAACGATGAGAACCATTCGCGGAAGATAGCCAAGTCCTCGCGTCCCAATTGTTCCACTGCATTTTCCAGCGATGCTACGGTTTGATTCATAAGCGCATTTTAGTGTCTGGATGCTCCGTAATCAACGCAAATTTGCTTACAGAACGATGAGCGCATGCACTACTACCAGCGAGGGCGCACGTCGATCACGTGGTTTATGTTGTAATTACAGAATTCTAAAAGACAGGCTTTTTGACAGAAGCATCCTTGCCGTCGGCTCACGGGCTCAACTCGCTCGTTCCGAACCGTTGCTCCACCGTAAGCCCCCGAGCGTCCGCCGTTGGAAAAACCTCGGTCGCCACGATCTCCCGGCAGGATCGCGGCATGTCACGCACACGCCACACCGACAAAGAAAAGAAAAGGCCCGCATCATCCGGGAGTTTGCCTCCATGCGCAGCAGGTGGCAGGAAGGGAGAAATCACCGGCCGCAGCACTTCTTGAACTTACGGTCGCTTCCATAAGGGCAGGGTTGATTGCGACCGACCGGCGGTGTTTGCAACAGGCGGGGGAAGGGGCGGAGCCCAAAGTTGCTGCGCCTGCCGCTTGAGTTGCGGTCGGGTTTGCCGTCCGGCGACTCGGCATCGGAACCGTTGCTCGCCGTCACGTTGCCGTCGCCGCGCTTCCCAAACTAATCCACCTGCACGATGCTGGAGATCATCCCGGCGGTGAAGCGCAGGCCGCAAAGTTCGAACTCCGGCGGACCGTTGCGCTTTTTTCCCTTCTGCGGAGCCTGCCGAAGCAATCCCTCGAGCGGCTTGTCATGGTCTTGTAAGATCACAAGCACGCGGCGGCTGAGGATGACACCCCAGCGCAGCTCGAAGGCCTTACGCGCGGCATCGAGCTCCTCGCGCCACCGGTGATAGCCACTCTCGGATCCGGCGGCATCGAAGTTAAACTGTCCTTGGTCAAAGCTCATGGTGGGAGGTGGAAGGTGGCGGATCAAGCCCTGCGACAGGATGCTGCGGTAGCTCCCCTGGGAGACTCCAGCAGGAAATTCACCTTCTCCGGTTGCAACGTCCCGAGATGACGAAGGGTGCGAATCGCGCCCTTTTCCAAGGATAAATGCAATCCACCGGCAGGCTCCAGTGGGCGAGTGCCCGCCGCCGGGTGAAAGCAAGTCCCGCCGCGCTGTTTTGCATGCCTTTAATTTATAGGAACTCTGAAACCTTTAAGTTCTACATCATCCCGGAAGAACTCCGCTGCCCCGGCGGGGAATGGCGATTGCTGGTAAGCCTCCAATCTTAGGTGCTCCCGTTTGGCACATTATCAGGCACCAAGGAATCAACCTCAACACCACCAAAATCATGAAAGATCTATTTGATTACGATGTCTATGACCGCAACGACCACAAGGTCGGAACCGTTGAGAACATTTGGGCAAGCCCCGATGAGGAAATCGGCTTTATCGGCATCAGCACCGGATGGCTGGGTCTGGGTAAAAACCACCTGATCCCGGCAGATGATATCACCGTGGACGAGGAAGATCATGTGGTGCGTGTGCCTTATGATGAGGATCTCATCAAAGAGTCGCCCAGCTTCGAGTCCGCGCAGGAACTTGGGGAGCGGGCGGAATCAAACACTTACGCCCACTATGGCCTAACCGGCAAGCACGGCTGGGCAGAAGGCAAGGGATACTCGGAGTCCACCGGATTTTCACCGGGGCCTGAATTCACCGATGAGGACACCCGCTATGCGAAGGGCTTCTCCGACCAGGATACCGGTTACGCCGAGGGAGCCCGGGGCTTCACGGATCAACCCACCGAAGGGACGTTGCGGGACGACGAGACGATTGAGATCCCGCTGGCACAAGAAAAAGTGCACGTCGGCAAGCGTGACAAAGAGCATGGCGAGGTCCGCCTGCGGAAGATCGTCCGCACTGAGACAATCAACCAGCCTGTCGAACTCCGCCACGAAGATGTGGTGGTGGAGCGCGTGAGCGGTGGCACTGTCCAACCGGGCGACAAGGCATTCGTGGAGGACTCCATCACCATCCCGATAAGCGAAGAAGAAGTGGTGATCGATAAAACCATCGAATCGGCAGGCACGGTGAAAGCACGCAAGGTCTCGGAAACCGAACAAAAGACCATCAGCGAGGAAGTCCGCAAGGAAGATGTGGAGGTCGAGCGCGACGATAGCCGCAGCCCTTATAAATGACATTCAGCACAAGAATAGCGAGCGAGGGGAACCGGTGGAGACGCCGGTTCCCTTTTTTCAGAAGATTATGGCATTTTGGCGACAAATGCACGGTCGAAGTTAGGCTGGATTGCAAAACGCCCTTTGGAGAAGTCGCACTTTTGGTGGGGCTTGCTGGTTCTAAAGCAACCAGCGGGTGGCAGAAAATGGAATAGCATCTGCAAGCTCAGGCCGCGAACCCCCGTTTAATGATCATGTCACACCCCCTCTCAACCCTCGAAACGACTGCAAGGTTGGGCGCCCCCGCGGCCCCCCAGAGCCCACCCGCCGCCCGCGACAGGCTCACGATCTCCGAACACCTCGACACCATGTGCGCCCCGGATGGGCACCGTCCCGGCCAGCGGTGTTATTTCAATGAGCGCGGCGAACGGCGCTGGGTCGCGGTCAGCGAGATCGCGCGATTCCTGCGGAAACATGGCGCCAAGCACCCCTCCGATTTTGAAGCCCAGTTCCACACGGACTGGAAAAGCAACTTTTTCAGCGGTTTCTGACAAACACCATTCCTCCCACCGATTATGTCACTCACCTCCCACAGCCCCCCGCCCATCGTCGAGACATCCCCGCTCGACGCCCACCATCTTGAACACCGGCACGATCTGAGCACGCTGATCGACCGGGCCAGTGCCCGCGTCAGGCACCATCCACTTCCCTCACTCGCCGGTGCCGCCGCCCTCGGTGCGGCCGTTACTTATGTGATTTGCAACCGAAACTGCCAATCTTGGCGAGCTGAGGCGGAGAGCCACGCGGACTCGATTGTCGATACGATCCACCGCGCGCTGGCCTCCATGAAGCTCTGGTAGATTGTCATTCCACTCACTCCATCATGAATCAACCAAGCATCGAGGAGGGCGTCAACGCCTTGGTCAACGACGTCAAACACAAGCTGTGCGAAAGCCGCGCACACTGGGAAGACCGCGTCCGCGAGTCTCCCGGAAAAGCGCTGCTGGTGGCGGTGGCTGCCGGTTATTTCCTGCACCGCCTGCCGCTGCGGGCGCTATTCATCGCGAAGATGCGCCTGATGGTCGCCGTCGCTCCGCCTGCGATGCTGGCCTTCGGGGCCGCGAAGTTGTGCGAGTTTCTGCAAGAGCAAGCCCGCGCGCAGAGCGAGGAGGGCCCGCCGCCCCGCGTGCCGGTGGCGACCGGCGAGGCCGCCGGATTCAGGTGAAAAAGGTATCGTAGTCCGAATAAGGTGGGGCGCAGCAGCAAAAAAAGCGCAGCGGTTCCAGTGCGCGGATCTGGTGCCAAGCGCCCGGTGGAATGAGGATCGCGTCACCGGGCCCGACCTCGCGGGTCTCACCGTCGATTTCCATGACCCCCTTGCCCTCGCTCAGGAAATAGATTTCCTCGCTGAGCCGGTGGTAGTGGCGTTCCGTGTGCGCCCCGGCGGGTAAACTGGCTTCGGCGAGGCTCTGCTGGACCACCGGGGCGATTGACAGATCCATCAGGCTGCGGATGGTCGAGCCATCCTTGGTGGTGAACGGCGACTGTCGCTCGCGGTTGCGGATTTCCATGGAGCGAGGAAAGCAGCTACACGGGCTGAGATCAACTGGAGATGAACTGGACATGCGCGCGGCTTGTTCCATGCTCACGCGCATGCCCTCTGTCCCTGTCGATCTCGCTGACCGCGCCTATCACGTCATCGTCGCACCGGGCCTGCTCGGCGGTGCCGGGGAGGCGCTTGGAAACACCCCGCTTGCCGGCCTGCGCGCGGCGGTCATCAGCGACGAGACCGTCGCCGGTTTCCACTCCCGCGTCTTGATGGCCTCGCTGGAAGCCGCCGGATACCGGCCCACGCTGCACACCGTGCCAGCGGGCGAGGGCTCGAAATCGATGGGCCAAGCGGAAACCTTGTGCCGGGAAATGATCCGCGCGGGCCATGACAGAAAATCCCTCGTCGTCGCACTGGGCGGCGGCGTGGTGGGAGATCTGGCGGGCTTCGTCGCTTCCATTTTCTATCGCGGTATTCCTTTCGTCCAAGTGCCGACCACCATCGTGGCGCAGGTGGATTCATCGGTGGGCGGCAAGACCGGTGTGAATGTCGGGGAGGGAAAAAACCTGTTAGGCGCATTCCATCAGCCGCGCCTGGTGCTCGTCGATCCAGAGACCTTGCGCACGCTGCCGGACCGTGAATTTCGCGAGGGTTTCGCCGAGGCGATCAAGCACGCGGCCATCCGCGACGCGGAGATGTTAGATGATCTGGCTGCGTTCGACCCGACCGGGCGCGAGGTCCCGGCGGACCTCATCGCCCGCAACATCGCCATCAAGGCGCGCGTCGTGGAGGCGGACGAACATGAGACACTGGGCGTTAGGGCACTGCTGAATTTCGGCCACACCATCGGCCACGGCATCGAGGCGGCGCTGCCCTACGGCGAGATATTGCACGGCGAGGCGATCTCACTGGGCATCCGCGCAGCTCTTTTTCTATCCGAGCGCCACGCCGGGCTTGCCTCCGCTGACGCGGCCAAAGTGATCGCGCTGTTACAACATTATCAGCTACCCCTCGTCCTTCCCGCCCGCATCACCACCGACACGGTCATGGAAAAGCTCGCGCGGGATAAAAAATTCTCCGCCGGAGCCATCCGCTTCGTGGTCCTTGACGCGCTCGGCAGTGCTAGGCTCATCGATACCGTGACCGCCAGCGACCTGCGCGAGGCGATCGAGCGGTTGAGAACTGCCTGAGGCCGTCTTGGAAAAATCGAGGGGTTTTGTGGATTCCCCGCCGATGGACCCGCGCCTTGGTTAGAATTTCCGGCTTAGCGAGCGGGAGGCTGGATCGCCGAAACGCCAGGGGTTCTCGGTAGCCTTCGAAATCCCGATGCGGCCCCCCGCGCAGGTCTGGACCGGATCGCCGGCGAAAACACCGCAGCCGGGGAGTTGCATAAAGCGAGAACCATGCGCGGAGCCGTCGATGCCGAAGGCGCGCGTCAGTCTGCCCGGGCCGGCGAGGAGGTGGTGGTCGCTCACTCCGCCACGCCGCCCGCGCATTTGATCGAGCCCCTCCACCGGCTCAAGCGCGCGGAGCAAAACAAAGCCGGATCCGGCCTTGCCTTTGACCAGAATGTTAAACAACCAGTGGACTCCGTAATTCATATACACATAGGCATCGCCCGCACGGTGGGACGCGACGAAAGCCCGGGCACTGGGTCTGGACCACGTATGGCAAGCCGGATCATCCAGCGCGAGATAAGCCTCCGTTTCCACAATGCGTCCGACGCAGCCGCCCCAGACGAATTGGCAGCCGATGAGACTGCGGGCACAAGTCACAGGCTCATTTTCGAAGAATGACGCGGCAAGCATTTCCATAGAATCACCCATTTCCACACACCCGGCCAATGCAAGCAAAACTATTAGCAAATCTCGCTGGAAACGAGATTGAAAAAGGCGTATTTGTATCCGCAAATTATTTTTGAGACTTTACCATCGATTTAAAACTATGAGTGCAATCCATGACGAACGGGCAGGCGCAGGCATCAAACCTCAATCTGATGCTGCCACGCCGAATCAAGACGCCGCGAGCCAAGCATCTGGTCCTCAGGCACAACGAACCACTTGGTTTAATAGCTATGACGAGGAGTGGGAGGCTTTCCTCGCGGAAAACCTGATCCGCCGTGGCCGGTCTTCCGACTACAAGAAGACTGCGGACGCCCTGCCTTGCGTTTGGAACGAACCGCCGGAATAGGGCCGCGCATCCGGTGCGCTGTCAGTGGGGTGTCTGGGATTTAAGAATATTTAACCACAGATGGCTCAGATGAACACAGATATAGAGGTAATTAGATGCATTCTGGTCTGCGTTCAGGCTCGTCATCGGTTCCTGTCTAAGACTGAAAGCATCGGGCGTCTCTCACTCGACGGTGACGCTTTTTGCTAGATTTCGTGGTTGGTCGATCTCGCAGCCACGTAGCCGAGCCACGTGGTAGGCGAACAACTGCAGTGCCACGACGGCGGGAATGGTGGCGACCAGCGGGTGGCAGCGCGGAATGGTGATACAATCATCCATGCATTCGGCGGCTTCACCATCTCCTTCAGTCACGATGCCGAGGATCCGCGCGCCGCGGGCGCGGCACTCCTCGATGTTGCCCAATGTTTTATCTTTACCGGGAATATCACAGGCAAGCGCAATGATGGGAGTGCCCTCTTGCAAGAGCGCGATGGGGCCATGCTTGAGCTCCGCGGCATGATAACCTTCCGCATGAATATAAGAGATCTCCTTGAGCTTGAGGGCACCTTCCAAAGCAACCGGATACATCGGGCCGCGGCCGATGAAAAAGGCATGTTCACAGGCAGCATAGTCGGCGGCAATCTCGGCGATGCGATCGCTTTGCAAGATGACTTTGGCCACAAGCTCCGGAATGGAACCGATATCATTGGCCAGTGCGATGCCATCCTGGCGCGAATAACGCCTGCCGCGACCGAGCTTGAGCGCCATCATCAACAAGACGGCGACCTGACAGGTAAAGGCCTTGGTGGAGGCGACGGAAATTTCCGGCCCGGCATGGAGATAAACTCCCCTGCCCGTCTCCCGCGCGATGGTGGAACCCACGACATTGCAGAGACTCATGACAAACGCACCTTTTTGATTCGCCTCGCGCACGGCGGCGAGGGTGTCGGCGGTTTCTCCAGATTGGGAAATAGCGACGACGAGGTCGCGGCTGCCTAAAATCGGATTGCGATAGCGGAACTCCGCGGCTTGCTCGACTTCCGCGTGGATGTCGGCGAGGTCCTCAAACGCATACTCGCCGACCAGCCCGGCGTGGAGCGAGGTGCCGCAGCCGATGAGGACGACCCGCCCCAACTCCGCAAGCTCGCGCGGCGAAGTGCCCATGCCGGCGAGGACGGAAGTGCCAAGATTGAAATCCAAGCGGCCGCGGATGGCGTTTCCAAGAGAATCCGGCTGCTCGTGGATCTCCTTGAGCATGAAATGCTCGTAGCCACCTTTTTCCGCGGCACCGGCGTCGAGTCCAAGCTCGGCGATCTCGCGGGTGACCACGCAGTTGTTCAGGTCCCGGATCTCGATCGAGTCCGCGGTGACGACGGCGATGTCATTGTCGTCCAGATAGATGACGCGCTGAGTGTGGGCGAGGATGGCGGAGGCGTCCGAGGCAATGATCGTTTCTCCGTCGCCCACGCCGATGACGATGGGGCTGCCACGGCGGGCGGTGATGATCCGGTCCGGCTCGCGCGACGACAGCACGGCGATGCCGAAGGTGCCATCGACCTGGTGCAGCGCGTCGCAGATGGCTTGGAATAAGTCGCCCTTGTCGCAGTCGCCGATGAGGTGGGCGAGCACCTCGGTGTCGGTCTCGGAATAGAAGTGGTGACCCTTGCCTTCCAGCCGGGAGCGGAGGGCGCGGTAGTTTTCGATGATCCCGTTGTGGACCAGCGCGATGTCACCGGTCTGGTCGAGATGCGGGTGGGCGTTCACCTCGGTCGGTGGACCGTGGGTGGCCCAGCGGGTATGGGCGATGCCGGTGGCGGCGCGCTTGAAAACCTCCGGGCTCCAGTCGCTGTGGGCGCGCTCGTTGAGCATGGAGACTTTCCCTGGTGCCTTGGAAACCAGCAGGCGATCGCCGTCCAGCAAGGCCACTCCGGCGGAGTCATAACCCCGGTATTCCAGCCGACGCAGACCATTGATGAGCACACTGGCCGCATCCGCTTTTCCGATGTATCCGACGATTCCGCACATATTTGATTTCAGAGTATTAAACCACAGCCGGCGGATGCTGAATTGAACAAAAAGCACCCGCCCGCGCCACTCTGGTCATCCCAGCCAAACTCTCAATCCCATTCTTTCCGGAAGTCATCCATAAGCCGGAGGCAAACTCTCCGCCCGCACTGCGAAATTCATTTCGCCCGGATCCCGTTTCCCACCGTCCACCCCCTTGGACTGCGGCAGCCTGCT
>JBBEEL010000009.1:0-8276 GCA_040880785.1 Akkermansiaceae bacterium | reverse complement strand
CCGGGGCGTAAGAACCCCGCAGTAAACGGTAGGCGTTGACCGAAACAGCGCCGCCTCCAGACCCGAACGGTCGGGGAGGCGGTGGCGTATGTCCAGGTCTCTCCCACGGGGGCGGCTAAAGGCCTCCGCGCTCGTTTTACTGCGGGTTCTTAACTCCCCGGCCACCTTGAGAAATCAGGGTGGCTGGTCTGTTTTAATCTGATGGAGCGATGTATGAACGTAAGAAATCAAATCTTGAGTTTCGCCATTTTTGTTTCAGGGCTGGCATGTGGGCAAGAAAACTCCCCTTACCGGAGTTCCGAATGGAACGCAGAAAAGCAGCGTGCATGGGCTGTAATCTACAATGAATTTCCAGAATACACCTCGACCGAGCCGGCGTTGAGGGAAACTTACGGTTGGATCCAGCAATGGGACGAGTGGGCGAAGGTGAACGATCCAGAACTTTACAACAACCCCATGAAGCCGCTCATCTACGCTCGCAGACAGAAGGCTGCTGAGATAGAGAGTGCTACAAAGGCCGCTAAGCATGCAGCGGAGACTGAGGAACGGAGGAAAGCTCTTGCCCAAGAAGCTGCGACCTATAGACAGGCGAATGTCCAGGATCCACAGCAGGTGATTTTGAAACAGCCTCCAACCGGTGGCAACTCAGGACGTGGCGGACTTACAGATTCTGCTTTGGGAACAATTTGGCTTGGCGGCACGATCATCATTATTCTCTCCCTTGGTGTTGCTTGGGGCCTTCATTGGATAATCCGGCCTCGGCATGGGGCTAAATCAGCTATTTCGTTTGGTCGGAAATGGGCCGCATGGGCGGTTGCGATTTCGACCATCAGTATGCTGCCATCCTTCTTTCGAAAACTGGATGGTAGTTCACTCGCCCTGTGGGCTATCGGCGTAGTTGGCTGGGGGATACTCGCATTTTTAATCGGTTGGATCATTGGTCTTTTCAAATTCAGAAGGAAGACTGGCGAAGATCCATCTCCAGCCTTTTCTCCGCCTCCACTCACGGAAGCACTCGCCGCCAATACCCCAAAAAACAATTTGGAGAAAACACCAGACGTTCAAGCATTGGGTAAATTGACCATTTCTCAGGATGCCAGAACCAAAAATCAGGAATCACCACTCAACATGAACAACAACGAATTTGAAGTCGAAATCCCAGAAGGACAAAAACTCGAAAATGGATACGTGGAAATGGGCCACAATACCCAATACTCGCTGAATCTCAAAAATCATCGATTGGTTCCATGTGATGCGGAAGTGACCATCGACGGAATTCATGTCGGCACTTGGCGTATCGAATCAAGAGGTGAAATCCAAATTGAGCGTCCGGTGCATGACACTGGATATTTTACATTCTTCCAAGTCGGGACTGAGGAGGCTGATATGGCAGGAATCACCAAGAATCCCGACAACGGACTCATTTCCGTAACCTTCAAACCGAAGAAAGAAAGGTTCGTGCTAAATGCTGGACCGCTTCCCGGGGCGACCGGATTGAGCGGCGAAAGTTCGCAACGATTCGTCAATGCAATCGAGATTGAACACGATATGAGCAGAGCATTCACAATTCATATCAGACTCATCTCGAAACAGCCGAACATCCGCCCTCTGGCTCCCCGTTCAACACCCATTCCGCCGCCGGTTGGCTAGCATCTCCAACGCATGTGGACGGGTTCAAGCGGATGTTGCTCATGACGCGTCACCGCCGATTTCGACCACGATGTCACCAGTGATGTGCTGATCCACGCCGATCTTATCGCGCCACTCGGCCGGCCTGCGGTTCTTCAACCAGAAGATGGCCGCTGTGGTTTCCGGGGGAAGATGTTTGATGATCGGTGTGAGTGTTACGGTTCCCTGATGGTTCGAGACGTGCGTGTCGGGATGGGAGTAACCGATTGCCCGTTGGAAAAGCGCGTTTTGAACTCTGTCGTCGGCTACTGCCTTACCGTCCTTTAGGGACTGAAGAAATTCAGGGTGCGCCTTCTTCCAAGTGTTCAGAGTCTTCTCGCTGACTCCGAAAAATTCGGAAAGTTCTTTGTCCGTAAATCCCTTCTTTGAGAGGAACCGCACCTGCCTCAGCATGGTCGGCGTGAACTTGGTGGGCCTGCCTCGCTTGCTGGGAGGCTTCTTGTTGGTTACGCTGCTGTATTTTGCCATGGTTTCGATCTTTCTGCGGGTTCATGATACCCGAACGATGACACTCTTCCAACGTCCGAAGTCCTCGGGATTCTCTTTGGCCATCGCCATCATTTTGGCGGCCATTTCCTGACACTTCTCCAGCCGTCCTGCATCGGCATAACGATGGATCAACCAGTCGTAAGTCTCGATGATGAGGCGGATGCGTGCCTGGTGTTCTTTCCTGGCCTTCTTTGTGGCGCGCCTTTCTTCCTGGGTGGTCGGCGGTCTAGCTTCGTGGTTGTGAGTCTTCATTTCGGTTTGTGGGTGAAGAGTTGCGTGATGCGGCGGCGATAGCGGCGGTCTGGCCGCTGACGACGGCTGAGGGAATCGGGCAAGGTCCGGCTATGCGTCCGATGGCGGTACGTTTATGCCAAAAGAACCATGACCATCGTTCGATCAAGCGGGCCGCGAGTTCCGGGCTCGGTTCCCAGATGAACGGCACCTTGTATCGGGCCTCGAACGCGGAGATCGAAGAGAACACCGCCTTGGAGTTCGCCGCCTGAGCCTGGACATCGTGAGGACTGCCGACGATCAGGATCCGGGCGAAGTCGAAGCCCCTCAGCCGGTGCAATTCGCGCTCGAATCGCTCCCGGCCTCGGGTGAGTGATCCGCACAGATCGGAGACGGATTTACGCTCAATCGCGAAGTCGTGTTCGAGTCCGGCAATCGAATAGTCGCCGGATTGCAAGGTTCCGCGCTCGGATGCCAGATTCTCGAAAACCAGCGGAGTTTGCTCGCGAGTGTCGATGATGATGGTGGGCTTTTCGGGCTTCCTTTTCAGGGGTGCAAGCTGAGGGGTGCAACCTATAGGTGAACTTGTCACTTGCACCCCCATGAAAGGAGCAAGCGGGGGCTCTGAATCGCCCCCCGCGTGCACGCATTCACTTTCGCCCGGTGCAATCAGGGGTGAAAGTTGCTTGCACCCCTCGTTTTCATTGGAAGCAGTAGGGTTTGCGCTCATGGGTGCAAGTCGGGGTGCAAGTTCAATGCGGATTTGATAACCTCCACGCCCTTCGGAGTTAGGCTCCAGAGCTTTGCTTGCCCTGCTTTGCTTGCTACCCCGCCCACAAATCCCCGGGATTCCAGCTTCGCAAAACGTCCAGACTTTCCGCCTGCGGCCTGCCGTGAGATCCCCCACTTTTCGGCACCATCGGCAGCGCCAGCGGCAAACGATAGCGGGCGGGACTTCCAGACAGCCACAAGCCACCCCTCAGCCTCGGCAGCGCCAGCGGCATCTTTGGACGCTTGTATGTCGGCATCGGGCACTCGATTGAAAGCGTAGCTTTCGAGATTGAAACGTGCATGGACTTTCGGGCACCCGTGGAACGTCCGGGCGTCGATGTTCAAGACTAGCATGTCGTCGGCGGTGGCTTCGATGGCAACCAGCGTGCTCGCGCTCGCCTGCTTCACAAATGATCCGGCGAAGCGATTCCTTGCCTTGTCGTCACCGGCCTTGCGGAAGTGATCCACGAGGATGATTCCGGCCTGAGTCTCTGCGGCGAACCGTTTCAGGGTTTCGAGCATGGTCGCAACTTGGTTCGTCTCATTCCCGTCTGGGACGAGTCGATAGAAGCAATCCACAATCACGAGGTCGCCCGGTTGCACCGTCGCTTGAACCTCGGCGAGCCGTGGCACCAGGTCACACACGTTCAATCCGTCGAAGGAATAGGCGGAGATCGAAGCTGTTACTTCCGCTTGCGAATGCTCGTCATCGGCAAAACGGTTTCCTCGGGCCTTGGCAAAACGGAAGCGCATTTCGGATGGGTTCAGTTCAAGGTCGAGAACGTGCACCCGGCCTTGCGTGGTTGGGAACCCGTTTTCCCCATCGTCATCGGCGAGCCATGGCATTCCAGCGGCAACGCAAAAACCAGCGTCTTGCGTGAGCCATGACTTGCGGCTTTTTGACTCGGCACCGAGAAGCATGACTTCGCCCCGGCGCAAAAATCTTTCGATGATTGCAGGCGGGCGGAGGTTGTCGATTTCCTGCCATGACATGCCGATGGTGTCGGCGTGATTCACCAGGAATGAGGAAAGCGGTTTGCGCTCATCCGTTTGCTTTGGTTCCGATGCCGGAGCCTGCCGCTCGGCCTCGTCTTCCGCTTGTCTCCATTCTCGCTCGGCTTCTCTATCGGCACGGCGGTTTGCAGCGACAATCTCCGGATCGGATTCGGAATCCCATTCCACCGATTCGGCATCCATTGCGGCAGCGCGGAGAGCTTCCGGGCCTTCGCTGTTGAGAACGCCACGGGCATCTTTGGGTAGGGCGGCTTCAAACATGGCTCGTGGTTCCTTTCCATGTGAGGATTTCGGATGCGTGTCCTTTCAGGATGGCCGCGACTGAGGCCGTGGCGGCTCGCCCCGGCGGATCGGTGTCGAAGCAAAGCACGGAGCGTTTCCCCCGGAAAAGCGGTGCCCAGTCTCGCGGAAACGACGTTCCCGGTGATGCCACGCAAACGGCACTGCCGTCGGCTTCGAGTCCTGCGGCAATCAGGGCCATGCAATCGGATTCTCCTTCTGTGCAATAGACAGTTTGAGTCTCCGGCTTGATCCATTCCGCACGCCACGGTGCGGTAGCTTTTCCGACGAGCCACACAAAGCGCGGCTTGCTTTTCGGGTCTGGGTTTCTCCATTTCAGCCCGTTCGGATAGGCGTAGCAAAGCCAGCCATTCGCCAAACCAAGCCCGGAGCTTCCCCATGATGCCAAGCGGAGGGTTTCTCTGTCTAATCCCAGACTGGCGGCGATGCGATCAACAATTTCATCCCCACTCCAAAAGGCATCGGAAAACGCCAGTCTCGCGGCGTGAACGGTTTTCCGCTCGGCATTGGATAGAACGAAAGGCGGCTCGGGTTGCTTGGCAGGCCGTGGCGTTGCCGTAGCTGGCCTTGTGGCGGTTCCTGCGGTCGAGTTCGGCAGATAGACTCCCAGGGTGGCGGCAACGTCTGCAACGGCCTCGGGGAACGTCGAGCTACGGCCCAGCCATTTCGAGACTTCGAAAACGTCGCCGGTAAATCCGCATGGGTAGCAACCGCAGGTTTCGTGATGGGTGCCGAAAACCGCGAAGCTCGGGGTGCGGTCGTCATGGATTGGACACTTACCAACAAGGCGACTGCCGTTCCTGCGGAGTTCCACCCCACGGGCGGCGAGGTATTCCGGCAAGCGGACGCGGAGGGCCGTGATTGTTCCGTTGTCGAACTGAGTGTTAATGCCGATCTTGGGCGGTTCGCATCCGTTGCTGGCAACGTAGGCGCATGGATAATTTTTCATGGGGTCAAATCAGTGAGGTTGACCCGGAGTTCTCGGTAGTGCAGGTTGTCGGCGACCAAGCTTTCATCCTCGCGCCTGTCCGGAGAATTCCGGGCGGGCGTTTTACTTGGCGGGGGTGGCGGCGATCTTGAAGCGCCGGTCGAGGGCGAATCTAACTTCGACGGGATCCAGAAAAACCCGACGCCCAATTTTGTGGACGGGAAAATAGCGGTTCGCCATCCACTGATTGAATGTGCGCTTGCCGGGGGCCGACTCAGGATCGGGGAATACGATTTCTCGGCACCTGTTGACGCCGACCAATGTGCTTTGCTCTGGATTGCTCATACGAGCGAATAAAAGCACAGAGATGCCGCAGAAATGGTCCGGTCCTATCTGGGTTTTTTGACGCCGCTTTTCGGAGGTCGCCCCGCCTTGCCTTTCGGGAGCCACTGAAACCCGATTTTTTGCAGATACTCCTGGAACCGGTTCTTCTCCGTAGCGACTTCTCGCAGTTTGAACCGGATACGGTCTTTTTCCAGTTCCTCTTCAAGTTCAGCCAGATTGGGAGACCTTCTGAGCTCGAATGAAAGGCGAGCAAAAACATCAGAAATGTCTGTCAGTCGGTTCCTTACTTCAGCCTTAGTGGGGGGTCTCCTATGCAGCGAGGCGAGGTGTCCAATCACACTACAAAGCGCCAAAAGCTCAGGTTGGACATCCGGATACGGCATTACCGGATAGAGGTATTCCCCGCGGCTGATCTTATTTCGCTCGAAACTCTCCAACCGCGTTAGCAACTGAGTAAGGCATTTCCCCAAATCTTGAATATACCCTTTCAATACCTCACTTGATTCGCGATTTCCTTCCACCTTCAACATTTTCCTGAACGACTTGAACCACCCGATGAATTGTTCATTGCTGCCAATTAATTCGGACGCACGGTCATCCAGCATCAACTGACAACTGGTGACAGCCTGTAATCGAGCATCCCGCGCCCACGCGTCGGCCCTGGAATCGTCGCGAAGCTCTCGATATGCTTGTGCCTCGGAATCCGCAGGCGAGAGCCAATATCGACGCTTTTCGGCAGCATGAAGGCTAATGACAAACGCTCTGGCCAAGAGGAATAACGGGGTCGGCTTGCCATCTTCCCCAAGGGGTTTGATTCGCCAGTTTCCATTCCTAAGACTCGGCCATGCGGCCTCGGGGCAGGGCTCCGCGCGGTCGCAGAATTCATCCAAGATGATGATCCCCGATCCAAACTCCCCTTCACCGGCGGAGAACATCTGAAACTCGCCTTCGTAGCCGGACATGATTTGCAAACTTAATGGTCGTGAGGCTCACAATGCCGCACACGGATGAATCCCCGCCAGCGCGGCCTTCAGCGACTCCTTGGCGGTTTGCTGGTCGTGGTGGGACTGGAGGTTCAGCCACACGTCGGCGGGCCATCCGAAGTAGCGTTCAAGCCGCAGGGCGGTGTCCACCGTGAGGGCACGCTTGCCCTTCACGATCTCGTTGATGCGCCGGGGCGGGACGCCGATGTCCTTAGCCACCCGGTATTCCGAGAGACCAAGGGGAATAAGGAAGTCCTCGCGGAGAAACTCGCCGGGATGAATGGGAGCGTGTGTTTTCATGTTCGACGCTAAATCAGAAGTGACGGTTCTATGCCGAGAGCCTCCGCAGTTTTCCTGACGTGCGTGGTGTTGAACTTGCGCTCGCCACGGAGGAGGCGGGAAGCGGTGGAACGGTCGATGCCGATGAGTTTTCCCCACTCGGCGGCGGACATGCCGATGTTTTCGAGGTGGGCGGAGAGGAACTCATGTGGGGGAAGAGCGGGGAGCGGATCGTGGTTTGCCGATTCATAGGCTTCAGCAAGCTCGGAGAGGGTTTCCAGGTAGTCCGCCTGATCCCGGTTGAGGGTGTGGCCCGCCATAAGGTCGATGATCTCGGTGACGGCTTCGAGTTCGATTTCATCATGCAACGTGCGCGGCATGTGGATGCGGCAAAGGGCTTCGTAGGTCTTGGGCAGCTTGGCGAAGCTAGCCGGAAGTGGTTTGGTGGCGTTCATGGGATCAGAGATCGTTTTTCCAGCGGTCCTTGCTGTAGTCGGCATGGGTGAGGATTTTCAGAATGAAGATGCTGCGGGTGTTGTAATGGATGGCGGTGATCAGGCGGTGGTGGTTTCCGGCGATGTTGAAAATGGTGACGGTCTTGGAACTGCCGACGGTGGCAAGATCCGCATGAGGAAGGACTTTCCGAACGTCGGCGATGGATTGCCACTTGGCGGCGGTGGCCACGGTGATCCATGCGGAGAGATTGGCGGCGGCGTTGGGGTGGAGCTTGGCATAGTTGAGAATGCGGCGTTTGGTAATGATTCTCATTCGGAAATCTGTTGTCAAATTAGCAACACGGGGGAGGACCGTCAAGATGCGAGTTCATGCAATCAGATGGCTACTAGGTGAGGGTTCGGATTGGCAGTTTTCTCGGGTGCCAGCACAGCCCGGCGGTTCTTCGGATCTGGCACGATGCGGAAGAACACGGCCCCTTCGTCTTTCGGATGAAGGTTGAGGTAGTGGCGGCGGATGATCGTTTCAGAGTTCCCCGCTTGGAGGGCGGCATCGCCAAGGGACCGGTGAAGCGCGACGTGGTAGGAAATGAAGCTGTGCCGCGCCTCGTCGTGGGAAAGTTTGAAGTGCCCCTTCACCGCAGAGAGCATGCGTCCGAAATTTCCACCCGTGACCGGCGGAGGAAATGCCTCCAGCCACGCGGCGAGGTTGTCGGAAACCGTGACGTGCCGTTCGTGCCGGGTCTTGGAGATATTGGCCGGGATGGTGATGATCCGGGTCTTGAGGTTGATCAA
>JBBEEL010000008.1:0-8525 GCA_040880785.1 Akkermansiaceae bacterium | reverse complement strand
GATTGGGCAAAGTGGGGTAAGGCATCGATGCCGCTCATGCCTGGTAAACGAAGGTCAAGCAGAATGACGTCCGGCGGTCTCTGGATCGCACGATCGCGCAGACTGCGAAGGGCGATTTCCGCGGTGCTAAACTCGCAGGCCAGTTCGGTGTGTTGATCTCGGTCCAGCGCAAGGCGGATGACTTCGCGATATTCACGGTTGTCCTCGACGAGCATGACGGTGATAGGGGTCTTCATTTGAGCATTCCGAATTGACGGGTTTTCAGCTTTAAGATGATCCGGGTGCCGCCGGATGCGGGGTGTTCGACTTGGAAAAGGCCTCCGAGCAGACCCGCGCGGCGCTTCAGTGCTGCGGGGGGGGGCGAGCTGAATCCACATCCATTGTCGGTGACCGTTAGGGTAATTTCGTTTGGACGGGCCAGCAAGCGGGTCTCGACTTCGGTCGCACCGGAGTGACGGATCACGTTTGCCAGAGTCTCTTTGTAAAACAGCAGCAAGTCGATGCGCTTGCGGCGTGAAAGACGCTTGAGCAGCGGCTCACCCTCGATCTGGAGATCGTGCTCCAGATCGGCTAACAAGCGCCGTGAGTCGCGTTGCATTTCCACCACGAGATCCTCGCAAATCCCGGGTGCCTCGAGCATGTTGGCGCAGTTGCGGGCTGCCGAGCCGGTGCGCTCGGTGAGGGCACGGATCCGCTCGACTGTATCGATGAGTTCCTCACGTGAGTCCACGGCGTCCTTTGCCAGATCCCCAAGTAGCCCGATGGCATGCAAGTTGGCACCGAGCTCGTCGTGGAGATTGGCCGCGATCCGCTCCCGGATGCGGCTTTCCTGCCGGATGCGGCTGATGCGGAAGTAGAAGATGAGGACGACAATTCCGAAGGTGAGTGCGGTGGTCACCCACAACATCCCGGTGATGATGAATTTCTGGCGGGCATAGCGCCGCCCGAGTTCCACTGCGATCACAGGCCGCGCCGCTTCAAGATCGTGGCGCCGCGCGAGTTCCCCCAGCCATGTCCGGATCGGCAGGATGTTCCCGTAGAGATTCCGCCCGTCATTCAAGGCTTCCACAGTGCGCTCCGTGCTGGGCCTGAGGGCGGTGGTGACCGGTTTTCCCCTAGCTACGTTCAGGCTCTTTGAGAGGATCTCGATCTCGGCAAAGCCGATTTGCTTGCCGCTCGTCTTGCTGTCTGAGGGATCATAGGGCTCGCTGGCGGTCAGGCGCAGGTGGCGGCAGGTGGCCTCGCTGAAGTTCCATTCCATGATCGGACCGACCTTGAATACGGAGCCGAGAGTCGCCTCGAGCAGGACTCGGGCATCTGAGAAATCCGACCCTTGTGAGCCCTCAAGCCGGAAGCGGTAGGGCAAGCCGTAGTCGCCGGAGAGGCTCTGTGGCACGGTGTCACTCTGGTCCACCGTGTGAAGGCGGAGGCCGGAAACCGGGGTTTCCTGTCCGAGATCGATCGCAATCGAAGGGCGGTCGCCGATGGCGATTGGGAAGTTGTGCGGGGTCAGAAATGCGAGGCTTTGCTCTCCTTGCGCGGCGTCCATGAGGTAGGGCAGGATTCCGTCCACCAGACAAACAGCGCTCCAGTTCGTCGCCTTTTGGTAGCTCAGGGAGGAAGCCGAGACGGGACGGCGCAGCGCCCGGTTTTGCTGCCCCTCGAAAACAAGGAGCTCGGAAAGCTGAAAAATGAATTTTCCATCGAAGGCCCTGGGAGACAAACGGGTGGCCTCGACCCTGACCCATGAGGCACGGATCTCACGGATGGGAAGCACCAGCGGCGCGATGCGGGGCAGGAGGCTGGCGGTGTCGGTGTATTCGGCCACCACCGCACCCACACGGTCTGCCGCCGTTCCCGCAAGAACGCGGAAAGACACTGGGAAGGCATCCGAAACGAAGCTCAAGCGGGTATCCCGGCAGACGGCGGGGACGAGCACGATGGTATCGATGGGGCCCTCCGGCCCGAGATCGACCTCCACCCATTCCCGGTGATCGGAGCTCTCGTGGGTCTGCGATCGGTATCCGATGGGCCCGACTCCGCTATTCAGGCTGTCCAGTGCCAGTTCGCTGAGCTCCGCTGCGATGGCCTTCTGGTGTTGCTCCAACTGGGTGGTGGAGTCGTGCACGAGCCCTGCAAGCAGCGCTCCCTCTTGGGCAATGGCACTGGCAAATGGAAAAGATGCCGCCACGAGGGCGAGCAGACAGGACAGTTTCATGGGTCAGGCAGCAGTCGGTCAAAGAAATCACAAACCGCTCCGACTATGGGAGTGTCTTTAATGATGTAAAGAGAACGCTAGGAATTATAGCGAACTGGGGCCAGTGCGCCATGACGCAAATGCATGATAGGCGCTGCCGTGGAGTCTCCGTAGTGTCGCCAGCCACAGGCTGGCGAGGACTCGGGCGGAAGCCAACCGATGCGGCCACGCTTCCTTTGATAGCCTGAATTCAAATTTTTGACACATCAACCATGACGCGCCGTTCTACCATCACTCCTGCCGTCGCCTTGTGCGCCTCTGTCTGCTGCAATATTTCCCTGCTGCGCGCTGCGGTGCCTAAGGAGATCATGCCCCATGCTGGGGATTTCACCTCGATGTGGTGGGCGGAGGGATTTCCCGGAGTCATTCCCGAGGCTCCCTGGCTCCGCTGCATCCAGACCGGAAACTATGCGCTGATTCTCGACACCGAGGCCATGAAGGTCACCCAGCTCGGCCCCGTTCCTGCGGGCACGGATTATGCGACGTTCGGGATCAGCGGCACCCCGGCGCAGGGAGCTGCGGCACCGGCAGATCTTGAACTGAATCTTTCCGCTAACGGGAAAATTTATCGCTGCACCGGAGGTGGCAAATGGAGCCGGTTCGACGGTCCGAGGCTGATTGAGTCCGGGCGCTTTTTCCAACGGGCGGATGTCACGGATCTGGTCTTCACCGCCGCAGATGGCGAGAAACTCAACGCGGAGGCGCGGTTTGAGACAGTCGCATGGCCGGACCGGCTTGGCCTGACTCTCGCCGCCCGTCCGGGATGTTTGCCGATTCAACCCGGCCCATCCTCCTTTGGGAAAATCGGTGGTGGCTTCGGCTTGGATGGGAAGAATCACTTCGAAGTCCCGCATGAGCCGGCCCTGGACCCCGAGCACTTCACCTTGGAATTATGGGCCTTCATTCCGGCGGGATATTCTGCCACGCAAAAAAGTATTTCGTGGTTGGTATGCAAGAACCTCAACGAGGCGGCGAATGGTAACTTTGGGCTTACGATCGGTTTTGGAGGACTCCAGGCTCGGATGAACATCGGCGGGCGGGACGGTCAGTTCACCGTGGAAACCACTCCACAAGGGGCATTCAGGATCGATGCGTGGAACCATCTTGCCGTGAGTTACGATGGCGACACCTTCCGCCTCTATGTGAATGGAAAGCAAGCGGGTGAGAAAAAAATCGGTCTCAAGCGCACGCCCGGGAAATCCGCCCTCATCATTGGCCGCCGCGGTGATAACAGCGGGGACGGCTATCATTTCCGCGGTATCGTGGATGAAATCCGGCTCTACGATCGGGCACTGACTTCCCAAGAGGTGGAGCAAGAATTCAGTAATCCCGGCACGACTCGTCCCGGGCCGCCCTGCATCCGTGAATGGCGCTTCGATCCGGCAGCGCCGTCCTCCGAATTCATGCCCAGAGAGTCTTGGAAAAACCCTTCGCTGGAAGTGAAGCTAGCCGCCGCCGAGGGTGGCCCGAAGCTTCAAGGGCGCTGGCAGCTGCCGGATGGCCCATCTTGGGCGGATGACTGGCAGCAAGCCTCACTTTCATTCAATCCCGCCACTTGGGAGGCTGCGCCAGCGGCTAGTCCTGTGAGTGTGGTGGCATCTGAAATCCCCGCTGGCACCGCTCGTCCCGTCTCTTATGACTCTGAGCTCGGCTGGCACCGGGTGAACCTCGACGGCATCGAGCCGATCGCTCCGCCCGGCATCACAGGCCCGAGCAATGATGCGATCGAGCGGGTCAAACTCGTCTTGTCCAATCCAACAGACCAGAAGCAAATCGCGCGACTGATGTTTGAGAAGATGGCGGGTGGCTTCCGGCAGCGCATCGGAGCTGCCATTACCGGGATCTCTGCAATGCTGCGAGATTCTGATGGGAACCCGACGGGCATCCCCGTGCAGATCAGCAAGAACTGGCATAACAGGCCTGAGGCCGGCGCGTATGAGGGCACTTGGTTTCATGGAATCACCCAAGTGCGCCTGCCCGCAGCCAGCACCACCGAACTCGAGCTGACGATCTGCTACGGCCACTGGGGTGGTGTGGCTGCCGCCTCGCACACCCAACTCTCGCTGGTCGGCTGGGGCAGCAACCAGCACTGGACCCAGAGCGCCCTCGGGTCATGGGGTGAGAGTATCTGCTATGAGCCGGAACAGGTGCAGGCCGATTGCACAATCACTGATGTGCGGCCGGTCATGGTCTGCGATCCCGTCGCCAAGCGACCATGGAATTGGACTGGAAACGTCGGCGGCGGTGATTTTTTTCGCTTCTTTGATCCGGCAGGGAAGCGCGTTCCGCACTCGGCGATGCGGACGACTTACCAGCGGCATGGACCTTGTCTCACCGAGGTGACCTTCGCCGGGAAGCTGGGACAGGAGATCACTCATCGCTCCACCGTCAGCCAGACCCGCACCGATGATCTCATGCGCTCGACCTATCAAATCCGGCTGGATGTGAATCAGGCGACGGATTTCTCCCGCTTCGTCATCTTCCAGATCGGCGCGGACACCTACAGTTACACCGGCGAGAGAAAAATGGCTGTGGGCGATGAAACCGGGCTGATTAAGCAATGGAACACCCAGTGGGGAGGCGATGTCTATCGCACCGAACCGTTGGAGTGCACGGGTCCCACACCATGGGCCTCGCTGCACGAAGCGGTTCCTCGCGAAGAGAAACGAACAGGGGAGTGGGCGAATCGTGGCATCGTGATCCGCGCATGGAAAGCCAGACTGGGCGGTAAAGAAGCATCCCCTTGGATGGCCGAGCGCGGGATCAAGATTGGTCAAAACGATGCATCGACTCTCGACTTGGTCCCCCCGCCCGGGGTGACGCGCCTTGAACCCGGTGATTTCGTCGAGGCGACCGTCGAACACATCGGCATGCCGCAGTTTGCGAACTCATACTACGGCCCTAACGAAGCCCTGAAGGCGGCCCTGATGAAGGATGAAAACACCTGGCGCATGATCTTCCGCGAAGCGGCGGGTAATCAACACAACGTCGAAGTCACCAAGGGAACGTTCGAGAAGTCGCACCCGGATGTGCGGATTCGCGCGGATGGAAACCAAGCGGCATTCACCCTGGCATCCGGCCTCGGATACGTGCCCGTCACCTTCACGGATCTTACGAAGAACAGCGGATATATCTTGGAAGTGGATGGAAAACCGCTCGACCAAACGGTTCACGGTGGCGACTTTTGGCAAAGCGATTACGACCCTGTGACCCAGCGCTGGAGCCGGACCTACAATCTACCCGTTGCAAATGGTGCGAAACACTCCCTCGTATTCTCTCCGCAACCATGAACCACCTATTGGGAAAAATTAGACTTAAACCATGAAAAAATTATTGATTGCTATCCTTGGGATCGTCCCGGTGTTTTCTGCCGGGATGGCGTTCGGGAATGATTTCTCAGAGCCATTCGCAGAGGTGGATGCCCTGTCGAAACTGACCCTTCCCCCAGTGGTGTTAGAGGCCGAGGGGTTCAAGCCAATCGGTGCAATCAAACCGATCTATTTTGACGCGCTGCCATGGAAGGGTAAGCCGACCAAGGTCTTTGCGTGGCTGGGAATTCCCGAGAATGCGAAGGGGAAGCTGCCCGCGGTGGTTCTGGTCCACGGTGGTGGCGGCACCGCCTTCGCGCCATGGGTGAAGTTGTGGAATGACCACGGGTATGTTGCCATCAGCATCGCGGTCGAAGGACAGACCGATGTCCGCCCACCTCAAAATCCGAGGGCTTGGCAGCGTCACGAGTGGGCCGGTCCCGCCCGGGTCGGTATTTATCAAGATTCCAATGAGCCGCTGGCAGATCAATGGATCTACCACGCCGTCGCGGATACGATCCTGGCGAACTCGTTGCTGCGCTCACTCCCGGAGGTGGATGCGGACAAGGTGGGCGTGATGGGGATCTCCTGGGGCGGCGTGATCACCAGCACGGTGATCGGCATCGATCCGCGTTTCGCCTTTGCGATCCCCACTTACGGTTGTGGCCATCTCGCGGATTCCGAAAATCAATACGGGAGGGCGCTCGGGAACAACCTGCTCTATCAAAAAGTCTGGGATCCCATGCTGCGCATGAACCGGGCGAAAATGCCGGTGCTTTGGTTCTCTTGGCCGGAGGACGAGCATTTCCCGCTCGACTGTCAGGCGGCGTCCTATCAGGCGGCCCCCGGACCTCGCATGGTCACCTTGATTCCCGGCCTGGGCCATGGCCACGGGCCGGGATGGCAGAAGCCGGATGCTTACGCCTTTGCCGAAAGTATCGTCCGGGATGGTAAACCGTGGTGTGGTCAATTCAGCGTCACCTTGAAACAACGGATCGCGACAGTGGGATTTGCGGCGACGCGGCCATTGGAACGGGCCGTGCTCGTCTCCACGACCGATACGGGCTTCACCGGAAAACGCAAGTGGGTGGAGTCACCTGCTAAACTCAAGTCGACCCAAGCCGGTTGGAGTGCCGAAGCCCCGCTGCCAGAGGGGACGACGGCATGGTTCATCAACGTGCAAAGCGGTGAGGTCACCGCCAGTTCCGATTTCCAAACTCATGCGGAAAAACCATGAGATGTGATCCTTTCGACTGACTTGGCCTGTTATCGGCTGCGGGCATCCTGCTGTGCGCTGCCCACGCGGCCAAGGCGGAGGAAGATGACAAGGACAAGGATATCGACCACGGAATACGGAACACACGGAAGGTGGAAGAATCGCCAGCAGGACCACCGCCGCGCCCTGCACGCCGAGGACATACCAAGGCGTGTAGCGCACCGCACCGAATGCCGAGAAGGCCCCCGAACTCGATCCCCCGATCTTGAGGCGAGGGCGAGATACCACCGCGGGCCTCAAATTTTTCCTGTTGCAATTTCGCGCGGCAGATCCATTGAGTAGGTGCATGAAAAACCTTATTCCACGCCGCAAGTGCGGTTTCACCTTGGTCGAGCTTCTGGTGGTCATCGCGATCATCGCGGTGCTTGCCGGAGCCGGATTCGCCGCGGGCAATGCCGCGATCCAGAAGGCCCGCCGCACCACGGCGCTCGCCACGGCGACTTCGATCGAAGCGGCCGTGAATAATTTTCATACGGAATACGGCAGCATGCCGAAGAGTAATTTGACGGGAGACGATGAGGTGAACACGAAAGATGATGTTGATTTGCTCAAGGTTTTGCTGGGTATCGAAACCGTTACCACTCCGTTGAATACCCGGGCCGTCAAGTTCCTCTCGGTCCGGGAAGGCAAAGCCGGCAAGAACGGTCTGATTTACAACTCCACGGGGACTACCGTCACAGGCCTCTTCGATCCATGGGGCGGGCCCTATTATATCGCTTTGGACGGAAATTATGATGAAAAGATTGAGGTCAAGCCATCTGCCAGCCCGAAAACAACCCTCAACGGCCGCCGCGCGGCGGTCTGGAGCAACGGCGCGGATGCGGTCGGTGGCACCGGCGGCGCGGTCGGTGACGACGTGAAAACCTGGTAAGCTTTTCTCATTCTCCCAAACCCAAACCAACCCCGTCCAGCTCCGGCTGCGGCGGGGGTTTTTCGTTTGAATTCACCGCACGACCTCGGTGCCGACGCCGCCGTCGGTGAAAATTTCCAGTAAAAGCGCGTGGGGCAGGCGGCCATCGACGAAGTGGACCTTGCGAACGCCCGCGTTGAGCGCGTCCAGGGCGCTGCGGATTTTCGGGATCATGCCGCCGGAGATGGTGCCGTCGGCGATGAGTGCCTCCGCTTGGGCGCGGGTGACGGATTGGATGAGCGTGGCGGGGTCCTTGGGATCGGCAAGCAGGCCGGGGACGTCGGAAAGATAGACTAGCTTCGCGACGCGGAGTTCCTTGGCGAGCGCGGCGGCGGCGAGATCCGCGTTGATGTTGAGCGGCCGGCCGGTGGCCAGTTCCGCGGCGAGCGGGGAAATGACCGGCACGATTCCGGCATGGTGGGCGGCGTCCATGTGCGCGAGCTGGCAACCGACGACCTCGCCGACCCGGCCGATATCCACCCGCTTGCCCGCGGCGTCGGTGCCCTTGATTTTCTCGCCGAGGAAGACGTCGTTGCCGGGGATGCCGACGGCTTTTCCGCCGAAATCGCGGATCATCCGGACCAGCCCGGGGTTGATTTCCTCCGACAGGACGCGGGCGACGATGTCGATTGCCGCGTCGGTGGTGACGCGGAATCCGCCGACAAATTTCGCTTCCAGTCCGGCGGCTTCCATGGCCGCGGAGATGGCTTTGCCGCCGCCGTGGACGACGATCGGGTTGATGCCGGCAACTTCGAGGAAAACGATGTCGCGCAT
>JBBEEL010000007.1:0-8549 GCA_040880785.1 Akkermansiaceae bacterium | reverse complement strand
GCGAGGACAGGTTGACCGCCACGTAGTCGGCCACCGGATACGCCTCGCGCAGGCAAATCAGGTAGTCGTCCGCCGCGTTTTCGTTAGGGGTGTCCTTGTTCTTGCCGATGTTGAAACCCACGATGCCCTTGAACGAACGGGCGGAGCGGACGTTTCGCACGCCGGCTTCAATACCGGGGTTATTGAAGCCCATGCGGTTGATGATCGCCTCGTGCGCGAGCAAGCGGAACAAGCGTGGTGCCGGATTGCCCGGCTGCGGCCGCGGCGTGATCGTCCCAATTTCGATGCAGCCGAAGCCGAGGCGGCCGAGGGCGTCGATGGTGTTGCCCTCCTTGTCGAGTCCCGCGGCCAGACCGATGCGATTGGGAAATGTCAGCCCCATCACCTCCACCGGATGCGCTGGCACGGCGGGGGCGACCAGCCCCAAAAGACCGGTTTTCTCGGCCAAGCGAAGGGCCGCCATGCTGGCATGGTGGGCGGTTTCCGCTTCCAGGCAGAACAGGCCGCGGCGGGCCAGAGGATAAATTGCAGCAAACACAGGCGAACCTTTGCCCCAAGCGCGCTAGCTTGTCGAACCTCTCATGCGACAAAACGGCGCAAGCCGTAGGGCATTTTGCAATTTTGTTCCAGATTGCCTCAACCGATTTTAATTATTCCACTGATTTTTAGATAATTATGAATGTTAGTCTGGGGGCATGCGAATTGCTAATTGGGGGGTGAGTAGCAGAAATGCAAGAAGCACTTTCGTCCGCGTATCTACTTCGTATTTACCGATAAATTCAGAAAAAAGGAATAAAACCTCTCCGGCGGCGTTTAACAACTACCAACCCACCCCTACCATGGCCTACGAATCTGACAGCAGCCTCAAGCTCTATTTGAGGGAAATTTCGAAAACTCCGCTCCTCACACCGGAGGAGGAGGTGTCGCTCGCCGCCCGCATCAAAAACGGTGACGCGGAAGCCCGGTCCCATATGATCCGCGCGAATCTGCGGCTGGTGGTGAAAATTGCGCAGGATTATTCGAATTACGGCATGCCGGTAACCGACTTGATTTCAGAGGGAAACATCGGCCTGATGAAAGCGGTCGAACGTTTTGACCCTGAAAAGGGCGGGAAGCTCTCAACCTACGCCGCTTGGTGGATCAAGCAGTCGATCAAGCGCGCCTTGGCCAACCAGTCGAAGACCATCCGGCTTCCCGTCCACATGGTGGATAAAATCGCAAAGATGCGCCGCATCGCTGCGATTCTCACCGAAGCGCTCGGCCGTGAGCCGACCGATCAGGAGCTTGCCGATGAAGTTGGTCTGCCTCACCGCAAGCTCGCGTTGCTCCGGCAGGCGTCCTACCGGCCGACCTCGCTGGATGCGCCGATCAACGAAGGGGAGGCCACTGAGTTTGGAGAAGTCATTAGTGATGAGCGCGCCGTGAACCCGCTGGACATGCTCTCCGACAAGAATCTTCATGGTGAGCTCGACGGCTTGCTCTCCGTGCTCGACGAGCGCGAGCGCCGGATCATCGACGAGCGCTTCGGCCTTAACGGTCGCAAGGCGCTGACCTTGGAGGAGGTCGGCCGCGAATTCGGGGTGACCCGCGAGCGGATCCGGCAGCTCCAAAACTCCGCGCTGACCAAGATGCGGCGGGCCCTCCGCAAGAAGGAGAAGCCACTGCCCAAGCCGCTTGTCGGCGAGTTGGCGCAAGCTTGAAGACGCTGCGCGGTCTGAAGGTCTGAAGCTTGCCGGCCAGATCCGGGTGGGCGCGGATCAGCTGCAACTGGGATACTGCAAAAGCGTGGCCGTTCCGGAGGTGACGCTTGACGTGCAATCGTCCTGCGGCTGCCGGGAAAAATCGTGATTTGTAATTTGCGGCGACTTCTGCAAGTAGTCGTTTTTAATTCCTGATCATCATGTCCTTTTTCAAACGCGCCTTTTTCTGGCTCTCCGGTGCCGGCACGCAAACGCTCGAGCAGTGTCCGGCCTGGGAGCAGCGGAAATACGTCGCCTTCGGAGCCACCGTGCTGGTTCCTTGCGCCTTCGCTTTCATCGCCTGCGCTTACGCGCTTTCCACCCTCACCGACAACGCCCGGGTCATTTACCCCATCGCCGCCGTCTGGGCCTTCATCATCCTCACCATCGACCGCGCGCTGCTCGCGAGCTACCGGCCTTACATGTCGTTCCTGCGGAAAGCATCGCAGTTTTCGCTGCGGCTGGTGGTCGCCATATTGATGGGCATCACCATCGCCCACCCGTTGGTGCTGCTGCTCTTCCGCGACACGGTTTCCTCGGTCATCGAGAAAGACCGTGCGGGGGAAATCGAGGTGGTGCGCGACGGCTTCGCGGTGGAGAAGGAGAAAGTCCGCTCCCAGGTCACGCAGTTGGAAACCGCGCTCGCCGAGCAGCGCGTGCGGTGGAACGAGTCGTTCCAAGCGCGCTTCATCTTGCAGGAGAACGAGGACGCCGCGTCCGCCATTCCCGGTCTCACCGCCGATCAACAATCCGAGCTGAAAGCGGCCATCGCCGAGGGCAGCTTGCCTTTCAGCGAGCGGCTCAAGGTGGTGGAAATGCAGAGTGCCGAGTTTTCCCCACAGTATGTGAAATTGCAGTCTGAGCTGGGTTTTTGGCAGGGGGAATTCGAGCGCGAGCTCAATGGCCAGCGTTCCGGGCTCGCCGGAGAGGGGCCGCGCGCCCGGTCGATCCGCTCGGATCAGCTCGAACCGCGGCGCGAGGAGTCCAAGCGTCTCGGCAGCCTGCTCGAACACCTCACCGCCGAGAAAGCCAGCCTCCAGACCCAGTCCCGCGAGGCCGAGGCCGCGGCCATCGCCTTGTTTGAAACCCGCCTCGCAGAGATCGCCGCTGCCAACAAGGCGGAAGCCGCGCGCGTTGCCGGACTCAAGCAGATGGTGGAAAACGACCAAGCCGAGCAATTCGTCACCCAACAAAATTCCCTCCGCGAGACGATCAAACAACAAATCGACTCGCGCCTTGCCGAGCTCAACCGCGTCCAAGGCGAGCTCGCGTCCGTCGCCGACGAGGAAGCGAACCGTCTCGCCGCGCTGCGGGCAGAGCCGCGCCGCGATATTCTCACCCAAACACTCGCCCTCCACGCGCTTTTCAGCGGCGGCAAGCAGGGTGGCCAGTTCGCACTCTTCACTTACATCGTCCTCACACTGCTCTTCATGCTGGTGGACACCATTCCGCTGATCGTGAAATTCTTCACCAAGCCGGGGCCCTACGACACGTTGGTGGATCGCGACGAAATCACGTTTGACTCCGAGCATCTCGCGTTTCGCCAGAGCCGTTCCCGCTACATGGAACAGCTTTCCGGTGGCAACCTCATCGCCGTCACCCGCAATCCACGGCTGGAAAACGCCTTGGTTGACGGGGTCGAACACACCCGCGCGGCTCGCGAGTTTCTCGATTCACTGGTGGAAATGGAAAAGTCCTTCGCCGCGAAAATGAGGCTGGAGGAGGCATCCATCGGCGTGGCGGAAAGCGATCAGCGCATTGCCTTTGAGGCGATCAAGCGCCGGTTCTACGATGACCTCCACCACCGGATGGAAGTCTTCTTCACCACCCGGCACGCCTCGGAAAGCACGTGATCCTGAGCCCGCCTCAGATGCCAGCCAAGATTTCGTTGAAGCTTGCGCTCGGGCGGAGGGCGGTGGCGGCCTTGGTGTCGTCGAGGTGATAGTAGCCACCGATGTCGACCGGCTTGCCTTGCACGGCGAGTTGCTCGGCGACGATCTGTTTCTCCGCGGCTAGCAGTTTTCCGGCGACGGGGGTGAAAATGGACTTCAATTCGGCGTCGCTGCTTTGGGCGGCGAGCGCCTCAGCCCAGTAGAGGGTGAGGTAGAAGTGGGAGCCGCGGTTGTCGATGGTGCCGAGCTTGCGGCCGGGCGAGCGGTCGAACTCGAGGAACTTGCCCGTCGCGGTGTCGAGGGTGTCGGCGAGGACCTTGGCCTTGGCGTTGCCAAACATTTCGCCGAGATGCTCGAAGGCCGCGGCGAGGGCGAAAAACTCGCCGAGCGAATCCCAGCGGAGATAGTTTTCCTGAACGAATTGTTCGACGTGCTTGGGTGCGGAGCCGCCGGCGCCGGTTTCGAAGAGGCCGCCGCCGTTCATGAGGGGGACGATCGAGAGCATCTTCGCGGAGGTGCCGACTTCGAGGATGGGGAAGAGGTCGGTGAGGTAGTCGCGCAGGACGTTGCCGGTGACGGAGATGGTGTCGAGGCCCTGGACGATGCGCTGGAGTGAGAACGTGCACGCTTCGGCGGGCGGCAGGATGCGGATGTCGAGACCGCTGGTGTCGTGGTCGGCGAGGTATTTTTCGACTTTGGCGATGATCTGGGCGTCGTGGGCGCGGGTTTGATCGAGCCAGAAGACGGCGGGGGTGGCGGAGGCGCGGGCGCGTTTGACGGCGAGTTTCACCCAGTCTTGCACCGGGGCGTCCTTGGTTTGGCAGGCGCGCCAGATGTCGCCGGCCTCGACTTCGTGAGAGAAGAGGAGTTGGCCGGTGGCGTCGGTCACCTGGACGGTGCCGCGGCCGGGGATTTCAAAGGTCTTGTTGTGGGAGCCGTATTCCTCGGCGGCTTGGGCCATCAGGCCGACGTTGGGGACGGAGCCCATGGTGCGAGGATCGAGCGCGCCATTGGCGCGGCAGAAGTCGATGGTGGCTTGATAGATCCCGGCGTAGGAGCTGTCCGGGATGACGGCTAGGGTGTCTTGTTCCTGGCCGGCGGCATTCCACATCTTGCCGCCACCGCGGATCATGGCGGGCATGGAGGCATCGACGATGACGTCGGAGGGGACGTGGAGGTTGGTGATGCCTTTATCGGAATTGACCATGGCGAGGGCGGGGCCATTGGCATAGGTGGTCCGGATGTCGGCCTCGATCGCGGCTTTTTGCTCGGCGGGTAGTTGGTCGAGCTTGGCGATGAGGTCACCAAAGCCGTTTTTGAAATCGACACCGAGTTTTAGAAGAACGCCCGCGTGGTTGGCGATGAGGTCCTGAAAGAAAACCTCCACCGCGCGGCCGAAGATGATGGGGTCGGAAACCTTCATCATGGTGGCCTTCATGTGGAGTGAGAAGAGCAGGTCGTCGGCCTTGGCTTTCGCGATCTGGTCGGCGAGGAAATTGATGAGGGCGACCTTGCTGAGGAAGCTGCCATCGAGGATTTCACCGGCCTTAAGCGGGATGGATTCCTTGAGGACCAGGTGGGTGCCGTCGAGGCCGTGATACTCGATTTTCACGGCGGTGGCCTCGGCGAGGGTGACGGATTTCTCGTTGGAGAAAAAGTCGTCCTTGCCCATGGTGGCGACCGAGGTTTTGGAATCGGCGGACCAGATCCCCATGGAATGCGGGTGCTGGCGGGCGTATTCCTTGACGGCCTTCGGCGCGCGGCGGTCGGAATTTCCTTCGCGGAGGACCGGGTTGACCGCGGAGCCGAGGACTTTGGCGTAACGGGCGCGGACGGATTTTTCCGCATCGGTCTGCGGAGCGTCCGGGAAATCGGGGAGCGGGTAGCCCTTGGCCTGGAGTTCGGCGATGGCGGCCTTGAGCTGCGGGATGGAGGCGCTAACGTTGGGGAGCTTGATGATATTGGCTTCCGGCTTGAGACTCAGCGCGCCGAGCTCGGCTAGGGCGTCGGGGACTTTTTGGTCGTCGGCGAGGAAATCGGGGAAATTGGCGAGGATGCGGCCGGCCAGCGAGATGTTGCGGCTTTCCACGGCGATCCCTGAATGCTTGGTGAAGGCTTGAACGATCGGGAGAAATGAGTAAGTGGCGAGAGCGGGGGCTTCGTCGGTTTGGGTGTAGATGATGGTAGGAACGTCGGACATGGAACTTGGCGGTGGCGGGTGGCGGAGAGCGTGTAGGGCAATGGCCCGCCGCGGTCAAAAGCAATTGCCCCGTGATTTTCAGAGAGACGCAGAGCTGGGTTAGAGTGCTTGTGAATAACTTGGGGATATCGTTGAATGCCGCCGCACACCCACAGCGGCGGCGGGGCGTGTCTGGGGACTTTGCGGGGGCGCTTGGTTTGGGAGATGGACCGCGAGCCCCTCGCCTATCCCAATGAAGTCGCTAGCTTTAAACGCTTGATTGATAATTTATTGGTTAATAACCAATTGGTTGTGGGCTTATTCGCAGTTTATTCGCGCAAGTTGGCAAGTTGCTCACAGCGGCCGATGACTTGGATTCGCACGGGTAAGTGGCGGTCGCAATCCAGCGCGGCCGGCAGGATCGGCAGGGGAAGGAGCCGGGATGACGGGTTGTGAATAACTTGGGAGGATCTCGTGGAAACGCGCTGAGGCGGGGCGGAGGCAGGTGTTTGTCGTCCGAGCGAAGCCCGCGCCCTGCTCGCCGACCCACAGGTAAAGAACCTACCCTGCGTGTGATCGTCGAAAAAGGTGGCGACTACCTCATCGGCACCAAAGGCAACAGCTCCAGTCGCCTAGTCGAATGAGACATCAAAATCCGTCTCGCCCATCGCCCAGTCTTCGGCGAGTATCCGGGAAATGACAAACTGGCGTGGTCCCGCTGCCTCGTGGTATTGGATCTTGAGGGTGGCGCGGATCATCTGAGTCTCTCGCACAAAAAGCGCTTCCATGGCTGCGTGCTGGGCGGTGTCCCTGCGGCAATAACCGTAGAAGATTTCCTCGCGGTCGGGCGAGGTGATGCCATAGCAGACCCACTTATTGTCATCCTTGAAAGGGCCGTTATAATAACTGTCTCTCGCGACAAAGACCCGCACTTGGGCGCTCTCTGTGGTGTGGTCTAAAAAGTCGTCCCACGAGGGAGTGACCGTGCGGGCCAGGGCGTCGAAGTCGATTTTCCAGACCCCCACCGCGTCCGGTGTGAGCAGGGCGAGGCGGGTGGTCGGATTTTCCTTTCCGTTGAGGCTGACGAGCACGCCGTCAATGCTCAGGCGGTTCGCGTCGATGCTGCTAAGCCAAGCAAACCGCGTGATTGGTCCCTCCGTGGCATCGAGTTCTTGCAGGAAATCGACCACCTGTTGCGGTGTCGATCCGCCGGGGCGGAAGTAGCTTGCAACCGCCAATGGATTCCGCAGGGCCAAAGCGCTTTTCACCATTTCTAGGGCCTCACTCTCCGTCGGTGATGGAAAGCGTGAAGCCAGCCGGTCCGGAGGCTCAGCGGAGCCGTTTGTGTGGCTGGATTGCGTGGCGGACTGGTTCATTTTGGGCAGAAGCCAGAGTCCGAACACCCCGCCCATCACTGCGATGACGGCGAGCCCAAGTAAGGAGGACCAGATGAGAAGTGTCAGCTGTCGCTGTCGTTTCTGGTTTTTTTTTCGGCTTTTCAGCTTCCGCTTTGACACCTTCGGCAGGCCGGTCCCGGGCATCCGCGCCAACCTGCCAAGCGAGGGCGCGTCGCCCGGCGCGCGGCCGTGGGAATTCCGCCGTATTGCTCGTCTGACATCTTCGAGCTTCATTTCGGGAAATCGGTCGATTTTTAGCGCGGCACCATCGTGATGCGGCTGCGGTCGTAGCGGTCATCCGGCCGGAACAACCACCCGGGCTGGCGGTCCACCACTTCGTAGCCGGTCAGCATGAACTCGGCGAGGAATTGGTTGCTGTTGGGATCGTAGGCCTCCTGACCGGTGTAGTAGCCGCGGAGACGATACTCGAAATTTTGGTCATAGGCGTATCGGTGGCCGGCCGGCCCCACCTCGGGGAGGCGATCTGGAGCCCGTTTCTTGTCCTCCCGTAGCATCACCAGCTTGGCACGGCTCCACGGCTGGCGCGGCTTGCGGACATAGCCCCAGAAGCGGGTTTTCTCCACGAAGTAGCGCCTGCCGTAGAAAAAATCTCCGCTCGGCTCGCTGGCGATTCTTGAATTTCGCTCTTCGGCGGTGGGACCACCCAGATTTCCCGTGCCTATCGACGATGTCCCGCACTGGGTCAGCAGGCCGCAAGCCGCTCCCAATACGATCATTTCCAGCAAACGCCTGAGCATTCATGAGACTACAAAGCCTGTGAGACCACCCGCAAGCCCGGATCGCTGCTCGCCCAGCATTTCCTCGCTTGGCAGTCGCGCGGCGGCGGTGGATGCTGCCGGCATGCCGCGTATCATCATCACTCTGGGAGATCCTGCTGGCATCGGGCCGGAAGTCATCGATCTCGCTTTACAGGCGGGGGGATTCCCGGGAGGGGTGGAAATCGAGGTGATTGGTGACCGCGCGGCAGGCACCCCCGGTCAGCCCGACACCCGTTCCGCGGCCGCCGCGTTGGCCGCGCTGGATGAGGCGGTTAGCCGCTTGAAAATTGGCAGCGCCGATGCCGTGGTGACGGGGCCGGTCTCCAAGCAGGGCCTGCAATCGCTCGGTTTCCCATTTCCCGGCCAGACCGAATATTTCGCGAATGCCTTCGGCGTGGCGGATTTTGGCATGTTGCTCAGCGGACCTTCGCTGACCGTTGGATTGGCTACCATTCACGAGCCACTGGCCCGGGTTCCGGGCCTGCTGACCACCGCGGGGATTGTCCGAATCGGGCTTTTGACCGCGGAATTTCTCCAGCGCCGCCAGATCCGCCAGCCGCGGA
>JBBEEL010000006.1:0-8729 GCA_040880785.1 Akkermansiaceae bacterium | reverse complement strand
CGACGGCCGAAGAACCGGGTTGCTCTTTGACGGTGGGCTTGAAATCACCCTTGGCAAGCGCGTGTTCTTGGAAAAACCCGTAAGTGCCGGATGCAGAATTCCGCCCGAAGAGCGAGATCGCGCGGCCCTTCCAAGCATCAAGCCCAAGCTGTCCCCAGTCGGCGATGTCATCGCCGCCCTTTTTGCGGGTCTTGGAGAAAATCGAGTCCACTTGTTTCATGGAAACACCTTCCAGCGGATTGTCCTTGTGGGCGAAAACGGCGAGTGCGTCGATGGCGAGCTTCACTTCGGTGGGCTTGTAACCGTGCTTTTTCTCGAACGCGTCGATTTCCTCCGCCTTCATCGGCCGGCTCATCGGGCCAATCTGGGCGGTGCCTTCGATCAGGGCCGGCGGCGCGGTGGACGAGCCTTTGCCTTCGATCTGCACGTTGACATTCGGATAGGCCTTTTTGAAACCTTCCGCCCACAGGGTCATCAGGTTGTTGAGGGTGTCCGAACCGATAGAGTTCAGGTTGCCGGAAACGCCGCTGACGGCAGTGTAACTCGGCAAGGCTGGATCGAGATGGGATTTTTCCTCAGCGAAGGTGGCCGTGGCCAAACCGAGGAGAACGAGAAGTGAACTGGTTTTGGTTTTCATAAATGGATGGATTGATAGAAATGTGAACGATTTGAAGGGGTCATTTTGAGGGGTTTCAAACGACATCCTTGGTGTGACGATCTTGTCACAAGAGGTGGATTTGAAACCTTTGAGGGTTACCAACTGAGGCGCAAACCGGTGGTCCATGCGAAGCCATCGAATTCACCGCCATCGTCCGCCTGATCCTGCATCGAGACGTATTGGAGACCGGTCTGGACCTTGAGTTTGTGACCGTAGATATAGTAGTTCAGGCCGAGATAGGCTTCCTGATATTGGTCACCCTTGGTGCCGAGAAGCGGCTCGGACTCGTAGCGAGCGAATCGCACGCCGTTGTCATCTTCGCTATCAATGAAGGAATAGCGGAAGATGGCCTGAAGCTTGTCGGTGATGTTGTAGTAGGGCATCAACGTCAGGCCCCACATGTCCGATTGGCCGAGAAATCCATCACCGGCGGCAAGGTCGCCGCGGAAGCCGAATGCGTCTTTTTCGTAGCAGAAATTCAGCGAAACGATTTGCGCGAACGAACGATTGGTGAACAGCGTGGGATCGGATGGCGTTTCCTCGTTGAAAACGTAGTCGAGCGCCAGAGTCGCCTCGTCGGCACCCATCATGTCGGAAAAATCGTAACCAACCGTCGCCAGCCAGGATGTTCCGCCGTCAAAGTTTCCGAACTCACCGTCCTCTTCGCCTTGGGAAAAGACACCGGCATTGTAGGACCACTTCCCGATTTCTCCGCCCACCGTGATGCCTGGGATGTATTCGTTGGTAAACCAGAGGTTGTTGCTGAGATTGCTGCGGTCGATGGTGAGCAACTCCTTGGAGGACGTCGAACCATCAAGTGTGAACGCCATGCCTTGTTTACCGACCTTGATGCCGAAAGCGTCGGAATGGTCCCAACCGATGTAGGCATCGGTGAGGCGGCGATAGAACGGATCCTCATCGGGATCGAAATCCGCTTCGATGTGGGCGGTGAAATCCTGAAACAAGGTCGCCTTGAAGCCAGCGCGCAAGCGCCGGGTGTTGAATTCCTCGTAATCGAGGTCCTTCTCATTCACCCCGGCCACCGCCGAGCCTTCGCCATCGATCAGGGCGTAGTCGAGTTGGGCGCGGCCGGTGAAAGCCAGCTTTTGGAGGTAAGGATTCGAGGCATCCTTGTAGAGCACGGCGGCATCAAACAGGGATTTGAACGCATCCGGAGAGCTGGCGGTGTCTTCGGCCTGTGTGACGGCGGCAAGGCTGAGTGACGACATCGTCACGTAAGCCACGAATCGGGTTTTATTATGCATGTTTCTCATAATGAGTGATTTGTAGGATATGACGCGCCACTTGGCGGACGCGATGTGAGGAAATTGTCACAATCGACGGGCCCGACTAGGAGACTTTTGTGACAAAAGTGTCACGTTTCGTCACATTCACCAAGATGGGTCAACCCAATGGAACTCGTGGCAGTTCCCATGCCTCTGCGCGGTGGCAATCAATCGTAGTGATGGACTTCAGTCCGTCTTCCAACCACCAGTCCGGACTGAAGTCCTCGACTACATTTCAAAGTTCTCCATTCACTTTCTGGAAAAGCGGTGATCGAGGGACCACGGACCGGCTCCGACGATCAGCAGGAAACCCGCACCGAAGATCATGCACAGGTCGTTGCGGGATTCGTGCAGCATGCTCCAAAATCCGTAACGCGGCAGATCACGCAGGGAGAATCCCCAGAACCCATGACCTAGCAGAATGGGGATTTTGATGGAAAGCATCGCCACGCACATCGCGAAAATCAGCGGGATTGCTGCGAGCCGGGTGAAAAGACCCAACAGCAGCAACGTGCCGCAAATGATTTCCACGGCTCCCACAAACGGTCCCATGACTTCCGGCATCGGAATGCCGATTTTTGCGAAACGCCCCGCAGCCAGTTCCGCCGGATAGAGGAATTTTTGAATGCCCTCGGAGAGGAAGATCCCACCGGTCATGACACGGATGAGGATCGTAGCGGCCGGGGCTTGAGTGGCGAGGAGGCGTTGGAGAATGGGATTCATGATTTCAGCCACCGGTTGCGCGGCGCAGGGCGACTTGCGCTTTATTATACTCCGTGACCAGCTCGAACCAAGCAAGGCGGGCGAAGCTGAGATCTTCCTCGGAGCGCAAAGTTTCCAAGACCCCGCCGACGCCGGTGGCACCGCGGCCGAGTGAAAGCTGATAGGATTTTTCCGTGGCTTCCAGTAGCTTGCGGACGGTGGCGAGGCGGGCATCCACGGAGCGAACGCGGGCCATGGCCTCGAGCACTTCGCGGGTGATGCGGAGGCGGGCTTTCTCTAACAAAATATCTTCGGATGCTTCGGCGGCGCGGGCGCTTTCGGTGCGGGCATGGTCGAAGAGCCCGCCCGGGCCGATGCGCCAGCCGACGCCGAGCATGAAATCGGAGCTGTCGTCGAAGTTTCCGGTGTTGCCGTTCTTTCCACCACCAAGGCCGCCGGTGTTGGCGCGCAAGGAGAGGTCCGGGATGAGCGGGCCTTTGACGGCGCCCTCGGTTTCAGCACGGGCCGCTTCTAACAATGCCTCGCGGCTGCGGAGCTCCGGCCGCTTGTCGAGCGCGCGGCGGACTTGCTCGCCGAGCACGGCGGAAGGCGCGACGTATTCGAGCGGGACGAGTTGTGAGTCGGCACCGCGCAAATCAAGGCCGTTGGGGAGGCGCAGCATTTCGCACAAGCGGGCGGAGGCGACCTGGATGTCCTCAAGTGCCTTGCGCCCGGTAATCTCGTGGCGAAGCGCCTGGGCTTGGGCGCGGTATTGATCGGCCTCGAAGGCCACTCCGGCGGTGACGGCGGAGGTGACCTGGTTTTCGTAATCCGCGGCGAGGGTTTTGGACTGCTCGCTGACTTTCAGTGCTGCTTGGGCGCGGAGGAGATCGAAATAACCGGCGCTCACCTCGGCCACGAGATTCTGACGCACGGATTCCACCGCATGACCGGCGGCAGCGGCGCGTTGTTTCGCGGCGAGCGACTGATAGATGGCCTCACCGATGCGGAGCTCGGCGACGACACCGACGCCGGCCTGATAGGATTGTTTGGAAACGTCGGTGATGTTTCCGGGGGTGTCCTGCGTGTTTCCATCCAGCCGCCGATATCCGGCACCGACGGTAAACCACGGGAAAAACTTGTTGCGGGTTTCCGCGTATTTCGCTTCGGCTTGGCGCACGTTGTTGCGGGCGAATTCGAGATCGATCGGATTCGCGCCAGCGAGACGCAGCGCGGTGGCCAGGTCGATGGTGGAGGATTGTCCGGCCGCGATGGAGGGAATCAGGGCGGCGATGAAAATGAAGGTGCGCACGGTGTGGAACTTGGGTTTGCGCCTCACGGGGCGATGCTGACCGCCTGGCCGTCCGTTAGGGTGAGTCCGGTGAGGACGGCGAGGGTTTCGCCGCCCGTCAGGCCAGTGAGGATTTCCGCTTGTTTGGTGTCATTGAAACCGGGAGTGACTTTGGTTTTCACGACCTTGCCGTCCTTGACGATGAAGACGGATGAGGAGGTTTTTTCCGTCAGCAACGCCGCGGCGGGAATGAGCAGGGCATCGGTGTGGGTCTCGGCGGCGAGTTGGGTTTTCACATAGATGCCGGAAAGCAGTTTGCCGTCCGCGTTCGGCAGGTCCACCTCGACGGTGAGCGTGGCATTGTTAGATTCGATGCTGCGGCCATGGCGGGAAACCTTGGCTTCGATGGGCGGCGATGTCGGTGAGAGCAGCACGCGGGCGAGCGTGCCGGGTTTAATGAATGCCGCTTCTTGTTCCGGCACCGGCACCTTGGCGCGCAGCACGGATAGATCGCAAACCGTCACGGTGGCGCCCTCGCTGGTGGTTCCCCCGGCGGGAATGTATGCGCCGGGATCGGCGTGGCGGGCGGTGATCATGCCGTCGAACGGAGCGATGATTTTTGCGTAGGCCAACAACACCTCAGTCCGCTTCAGGCCGGCCTCGGCGATGCGCAGTCGGCCGTCCGCCTCGTCGATCGACTGTGGCAGAACCAAGCCGGGAGCTTTCTCGCGGGCGGTTTGAAGACGCTTGAGTTCGATTGTTGCCACCTCGACTTCGGCCACCGCCTTGATGCGGTCCGCTTCGAGTTCGGGCACTTCGAGTGTGGCGATTTCCTGGCCGGCTTTGACCACGTCTCCCACATCCACGGCGATGGATTGCAAATGCCCGCCGACCTTGGCGTGGAGGATGGTTTGCTGGTTCGCTTCCAAGCGCGAGGGCACGGTGACCCAGCGGTGGATGGTGCCCTTGGTGGGCGACGCGACGGGCACGGTGACCGCGGCGCAGGGCAGGGCTAACAGGAGCAGGATTGGCAGAGTGCGCATGGTGAAATCAATGGATGGCGGGTGAGTGGAGTTCGCTGTCCGGATCATCCGGATCGAGCGAGACGGAGCGGGTGCGCTTGCCGGCGAGCAAGGCGAAGAAAGCAGGAAGAATGAAGAGCGTGGCGAGGGTGGCCATGGCGAGTCCGCCGACGACCGCGCGGCCGAGCGGGGCCATCTGCGCGCCGCCACCGCCGAGGTTGAGGGCCATCGGCAGCATGCCGGCGATCATCGCGAAGGAGGTCATCAGGATCGGACGTAGGCGGCTGGCGGCACCGAGAATCGCACCTTCGCGGGCAATGCCGCCATTTTTCAATCGCTCGCGTTCGGCGAAGGTGACTAACAAAATCGCGTTCGCCACCGCCACGCCGACGGCCATGATGCTGCCGATGGCGGACTGGATATTCAGCGTGGTTCCTGTTAGATACAACATCGCGATGATTCCCACGAGCACGGCGGGGATGGTGGAAGTGACGGCGAAGGCGAGACGCCAGGATTGGAAATTCGCAGCCAGCAGGAAAAACAACACCGCCACGGCGATGCCGAGTCCATTGGTGAATCCGCTTTCCAAGGCATCGAGCGTGGGTGCCTGACCCCGTAGATCGACGGTGGTTTTCGCGGGCGGCGCACCGGCATCGGCGATGGCCTTGCGGACTTGGGTGAGGATGCTGCCGAGGTCGGTGCCGTGGTAGTTCGCGGTGATCGAGAGGAAGCGCACCATGTTGTAGCGCTCATACTGCCCGGGGCCGGAGCCTTGGGTGATTTTTGCGATGTTGCGCAGCAGCACCGGTTCGCCGCCGGACGATGGGACCGGGACGTTGCCGAGGTCTTCGAGGGTTTTGGTTTCCGACTGCGGGATCTGCACCTGCACGTTGTAGGAAACACCCTTGGTCGGATCGCCCCAGAAATTTGCCTGGGTGAAACGGCTGGAGGTGGTGGCGGCCACCATCGCGCGGGTGACGTCCTGCATGTTGACGCCGAGTTGGCCGGCGCGCTCGCGATCGACATCGATTTTCACCGATGGGAATTCCAGTTCTTGCGCGATTTGGGCGTCGCGCAGTTCGGGAATCTTGCGCATTTCCGTGAGGATTTTGTCGGCATGGCCGCGTGAAACGGTTAGATCAGAACCACCGATGGCGACTTCGATGGGCGTGTTCGATCCGAACGACATGACGCGCGAAGTGATGTCCGCCGGTTCGAAGGAAACACGGAGCGAGGAAAGCTCGTTAGAGAATGCGGCGCGGAGTTTTTCCTGAAGTTCGCCGACTCCGACTCCGCTGCCTTCTTTGAGTTGAAATGCGAGCCATCCTTCTTCCGGACCACCGTTCCAAAGATGGATCAGGTTGACCGGATAGTTCGGCGCGTGGACGCCGACGAGGCCCATGCTGAGGGCGATATTACCCTTCCCCGCCTCGCGGTCCACGATGGCGAGCACGGCTTTTGCGAGTTCTTCGGTTTTTTCCACCTTGGTCCCGGCAGGAGCGCGGAAACGCATGGCGAACTGCCCGGCATCGGTGCGCGGGAAAATTTCCGAACCGAGGCGCGGACCAACCAACCAGATGAATCCAATGGCAGCGGCCAGATAGATCGGGGCGAGCAGCCAGCGGCTTGTGACGATGAGCTTGAGAAGGGCGCGGTATGGTCTAGCAGGCCCGAAGCTCTCGCCGCTGGCATGCGTGTTCATGCCGCCGTGGCGCAGGAACCAGATCGAAAGCACCGGCACCAGCGTGGAGGAAAGCAAGTAGCTGGCGATCATTGCGAAGCCCACCGCTAGCGCGAGCGGTTTAAAGAGCGCACCGGCCGCGCCTTCCATGAAGAAGGCGGGGATGAACATCGCGAGGATGCAAAGCATGGCGAGCAACCGCGGCATCGCCGTTTCGCGGATCGCATCGGCGGAAGCGCGCGCGGGCGAGGCTCCAGCGGCGAGGCGCGTGTGGATGTTTTCGATGGCGACGGTCGCCTCGTCCACCAAGATGCCGACCGCGAGCGCGAGGCCGCCGAGTGTCATCAGGTTCACCGATTGCCCGGAAACCCACAGAGCGAAGGCGGCGGCTAACAGGGAAAGCGGGATGTTGATGATGACGATGAAGGCGCTGCGGAAATCCCGCAGAAACACCAACACCATCAGTCCGGTTAGGATCGCGCCGAGTCCGGCTTCCTTGGCGAGTTCCTCGATGGAATGCCAGACGACGGGCGATTGGTCAAACTCATAGGAAACCTTGATGTCATCCGGCAGCGCGGCCTGGAATTTGTCCATGTTGCCTTTCACTGCGGAAACGACGGCGAGCGTCGAAGCCTCGGCGCGTTTGGTCACCGGGATGTAAACCGTGCGGCGGCCATTCACCAATGCATAAGACGTCACCAAATCCGCGCCATCGGCGACGGTCGCCACATCGCGCACATAGACTGCGCCCTCGGCCATCGAGCGCAGCGGCACGTCGGCGAGCTCGGCGGGTTTCCCGACAATGGCATTGGTGGGAACAATCGGGTAGCTGTCGCCGAGATTCATATTTCCCGATGGCGAGATCACGTTGGCTTTCGCGATGGCGGAAACCACCTCGTCGGGTGTCAGGCCACGGGCGCGCAGTTTGTCGGGATCGACATTGATGACGATCGTGCGGGCCGATCCACCGAAAGGCGGCGGTGCGGAAACACCGGGCAGCGTGGCGAACATCGGGCGCACCTTGTTGAGCGCCTCGTCCTGCATCTGGCCCATCGTGCGCTCGGGATTGTCCGTGGCGAAAGTGAGATAGCCCACCGGCACCGAGCCGGCATCAAAGCGCGTCACGAACGGATTCGGCGCACCAGCCGGCATGAAGGCGCGGGCGCGATTCACGTAGGCGATCGTTTCCGCCATCGCCGCCGCCATGTCGGTGCCGGGATGGAACTGGAGTTTCATGATCGAAGCGCCCTGAATCGTCTTCGATTCGACGTGTTCGATGTTCGCGATGTAGAGGAAATGGTATTCGTAGAAATACGTGAGATACGACTCCATCTGCGCCGCATCCATGCCGCCGTAGGGTTGCGCGACGTAAATGGTGGGGATCCCCAGCGGCGGAAACACGTCCCGCGGCATTTTTTTCAACGCGAGCAAGGCTCCGAGCGCGATGGCCAGAACGACAACGATGACCGTGAGCGGGCGGCGGAGGAGAGAGCCTGAGATGTTGTCCATTCGATGATTAAATGTTAAGAAGCGGCGTCAGCCCTTTCTCGGTGCGATCCTAAGTCCGTGATTCCAGCCCGCTACGAGGTAATTCGGAAGATTTGTTCAGTAAACGGTTTTACAACGGCTTAGCGGTGATCGAGCCATCTGCCCGGGTTTAGGGAATTCAAGCAAACCCTGAAATCCGAATTCCGGCCTGATTGGCCGCCCGGGCGGTCGTTTCCCAAACATCGGTGAAAGAAGATACCATGCATCAAGCGTTCCCCGTCTTCACCGGCAGCCCTTTTAAAACCACCAATCCCCTTGGCATCCTCTCCTGCGTGGGCTAGATCATGCCGGTTTATCTCGATCCATCTCATGATTCAAACTCGGCAATCGTTGGAAATTCTCCGGAAGTCAATCTGTGGCAGTTTGCTGGCATTGCCGGCTTTCGCCGCAGAACCGACCTTCAACCGCGACATCCGGCCGATTCTATCCGAAAATTGTTTCCTCTGCCACGGCCAGGACCCCGCGCACCGCGGTGGTGACTTGCGTCTTGATGTGCGCGACGAGGCCATCGCCACCCGCGACGAGGGCGCGGCGATCATCC
>JBBEEL010000005.1:0-8811 GCA_040880785.1 Akkermansiaceae bacterium | reverse complement strand
TTGGGAAATTTCCTAAGAGGCTGTCTTAAAAATCGAGAAGAGAGGTATTCAACCGTAGATGAACGCGGATAAACACAGATGAAGAACACAGATGAAAGCCGGAGATGGGGACAGTCTTCAGGATTTTATCACTCTTCCATCTGTGTCCATTTTGTTCATTTGACTACTTCCATGCATTTAGGCTTCGTCCCTAATTGAAGGTCGCTATCGCTCACATGGCATTGTGGTCCGGCGCGTTTCAGATTTTCCAGACAGCCTCTAAGGTCGGCGTGGGGGCGGCACACCATGGCCCAGCTACTTGATCGCGATGCGCTCCCGCCAGTGAACGAAGAGATTGCAGAAGGCTGCGGGCAGGATGCCCCCGCCACGTGGCCCGGGCATTTTGCCCGGAGCCAAAACTGAACTAACCGATTTCTAACCTGTCGGTTCTACTGTGCCTGGCGGGCGTTGGCCTTGAGGCGGAGCGCGTTGAGGGCGATGAAGCCGGTGGCGTCATCTTGGTTGTAGGCTTCTTCCTGGCCGCCTTCCATGGTGGCGATGGCCTCGGAATAGAGGCTGTGTGGCGAGCGGCGGCCAGCTTGCATGACATTGCCTTTGTATAACTTCATGCGGACCTCGCCAGAGACGGTTTTCTGCGTCTCGGTGACGAGCGCCTGGATGGCGACGCGCTCGGGTGAGAACCAAAATCCGTTATAAACGAGCTGCGCGTATTTCGGGATCAGGCTGTCGCGGATGTGCATCGACTCGCGGTCCACGACGAGCGTTTCGAGGTCGCGGTGGGCGGCGAGCAAGATGGTGCCGCCGGGGGTTTCGTAAATGCCGCGGGACTTCATGCCGACGAAGCGGTTTTCCACGATATCGACGCGGCCGACGCCGTTGCGACCGCCGAGGAGATTGAGCACGCGCATGACGCCGTAGGGTGTTAGGAGTGCGTAGCCGTCTTGCTGGCCGGTGGATATCACATCGCCGAGCTCGGTGAGAAGGGCTTCGAGATTTTCATGGCGGAGGCCGATGGCGTTGCCTTTTTTAAACAGAATCTCGATGTATTCCGCCTTGTCCGGTGCGTCCTCCGGGGAAACGGATAGCACATACATGTCGCTGTCCTCCGGCGTGGTGGCGTCATACCACGGGTCTTCCATGGCTCCGGCTTCGAAGGAAATGTGAAGGAGGTTCCGGTCCATCGAGTAGGGCTTTTTCATCGAGGCCTTGATCGGGATGTTGTTGGCCTCGGCGTAGGCGATCATTTCCGCGCGGCCGGGGAACTGGGCGCGGAACGAGGCGTCGCGCCACGGGGCGATGCATTTCACGTTAGGCGCGAGGGCGGCCGCGGAGAGCTCGAAGCGGACTTGGTCGTTGCCTTTTCCGGTGGCTCCGTGGGCGATGGCATCCGCGCCTTCTGCTAGGGCGATGTCGATCATGTCCTTGGTGATGCAGGGACGGGCGATCGAGGTGCCTAGCAGATAGCGGCCTTCGTAGATCGCGCCGGCTTGGATCATCGGGAAAATGTAGTCGCGGGCGAATTCCTCCTTGAGGTCGCCGATGAAGCACTTGGATGCGCCGGTGGAGAGCGCCTTGGCTTCCAGGCCGTCGAGCTCGTCGCCCTGGCCGACATCGGCGCAATAGGCGATGATTTCGGCATTATATTTTTCCTTGAGCCAGAGGAGGAGGACCGAGGTGTCGAGCCCTCCGGAGTAAGCGACGAGAATTTTCATGAGGGCGGGAGGCAAGCATGAAGCGGCGGCAAGGTAAAAGCCGAAATGTGGTTATTTGCGTTGTTACTTTTTCACCAGCAAGCTCGTTCCGGTCATTTCCGCGGGCTGCGCGAGGCCGAGCATTTCCAGCAGGGTCGGGGCGACATCGGCGAGCACGCCGTCTTTGAGCTGATAGCCGGCAGCGTCGGCGGCGACGTAGATGAGTTGGACGAGATTGGTGGTGTGCGCGGTGTTGGGCGAGCCGTCGGGATTGCGCATGTATTCGCAGTTCCCGTGGTCGGCGGTGATGAGGAGTTTCCCGCCGAGGCGGAGGGTTTCCTCGGCGACAGCTTGGACATCCGCGTCGATGGTTTCCACCGCCTTGACGGCGGCCTCGACGACGCCGGTGTGGCCGACCATGTCGGGATTGGCAAAGTTGAGGATGACCATGTCGTAGTCGCGCAGCTTGGCGACGACGGTGTCGGTCACTTGGCGGGCGCTCATTTCCGGCTTGAAATCATAGGTCGGCACGTCCTTGGGTGAGGGGATAATGACGCGGTCCTCGAGGGCGTAGGGAGGCTCGACGCCGCCGTTGAAGAAATACGTGACGTGCGGGTATTTCTCCGTTTCCGCGATGCGCATTTGCGCGAGGCCGGCAGCGGCGACCGTTTCGCCGAGTCCGTTGGAGAGCGTCTGCGGGCCGAAAACAACGGGGCAACTGTAAGTTTTGTCATACTGGGTCAGCGTGACGTAGTGGACGTTTGGAAATACCGTGCGGTCGAAACCGTCGAAATTCTCCAGCAGAAACGCGTCGGACAGTTCGCGCGCCCGGTCGGAGCGGAAGTTGAACGAGAGCACCACGTCGCCGTCGCGGACGCGCTGGGTGTCGGCCTCGGCGAAAATCAGCGGTGGCATGAATTCGTCGGTCTTGTCGAGGCGGTAGTAATCAGCGACCGCCTCGCTGGCGAGCACGTCGCGCGGCTCGCCTTTTCCTAACACGATAGCATCCCAGGCGAGCTGCACGCGGTCCCAGCGCTTGTCGCGGTCCATGGCGAAGTAGCGGCCGATCACCGTGGCGATCCGGCCGCCGAATTTCGCGGCCTCGTCCTCCACCTTGGCGAGATAACGCGCGCCACCGGTGGGCGAGGTGTCGCGGCCGTCGGTGATGGCGTGGATGAAAATGTCGTTCACGCCAGCTTCCTTGGCGGCATGGACCAATGCGATCAATTGGTCCTGGTGGCTGTGGACACCGCCGTCGGAGACGAGTCCGACGAGGTGCAGGCGGCGGCTCTGCGCTTTGGCGAAGGCTTCCGCCAGCACCGGATTCACCGCGAGCGTCCGCTCGTCGATGGACTTGTTGATGCGAGTGAGATCCTGATAGACAATCCGGCCGGCACCGAGGTTCAGGTGACCGACTTCCGAGTTGCCCATCTGGCCGGGCGGCAAGCCGACATCGAGCCCGGACGCGCTGAGGAAACTGGCCGGGGAATTGGCCACTATTGCGTCGTTAAACGGCGTGCGCGCCAGTAACGTCGCGTTGCCATCCTTGATTGCGGTTTCCTTGCCGCCGGGGTTCACACCCCAGCCGTCGCGAATGATCAGCACTACCGGTTTCTTAGCCATGTTGGCGCGCGTTTAGCCCTCCATCCGCCACGCGGCAAGCCTTGAAACGATTGATAAAATCGAGAAAGTTTAAAAAATGCTTGAGTTCCGCATCGAAATATGCATCATTTGATGCATGAGAACAACAGTCACATTGGATGATGATTTGCTCGCCTCGGCCGCGAACTTCAGTGGGATCGACGAAAAGTCAAAGCTCCTGAACTTCGTTTTGGACGCTTACGTCAAGAGAATGGCAGCCCGCAGGCTGGCTGCTTTGGGCGGCAGCATGCCGGATTTTGACATCGCGCCACGGGATTCCCGGGTGTCTTACAACAGGCCTTCCATCATGAGCTCGAAAGTCGCGGACGAGCCACAATGAAGCCGGTTCTTGTGGATACCTGCGTCTGGGTCAGGCATTTCCGCCAGCGGAACCCCTTGCTGGTGGACATGCTGGTGGACGGCGAAGTCTGGTGCCACCCGATCGTCGTTGGGGAACTCGCGATGGGCACTTTGAAGAACCGCGGGCAAACCATCAAGGACCTCATCGAGCTGAACCGGCCCCCGCTTGCGACCTTCAATGAGACCCGCCAGATGGTGGAATCCCGCAGGCTGTGGGGCCGGGGCATCCAGTGGAACGACGCGCAGATCCTCGCCTCGGCGATCATTGGCGGCGTGACGCTTTGGACCTTCGACGAGCGTCTGAGGGAAATGGCGGAGGAGCTTGGCGCGGGATTTACGGGTCAGTGATCTTGTCGGTCCAGCCCCTATGAGCCTGCTTGCCTGCCTGCATCCGGTGGAGGTGGCCGTTTGGCGTGATTTATCGAGAGTGGAAGAATCTTCCACCCGCCGCGAAACTTCCGACGCGGCGAGGAGTTTCTCTCTGCGCCACGGCTGACTACCTGACGCCCTGGCTCCATAAGAAATCATAAACACAAATGAAAACCTGCATTCAAACACTTGCAACTTTGGCCTTCGCCGCCTCGATCACACTTGCCCAAAACGCTCCCAAGGGCCCGAAAGAAGGCAAGGGCATCGGCCCTGAAAAAGCCTTCGCCAAGCTCGACGCCGACTCGAACGGCTCGTTGTCCGTCGAGGAGTTCAAGGCGTCGCCCATGGCCAAGAAAAAGCCGGAGCGCGCCGAACAAGTTTTCGCAAAAATGGACAAGGACTCCAGCGGCACCCTGACTCTGGAGGAGTTCAAAGACCGTCCGGCCAAAGGCGGTAAAAAAGACAAGCGCGTCAAGGCGGACTGACTCCCGCCGAGGTTGGCTGAAACGACAGCCCTAGCCTGAAAAATCATCCGCAGCCGGCTCCGCTGGTTGCGGATTTTGTCATTGGAGGAAATGACAATGTTCGCGTATGATGCCGGATGAATGCTCTCCTTTCCTCCAATCGTCAATTCTGCTTGGGCATCGCCTGCGCGCTGGGCGGCTTGGGGATAGCGCTCGCCGAGCCAGCCGGTCCCGCTGCCAACGCGGCTCCCCGCGAGCCGGTCCAGAAGCAGGCGGAACCTCTGGTGGCGTCGCTTAACCTCAGCGACGAGCGCCGCAAGCAAATCATGGCCGAACTCAAGAGGCTCGATGAGGACAAAAGTCCGCCATGGGCCACAACTCTCGGTAGCCCCGACGGCCGCAGAATTGCCCGCGAATCCCTCGCCCGCCACGGATATACCCAAAACCAACTCGCCTGGGTCGACGCACTCCCGGACGATGTTCCCGCCGACGTGCGTGGCTATGTGGTCGCCCTCCACGCGCGGCAGTTGCTGCGGCAGGGACCACCGGACATCGAGATGCAATGGCCAGAGTGGGATGAGGGGGAAACCCCGGGGACTGAGCCGGACGAGCAAGAAAAGCAGGCGGTCGTCATCGACCACACTGCCGGAGATGATGCGGAAACCCTGCTCAACTCCTTTATCCCGAGAAACGTCGTTTATCGCTCCCTTCATGCAAGTTTTGTCCAAATGGGAGAAAATCTGGACAAACTCCGTGCGGGGTTTATCCCGATGCCGCCGATCCAGGACGGGGAGATCGTCAAGGCGGGCGATATCTATCAGGGGGTGCCGCTCCTGACTCTCCGCCTGACCGAGGAAGGCTACTATGACCCCGCTGCGGTGGCCGCGGCAGCCGAGTTGGAAATTGAGGCGGCCGCCAAGGAGCCCGCAGAGGAGGCACCGGAGAAAGACGAACCCTCCGGTCCCGTCTATTCCGAGGAACTGGCCGAGGCCGTGAAGCGCTTCCAGGAACACCATGGACGCGAAGCGGATGGCATTCTCGGACCGAACACACTTGAGGAACTCAACCGCAGCCCGGACCAGGAATACGAAATCCTCCGCCTCAATCTCCACCGCGCGCGGATGCTGCCGGACGCACCCGGCGACCGCTTCCTCATCGTGAATATCCCTTCCACCCATGTTTTTGCCTTCAGCAAATCCGACACGCCGGTGCTGGGAATGAGAACCATCGTCGGCCAGACGATCCGCAATCGCCAGACCCCGGTGTTCCGCGACGTCATGACGCTTCTCGAATTCGCTCCCTATTGGAACGTTCCCGTGAGCATCGCCGGCCGCACCATCGTCCCGAACGCCCGCAAGAATTCCGGTTACCTTGAGCAAAACAATTTCGAAATCGTCCCCAGCTACCAGTCCGACAATCCCCGGCCGGTCAACAACAACACGCTCTCCCAGGTCGCGTCCGGTAGCCTGCTCGTCCACCAGAAGCCCGGCCCGAAAAACGCGCTTGGCAGCGTCAAGTTTCTGTTTCCCAACGACTACGCCATTTACCTGCACGACACGCCGGACGACGAGTTGTTCGACCAGGCGCAGCGGGATTTCTCTAACGGATGCATCCGGGTCGAAAATCCCGCCGCACTCGCGGAGTTCGTGCTCGGGCCTCAGGGCTGGGACCGCGAGCGGGTCGAGCAAGCACTCGCGCGTTCTGAAACCAAACGCGTCGAGGTCGAGCAGCCGATCAATGTTTACATCATCTACCTCACCGCCTTTCCCACTTGGGACGCGACTGACGAGCGCCAAATCCGGTTTTACCCGGACATTTACAGCCACGATCAGGACCACCTTCTCAAGGTGAACGAGGGCGAGAAATCCAATGAATGAGCCGCCGCGGCAACGGGCGGGAAAAAACCTGTGCATTTCTTGTTCATTCCGCGCTAGAAACCACGCAGCTTCACCGTTTCACTTTCATGCCTCGCGTCACGATCACCGTTCCTGAGAAAAATGCCCAGCCTTACCGTTTCCAAATGGACCGCCAGGTGGTCACACTGGGCCGCGGGGGCGAGAATGACATTGTGATCGATTCCGCATCCGTCTCCGTCCACCACGCGGAAATGCACCGGATCGAGGGTGGCTATGAGCTGCGTGACATCGGCTCGACCAATGGCATCAAGTGCGATGGCCTGCGCGAGAAGGTCGTCCCGCTGCGCAGCGGGACGACGGTGAAAATCGGCGATGTCGCCTTCGATTTCTTGCTCACCGACGAAGAGCGCGAAACCCTCGCCCGCGAGAGGCCGCCGGAACTACCGCCAATCACCCGCGAGCCCAAGGAAGCCGCGGAAAGGGCTTTACCTCGCCAGAAGGCCTACACCGCAGCACCCTCGGGAGGCAGCGGATTCGCTGCGGGAATGATCTTTATCATCCTCGCCGCCGCCGCTTTCTGCGCGGGCATGGCCGTCCGCTATGAGAAGGATACGGGGGATAATCTGCTGCACGCCATCAAGAGGCATTCAGCGGTGCAAGCCGCCCCGGTTGCCCCGGCGTCCCCCGAACCTGCCGCGGAGTAGTTCGCGCGCCGCCTGCGGCCCGGGATTGATGGCGCACAAGATCGGTGAAAGCGGGCGCCGCCCTGGCGAAAAACCGCGTTCTGGAACGGCGCATTTTAGGATCGCGGGGGGACGGGGCGGGCTGTTAAGTTGATGGCCAAATGCACATTCCCACATTGATTTCCCGCAAGCGCGAGGGGGAGGAACTTTCCGGTCCGGAAATCCGCAAGCTTGTCGAGGGCTACACCACCGGCGAGGTGCCTGATTATCAGATGTCTGCGTTCGCGATGGCGGTGTATTTCAAAGGCATGACCCCGGCCGAGGTCGCGGCGCTGACCCGCGCGATGATGGACAGCGGCGATTGTTTCACCCACCACCCAGGCCATCCGCCGGTGGTGGATAAACATTCCACTGGCGGGATCGGCGACAAGGTCTCGCTGGTGCTTGCGCCACTCGTCGCCTGCACCGGCTGCTGGGTGCCGATGGTCTCCGGCCGCGGCCTGGGCATCACCGGCGGGACCTTGGACAAACTGGAATCCATCCCTGGCTTCAAGGTGCACATCAGTCTGGACGAGGCGGCGGCGCAGCTCGCGCGGCTCGGCGTGGTGATGATGGGGCAGACCGAGCGCTTTTGCCCGGCAGACAAGAAACTCTATGCCCTCCGCGACGTCACTGGCACGGTGCCGTCCATCGCGCTGATCACCGCCTCGATCATGTCGAAAAAGCTCTCTGAAACCCTCGACCGCCTGGTGCTCGACGTGAAATACGGCAGTGGCGCCTTCATGCGCACCAAGGCGGACGCGGAAGCGCTCGCCGCCAGCATGATCGCTGTCGGCCGCGAAATGAAGGTCGAGGTGCATGCCGTCCTCAATCCCATGGTGGAGCCAACCGGGCGGGCCGTGGGAAACGCCCTGGAAGTTATCGAGGCGCTCGAATGCCTCGACGGCGGCGGCCCGACCGACCTGCGGGCACTCGTGCTGGATCTGGCGGAGAAAATCGCCGGTGTCTCGCGCCAGGCCTTGGGAAATCTCCTCGACGACGGTAGCGCGCGTCGCCTTTTCGACCAGCTCGTGGCCGCCCAAGGCGGGAATCCCACCGATTTGCCGAGGCTGGCGGAAATCCACAAGGCTCCGCTCATTCGTGAGGTGATCGCTCCGGCCGGCGGAGTGGTCTCCGCGATGAATGCCGGCATGATCGGTCAAGCGGGTCTTCAACTCGGTGCAGGCCGGGCCAAGGCCAGCGACGGGGTGGATTTCGCCGTCGGATTCGACCGACTGGTGAAATGTGGCGAGCCAATTCACGCCGGGCAGGCGGTTTGCCGCATCCACGCCCGCAACGTGGTGGACTTCGACATGGCCGAGGCGATGATCGAAAAAGCGGTCAAAATCTCCGGGGTTTGAATCATTTTCCCTATTGCCAAACCGCCTCTGGGTGGTTTAGCTTCCGGCCGCCGCAGCCGAAATGCCGCGAGCCACCAGAAAAGCCTCATAGTGTAATGGTAACACCACAGATTTTGATTCTGTTATTCAAGGTTCGAGCCCTTGTGAGGCTACTTTTCTGAAACTGACCTGGAGGAAGGGGCTCTACAGAGGATAGCGGAGGGGGGAATGTCCTTGGACTGCGTGCAGCCTGCTGCCGCCTTGGCCGAGACAGCCTGCTGTCAGGCCAGATCTGCCGGTGAAGTCACTCGGCGGGCGACGGTGAATGGACGTCCACACGGTATCCGTGTCGGCCACGGGCGAGGCAG
>JBBEEL010000004.1:0-8834 GCA_040880785.1 Akkermansiaceae bacterium | reverse complement strand
CTCACCACCGTCAGCGCCAACGCCGACGGCATCGTCGCCGAAGTCCTCGTGAAAAAGGGCGAGCGCGTGGACAGCGATGACCTGCTGGTAAAACTCACGACCGCGTGACGCTGCCATCAGGGGGAGCCGCCAAACCCTTCCACGCTCGTCACCGCATTCTCGGCACTTCTCACCCTTCTTTTCCCGCCAAGGGTTGACCGCTGCGCCCTGCCTGTTGTTGAGTCGGGCACACCATGTCCACTGCCCGTCCCGATTCCAAACCGCTCGTCATGACGCCCCACCAGGCGCTCCAGCGGTATTTCGGCTTCAGCGGGTTTCTTGAGGGCCAGGAAGAGGTCATCCGGGAAATCACCTCCGGCCGCGACGGCCTGGTCGTCATGCCCACCGGCGGCGGAAAATCGCTGTGTTTCCAAATCCCCGCCCTCTGCTTCGGCGGCGTGACACTGGTCATTTCCCCGCTCATCGCGCTGATGAAGGACCAGGTGGACGCCCTCGCCGCCCGCGGGATCGCCGCCACCGTGATCAATTCCACCCTCTCATGGGCCGAGCAAAAAGAACGCCTCGACGGGATGCGCGCCGGGAAATGGAAGCTCGTTTACGTCGCCCCCGAGCGCTTCCGCGCCGAGAGTTTTCTCAACGCGCTCAGCGGCATCGAAATCTCGCTCTTCGCCGTGGACGAGGCGCACTGCCTGAGCCAGTGGGGCCATGACTTCCGCCCGGACTACCTGCGGCTCGGGAAATCGCTGGAAAAAATCGGCCGTCCGCAGTGCGTCGCGCTAACCGCCACCGCCACCCCGATCGTCCGCGACGACATTTCCCATGTCCTCGCCCTGCGCGAGCCGTTCGAGCGCGTCAGTGGATTCTCCCGGCCGAACCTCTCGCTCAACATCTCCGCCGTCGATAAGGCCGCGCACAAAGACGAGCGGATGCGCGCCACCATCGCCGCGCACAAGACTGGCATCGTCTATTGCGCGACGCGCAAAAAAGTCGATGCCGTCTCCGAGACCCTCGCCAGCTGGGGGATCAAATGCGTCGCCTACCACGGCGGCATGAGCGACGCCGACCGCGCCCGCGCGCAGGAGGTTTTCATCAAGCGCCAGGCCGATGTCGCCGTGGCCACCAATGCCTTCGGCATGGGGATCGACCGCTCGGACGTCCGATTCGTCATTCATTACGAGATCCCCGGCAGCGTGGAGGCCTACTATCAGGAAGCAGGCCGCGCCGGCCGCGACGGGGAAAACGCCGTCTGCGAGATGCTGTTCAACTACGCCGACACCCGCACCCAGGAGTTTTTCATCGAGGGGGCCAATCCCACCGCCGCCACCGTCCGTTCCATCTATCAATACCTGCTCAACGAGGCCGACAAGGACTTCGAGGTCCACCGCACGCTCGACGAAATCGCCGAGAATGCCGATGTGAAAAACTCGATGTCCGTCGGCAGTGCCATGGCCATCCTCGGCCGCGGCGGCTACATCGAGCGCTTCGATATCCCGAAAAAACGGATGAAAGGCACGCGCCTGCTCCGGCCGGAGGTGCTCACCGCCCAGCTCCGGCTCGACGAGGCCGCGATTGAGGAAAAAGACCGCCGCGACCGCGAGAAACTCAAGGCGATGGTGGAAATGAGCTACTCGCGCAGCTGCCGCCAGCAATGGATTCTCACGTATTTCGGCGAAGACGACGCGGGCGTCTGCGGCACTTGCGACGTCTGCCGTGACGAGGGTTCCGGCGACGCCCGCGCGCCCACCGCCGAAGAACAACTCATCGTCCGCAAGGCGCTCAGCGGCGTCGCCCGCATGTCCCGCCGCACTGCTGCGGGCTGGGAAGCGCGCTTCGGCCGCGGCCGGATCGTCCAGATGCTCGCCGGCAGCCGCTCGCAGGAAATTCTCGGTGCCGGTCTCGACAAGCTCACCACTTACGGAATCCTCAAGGACAAGGGTGCCGGCTATCTCAACAGCCTGATGCGCTCGCTCGCGGATGCCGGGCTGGTGGTCACCGTCACCGGCGAATTCCCGCTCCTGACCCTCACCCCGCGCGGCGACAAAATCATGCGCGGCGCAGGAAATTTCCAGCTTGTCTGGCCGGACCCCGAGGCCGGCCGCAAGGAGGTCGCCCTCAAGGACCACGGCTTCGACGGCCAGCTTTACTCGATGCTCCGCGACATCCGTGAGAAGCTCGCCAAGCGCGACGATGTGCCTTCCTACGTCATTTTCGGCAACAAAACCCTCGAAGCGCTCGCCCGCTACCAGCCGACGAATACCGAGGAAGCCCTCCACATCCCCGGCATCGGCGCGGCCAAGGTCCAGCGCTACGCCGAGCCCTTCCTCGCCGCCATCCGAAGCTGGAAGAAAACACGCCGAGCCTAACAACCAGGCGAGGAGCTAGCTTTTTTTTGACCGCAGTCGTGTGGTTCACGGCTCGCGCCATTGCCCTGGGGTGGGCAGGCTGGAAAAACATCTTCCATTTCCATGGCCGGGGATTACCCTTTGCCCTGGATCGAAAAACCCTTTCCGGCTTCCGTTTCATGCGTTTGAAATCCACCATCGCAGGCGTCCTTTTTATTTCCCCGGTCATCCTGTGCGCCTTCCCTGAGGAGGTGGATTTCCGGCGGGACATTCAGCCTATCTTGGAAAAGAGCTGCGTGCGCTGCCACGGCGGGGAAAGAGCCAAGGGCGGGCTGCGCATGGACACTCACGAACGGATCATGGAAGGCGGCGATACCACCGCTGCCATCGTGCCCGGAAACCCGCAGGCGAGTGAACTTCTCGTCCGCATCCATCTGCGACCGATCGACCAAGGCGTGATGCCGGATGAGGGTCGCGCGCTGGAGCCCGTTGAGGTCGCCATGCTCAATGCCTGGGTGAAAGCGGGCGCAAAATGGCCGGAGGGCGTTACCCTCACGGAAAGGAAGCCCGATCCAGTGAAGCGCGTGTCCCTTCCCGAAACGGCACCCGCCACCCCCGTCGAGGCCGCCGCGATGATCGACGACATCCTCCGCCGGGAGAACTTGGACAGCGACAACGTCACCACCCCGACAGTCACCGACTCTGCCTTCCTCCGCCGTGCGACCATTGATCTCATCGGCCGCATCCCCACCATGGAGGAAATCCGCGACTACGAGGCGTGGGGCGACGAGCGCCGGGCGAAACTGGTAGAAAAGCTTCTCAACCACCCGCGCTTTGCCGACCGCTGGACCGTCTTCTTCGCCGACATGTTGCGCGTCCGCTCCGACGTCCCCGGAGGCAATCAACTCCTCGCCTACCTCAACGGCTCCGTCCGGGACGGCCAACCTTACGACGCGCTGGTCCGCGATCTCATTAGCGCCTCCGGCCGCCCGAACTCGAATCCGGCTGTCGGTTATATTTTAGGCGATGACGCGATCCCGCTGGAACTCGCCGCCGCGACTTCCCAGGTCTTCCTCGGCGTGCGCATGGGCTGCGCGATGTGCCACGACCATCCCTTCGATGACTGGCGGCAAAAGCAATTTTACAGCTTGGCCGCGTTTTTCGGAAAAACAAAAAAAGTCCAGCGCGACAACAGGCTGGTTTACACCACCGAGGGCGACACGATGACGGTCCTCTGGCCACCCGAGGACCAGGCGGTCGGCAAGGAACGCCGACCTGTCACTCCGCGTTTCCCTATCAAGCTCAGCGATACCGAAAACCCGCCGAACCACATCCGCCGGTTTGAAGTGCACCGCGCGGAGCGGGAACAGGCGGGGAAATCCGCGAGCGGTGCGGCGGAGCTCGACGCGCTTCTCGACTCGGTGGATCTAACTCCGGGCCGTCAACGCGACGCCGTGCTCAGCGAGGCAGAAATGGATAGCAAGCGGCTGGACGTCCACGGCGATATTTACCGCACCAGCGCGCTGCGTTCCCAGCTCGCGGAACTCGTCACCAGCCCCCGCAACGACTTCTTCGCCCGCGCCTTTGTCAATCGTGTCTGGGCGGAGCTACTCGGCCGCGGCTTCGTCGAGCCGCTCGATAATTTCTCTCCCTACGTCGATCTCACCCACGCCTCGACCCTCGATTTCCTCTCCCAAGAGTTCATCGCCAATGGCTACGACCTGCGCGCGCTGGTCCGGATGATCGTCTTGACTGAAGCCTATTCCCGGTCCCCCGCCCCAGCGGACCTCGCCATCACCCGCCGCGAGGCGAGCGAACGGAATTTCTCAGCCGCGCCTGTTAGGAGAATGCTGGGCGAGGCGCTCTACGACAGCATCAACGTGGCTGGCCATCTCCTCGATTATAAATGGCCCGCGGGAGCCAACAACCGGGAGATCACGCGAGAAATCCGGATCCCCACCGGAAAAACCAGCGCAGCCGACACGGCCATGGCACCTTCCATAACCACACCCGCGATGCGCGCCGATGGCTACGACCTCGAATCCTCACTGCAGCTCGATTTCACCAAACTCGCGTCCGCCCAAGACACGGCGGAGATCGAGGCCATGCGCCAGAAATCCAACCAGCAGATCGAAGCCGAGCGAACGGCGGCCATGATGAAAGAAACGCAGAGCCGGACGATGCAATACACCTTGGAAAAGGTCGTCGAAACCATCGATGACAACCCGCGCTTCGACAGCTCGATGCGCATGGCCAGCCCGGCTCCTCCCGCGCATTTCCTGCGTGTCTTCGGCCAACCGAACCGCATCGGCCTCGGTGAGTTCCGCGATCCCTCCTCATCCATGCGCCAGCAACTGATGATGCTCAACGGCCGCATGACCCACGAGGCCTCACGCGTCGGCCCTTTCGAACCCATCCACGCGATTCTTAAAAAGGATCCCGACAGGGCCATCACCCACGCCTACTTGGAAATCCTCACCCGCCTGCCGACCGATGCGGAAACCACCGAAGCCAAAGCCATCCTCGGCACCGATCCCTTCCAAGGCATGGCGGATCTCCGCTGGGCACTCCTCAACAGCAACGAGTTCCGCTTCATCCCGTAAAACCGCGCTTGCCACATCTCTTTCCTGAAAACTGAAACCTAGCCAACTCATGTCCTGCACCGATTACCAACTCACCCGCCGCCGGATGTTGAAGATGTTCAGCGCAACCATGCTCGGCATGCCGATCAGTCGCCTGCTCGCGGAGTCGCTCCCCGGCAGGGGCCACGCGGAGCATGTGATTCTTTTCTGGAACGACGGGGGCATGAGCCATCTCGACACTTGGGACCCGAAACCCGGCAGGCCAACCCAGGGCGAGTTCAATCCGATCAAGACCTCCGTGCCCGGAATGGAGATATCAGAAATTTTCCCGCAACTGGCCAAGCAGATGCACCACGCCACGCTGATCCGCGCCATCGCGGGAATCAACGGCGATCACGGCCGCGCCCAATACGAACTCCAGACCGGTTTCAACCAGTCACCTAACATTCTTCATCCCGGTTTCGGCTCGCTGGTCGTCCATGAGCGCGAGCCGCTCGGTGATCTTCCCGCATTCGTTAGCATCAGCGGACAGCCGGCCCGCGCCGGTTATCTCGGCCAGCAGTGCGAGGCTTATTACGTCGGTCGCCCGGGCGAAAAGGATCCCTATCTGGCGTTCCCGGAAGGCATCAGCCATGCCCGCGGAATGCAGCGGCTCCAGATCCTCGAGAAAATGAACGCGCGCCTCTCCGGCAACCTGGGTGCCACGGAAATGAAAGCCTCCCAAATCGCTCTCAAGGACGCGGTGGCCCTGATGGAAAGTCCCGCCCTCAAAGCCTTCGAGATCGACGAGGAAACACCGCAGACCATCGAGCGTTATGGCAATACCGAGTTCGGACGCGGTGCCTTGCTCGCCCGCCGTCTTGTCGAAAAAGGCGTGCGTTTCGTCCAAGTCAACCGCGGCGGATTCGACAACCACGGAAATATCTTCGAGGCGATGCGCGGCCACGGCCAGGTCATGGATCCGGCCATCGCGTCCTTGCTGTCAGATCTCAAAGCCAACGGCATGTTAGCCAAAACCCTCGTCGTAGTCCTCAGCGAATTCGGCCGCACCCCCCGCGTGAACGACAGCGGCGGGCGCGACCACTGGGCGCGTTGCTTCAGCGCGATGATGGCCGGCGGCGGCGTCAAGGGCGGCAACCTCATCGGAGCCTCCGACAAGGACGGCATGGAACCGGCCGAACGCCCCGTCAATGTGCCCGATCTCCATGCCTCCCTCGCTTATGCCCTCGGCATCGATCTGCAAAAGGAAATCATCACTCCCCAAGGCCGCCCGATGCGACTCATCCGGCAGGAAGCCACGCCCATCACAGAACTCTTCGCATGAAGATCCCCACCGCGAATGCACGCGAATTTCCGCGAATTTTTTCCAACAAGAAATCCCGCTTCCTCTTCTCCCCATCTGCGTCCATCTGCGTCCATCTGTGGTTCCTTTTTCTCTTCTCCATTTTCCTCATCAGCCTATCTCCGGCCCAGGAGGAACAAGCCGAACGCGGCTCCATCATCGAAGACCGTGCCGCCCGCAAGCTGCTCCAGGCCGGTGAGGCCCGGCTGGAACTCGGGGAGAATGAAAAGGCTCTGGAGATCTGGGAATCCGTCGTCGAACGCTATCCGCGCAGCCAAATCCGCTTCGAGGCGCACCTCCGCCTCGGTGACCACCTGCTCAAGGTAACCCGGGACTACGACAAGGCGCGCGCCCATTACCAAGCGGCGGCCAACGAAGGAAACGAGGACGACGAGCAACGCGCCTATGCCTTCTTCAGCACCGGCTCCTGCTTCTACGAGACTGGAAACTACGGCATGTGCTTCACCGTCATGCGCGACGTGATCGAAAATTTCCCGACATCGCCCTTGGTCAATGAGGCCTACTACTACATCGGCCTTGGCCATTTCAAACTCGGCCACTACAGCCGCGCGATCGACGCGCTGGAAAAAGTCGGCACCGCAGTTTCCCTCAACGACAGCACCTCGGAAAAGGTCGAGGCCGGCAAACGGCTTTACATCAGGATCGATGACTTGGATTTCGCCATCCTCCCTCCGGGCTCGCAAATCGAGGTGACCTGCACCACGGCCAGCGGCGACACCGAAACTGTCCTCTGCGATCTCATCGGCCGCCACCCGCGCATGGCACTCGGTAGCATTCTCACCACAGCAGCCACCATCGAACCTAACAACTCCACCCTCGAAGTGCGTGGCGGCGACAAGATCACCATCACCTACACCGACGCCCACACCGCCGAAAAGGAGTTCGACACGAAGCGGGTCAGCGAGGTGCGGGTCGTCGGAAACGGGATCGCCCGGATCACCGACGGCTCTTACCAGCAACCCTTGCAAGCCGCCGTTATCGGAAAGCCGCTCCACCTCGAAGTCACCGACGCCGACAAGAATCTCACCGATGGCACCGATACGCTCGAAGCCCAAATCCAGATTTTCAGAAAGAAAACCGCGGATGAAATCGACGACGAGATTGCGAAAACGGTCGCCAGCGACGAGCTGCCCGAGGGAGCCGATGTCCAGAATATCAGAAGCGGCGTTGATCCACTGCTGATGGTCCGCTCCACCCCCGTTAGGCTGAGTGAATCCGAAAAGCCCGGGGTTTTCCGCAAGTTCATCCCGCTTCGGCTTGGCACGTCCGAGGGCAGCATCACCGGAGAGCCGGGGCAGATCATCCGCCTCTCCTATCTCGATGAAGTCCATTCCGGTGACCACCCCGTCATCCGTTCCACCGAGGCGCGGATCATCGAGGGGAACCTCGGCGAGATGCGCGTCACCCGCACCGAGATCACCGATGCGGAACTGAGTCTCAAGACCCGCCTCCGCACCGCCTCCGCGCTGACGGAAGTCGGCAACCATTACAAAGAGTTCGGCCTCAACACCAAAGCGGATCTCAAATACGCAGAGGCGCTCGATGTTTGTGAGGAGATCCTCGATGAATCCCGCGCGGTGGGCGGTCAATTGTTGGAAGAAACTTACGTCCAACTCTGGCGCATCTACTTCGCCATGGACCAGCTCGATCTCGCGCTCGGCATGAGCCGTCGGCTGCTCGCGGAGTTTCCTACCAGCGCCTTTATCGATGAGGCGATGATCCAACAGGCGCACGTCGAGAGGAAACGCGAAAACTACACGCAGGCGATCAGCCTCTACTCCAGCATCGCCAAACTCCCCGACAGCCCGCTCAAGGGCGAGGGCCAGTTTTTCACCGGCGAGTGCTACGAGGCGATGGCGCTAAAAGCCTCCGGCAACCAGGCTGCGCAGCTCTTCGAGCAGGCCTTCCTCGCCTACAAGGGAGTTTATGACCAATTCCCGGACTCCGGGCGTGTTGGCGATGCGGTGGCGAAAATGGCCGCGTTTTACTATCAGAAAGAAGACTTCGCCCGCGCGGTGGATGTCTTCGAAAACGTTCTCTCCGACTACCCTGACGCGAATTTCCTCGATGTCATCCTCTTCAACTACGGCCGCTGTCTCTTCAAGCTCGACCGCAAACCCGAAGCCCGCCGCCGCTTCGAACAACTCATCAACGACTTTCCCGAGAGCCCGATCGCCCCGGAAGCCAACAAGATCGTCCAAGCCCTCGTCACCGCCGGATTTTGAAAACAATTCTCCTAACCGCCGCCCTCGCCATCACCCTCGGTCTGTCGCTTTCCGCGGCTCCGGCGGACGAGGCGGTGGCCCTTGAGTCACGCCTCAAGGAATCCGCCGAGACCTCTCCCGCCGGAGCTGCCCTGATGCTCGATCTCATCGACCTTTACTGGGAGGACGGGCAGGTCTTCGGACTGATCCGCACGGCATCGAAATTCTCCCGCTCCCAAGCCACCCATCCCCGGCGGGCGGAGGTCATGCTCAAGCTGATCGACGGCTACGCGGCCTCCGCACGGCACAACGATGTGATCACCACGGGCCGGCAGTTTCTTGA
>JBBEEL010000003.1:0-48350 GCA_040880785.1 Akkermansiaceae bacterium | reverse complement strand
CGCGGATGCAAGTCGTCCTCCAGCTGATGAAGCTCGCCCGGCAGAAGGATTTGCTGCGCTTTTTCCAATGGCTCGCTGGATTTTCCGCGCATGAACTTCCCGAAAGTCTGCTCGGCAAGATGTTGCTCTACGCGCTCTATTCCGATAGCGACCTTGACGTGCAGGCGATCTACACTAGTCTCTCAACCAATCCCGAACTTGAAAAGAGCACCATGTCTGTCGCCGAAAAATTAATCTCCCAAGGCATCTCCCAAGGCATCTCCCAAGGTATTTCCCAAGGTATTTCCCAAGGTATTTCCCAAGGACTGTGGGTGGGGAAAATCCAGTCTTTGGAGGAATTTCTGGGCCAACCCGTGAGTTCCTGCGAAGAGTTGGAAATTTTAGAAATCGCTGAGCTGGAACGCCGCCACGTGAGCCTCCACCGGGAATACGAGGCGCGCTTCAAGCGCTGATCCGCCACGCGAGGGCACGGCGGCGGGCAGCTGGGATTGCAACTGAAAAAAGCCTCCTTCTCCATCCGACGCCTTTGACCCCGCAGGCATCATCGCACCTCGTTCACTCGACGGGCAAGGCCCGCGGGGGCGGGGCGTCTTGCTCCACCGGGATCGCGCGGAGCGGAGCGCTGGCGGCGGGCGCAAGAGTGGATTCGTCCACCAGCTGGGCGCGGGCGGGGTGGATCGGGCACAGGTCGTTGTCAGGGAGGGCGATGTCAGCGGGAACCTCGTCGATGTAATGGGTGCCGGCAGTACGGCAGCCGGCGGTGGCGCGTTTGCCCGAGTGGCGGCAAAGTTCCATTTTGACGAGGTTGACCTTGCTGTTGAGTTTGCCGGCCTTGTAGCCGAGGCGGTCGGAGGTTTTCATGATATCCACCCAAACCGGCAGGGCGAGGGTGGAGCCATAGCCACCCTGCACGGTTTTTTTCGGACGGTCGAAGCCGACCCAGACGGTGCAGGTGAGGGTGGAGGTGTAGCCGGCGAACCAGGCGTCTTTAAAATCATTGGTGGTGCCGGTTTTCCCGCCGCAGGGCTTGTCGAAGCCGAGGCGAGTGACCGAGGCGGCGGTGCCGCGGGTGGCGACCTCGTGGAGGATGCGCGAGACCGACCAGGCGGAACCGGCCTTGGCGGCAGGGTAAGACAGCGGCGGGGTGGCGTAAAGAATGTTGCCCTCGCGGTCCTTGATTTCAGAAATCAGATAGGGCCGGTAGCGGGTGCCGTCGTTGGGAAACATGGTGTAGGCGGTGGCCACTTCCCATGGCGAGGCCTCCCACGAGCCGAGGAAGGAGGAAGGATTTTCCGGCACGGGCGTGGTGAAGCCGGCCATGCGGGCGACTTCCTTGACCCGCGGAATGCCGGCGTAGTTGCCGACGCGCACGGACATGGTGTTGCGCGAGCGGATGAGGCCGTAGGAAACCGGGTGCGGACCGCCGAATTTTCCATCCGCGTTTTGCGGCCGCCAAGTGCCGCCGCCCTTGATTTCGCCGCTCTGAATGGGGCCGTCGCTGATGCTGGTGTCCGGGCGCAGGCCGCTGTCGAAGGCGGCAAGATAAACGAAGGGCTTGAAAATCGAGCCGATCTGGCGGCGTGCCTGGGTGGCGCGGTTGAAGCGGGACTCGTTGGCGTCGCGGCCTCCGACAAGGGCGAGTACAGCCCCCGTGCGGTTTTCAATGACGACGGCGGCTCCCTGGAGGTATTCGGGGGTTTTGCGCTGTGCCTCAGGGATTTGTTGCCAAGCGGAGCGTGTCGGGTGGGGGTAGCCGGAAAGTCGCTCGGTGGCGCGGAGTTTTTGCTCCAGCGCCTCCTCGGCTTTTTGCTGGATCCGGTGGTCGATGGTGGTGATGATGTTCAGCCCGCCGAGCACGATGTTTTCCTCCTCCAGAATGATCTCGAGGTCGCGGCGGATGGCGTCCATGGCGTAGGATTCCTGCGCCTCGCGCCGCCACTCCGGCCGGACCTCGATGGGCTCCCGTTTGGCGGCGGCGGCTTGCTCCGCGGTGATGGCGCGGGCGGCGACCATCCGGTCGAGAGTGGTCCCGCGCTCGCGGGTGGCGGCCTCGATTGACCTGAACGGATTGAAGGAATCCGGGCCGCGGACGATGCCGGCGAGCATGGCGGACTGGGATAGTGTGAGCTCGGACGGGTGTTTCTCGAAATAAATCCGCGACGCCTCGCCGATGCCTTTGATCTGGCGGCCCCAGTTGATCTGGTTGATGTAGGCTTCCAGAATCTCGTCCTTTTCAATACCCGCCTCGAGTCGGAAGGCGATGGCGATTTCCAAGCACTTGCGGTCAAGCTGGCGGGGGGTGTCGCCCCGTTTTTCACCGAGCTTGAGCTGGAAAATATCGGAAACGAGCTGCTGGGTGAGGGTGGACGCCCCCTCCCTTTTTCCCTGCATGTTCTTCAGGGCCGCGCGGATGATGCCGATGGGATCGATCGCGCCGTGGCGATAAAAGCGCTCGTCCTCGCGGGCAAGGATGGCCTTGCGGAAATCCTCTGATACTTGGGCAAGTGGCACAATCGACCGCTTTTCGCCATGAATACGGCCAATTTCCTCGCCGAGGCGGTCGCTGATAATCGAGCGCTCGGGCATGGCATGGATCTTGGAAAGGTCGTAGCGCTGGGCCCGGAAACCGTAAATTAGGGCGAGAAAAGCACCGACATAGAGGCAGGCGACGGCGGGGTGGCCGACCAGCCGGATGAGGAACTTGAGCGGTTGACGCAGCGGAAGGGTCACCAGATTGAACAAGTGGAACGGCCAGAAGAAAAGAATCGAGACCGCACCCGGGCCTCGCGACCGAGCGCTGGCGGGTGCGTCCTGGCGGCGGCGCTTGGCTTCTTGCGGGTTGCGTTTTGGCATCTTCGTGGCAAGGATAAGCGAAGCTTGGCCGACGATCCATCTTGATTATCGCCTTAGACAAACCCGCAGCATCGTGTCGGTATAACCACTATATTTATGAGAGCGAAATCATCTTTTATCCCCCTCGCTTGCGTATGCCTCTTTCTAGCGCCTTTCGGCGGGCTCGCGCAAGCATCTGAGCCTGTAAGGAATCTGAATGATCTCGTGGCTTTGGAGGCGAAGGTCGAGGCAGTTTCCAGCCGGGTGATGGGAGCCACCGTGGCCCTGCTTTCGGAAAAAACCGGGTCGTCGGGATCCGGTGTGATCACCACCGCCGACGGCCTGATTTTAACCGCCGCCCACGTCGTGCAAGGCGCCGATGATATTCTCGTGGTCTTCAACGACGGCAAACAAGTGCCAGGAACAGTCCTCGGTGCGAACTATTCCAAGGACATCGCCATGGTGCAAATCGTCGGCAAAGGTCCTTGGCCATGTGTCAGCATGGGCGCTTCCAAAGCGCTGCAGGCCGGTGACTGGGTGCTCGCACTCGGCCACTCCGCCGGCTTTGACGCGGGTCGAACACCACCTGTTAGGTTCGGCCGCGTGGTCTCCAAGGGACCCGGGAATTTCCTGACCACCGACTGCACTTTGATCGGCGGTGACTCGGGCGGACCCTTGTTCGACCTCGACGGGAAAATCGTTGGGATCAACTCCTCGATCGGTGTTTCCCTGACCAATAACAACCACGCGGGCATCGACGGTTTCAAAGATGACTGGGACCGGATGCAGGCCGGCGAGGCCTGGGGTAAACTCTCGATGAACCCATTCGCCAATCCGGAAATGCCCGTGCTCGGCATCGAGATGGGACTGCTGCGCAGCGGCAAAGGCGTGCCGGTGGAAAGCGTGGTGCCGAACTCGCCGTCCGCCGCCTCCGGCGTGCGGGTGGGCGATGTGATCCAGTCACTCGACGGCAACTCCATCCACGATGGCAACTCATTGCTGCAAGTATTGGCGAAAAAGCAACCGGGTGACCAGGTGAAACTCCAAGTCCTGCGGGACAGACGGACGCTTATGCTAGATATTGTGCTTGCGCGACGGGAGACACTTTTCGAATCTGAATGAGTTGATAAAACTAACTTAAATTCAAAATCCAGTTAACATTCATCAATGAGATCTATCCGTTATCTCCTTCTTTGTCTTGCGCTGCCTCACCTGCTCAATGCGCAGAGTGATATCCCATTGTTGCTGCCAGGAGAACGGCGGGTGGTCGAAAGCCAGGCCGAGGCCTTCAACCAAGCGATCACCCCCGCCCTAACTGATGCCGCCAAGTCCACGGTCCGCGTCTGGTCCGGTTCCCGCCGGCTGGCTTATGGCACGGTCGTCGGCGACGGCTCGCGTATCCTAACGAAGTGGAGCGAGGTCGCCAACGCAACGGACAAGCTCCGCGTGGATGATGGCAACGAAGGCCGCGCGGTAAAATTGATCGGAGTTTATGAAGCCGAGGATCTCGCGGTGTTGCAAATCCAAGGGCTTCCTCTCAAGCCGGTGAGCTGGTCGACGGAAAGCCCCAAGCTGGGAAACTTCCTCGCCGCGCCGCAGCCGGACGGCCGCCTCGCCGCGTGGGGCGTGGTCAGCGTGCTCGAGCGCAATCTCCGCGATACGGATCTTGCGTATCTCGGCGTCACCGGAGCGCTCGGCTATGCCGGTCAAGGAGTGAAAATCGCCGAGGTGGCCAAGGACTCCGGCGCCGCCGCCGCCGGCCTGCGGCCCGGACAGATTATTTTGAAAGTCGCCGAGCGCTCGATTTCAGGTTTGCTGGAATTGAAGAACGCCCTCATTGGGACGGTTCCCGGGACGACCATCCCCTTGACCATCGAGGAGAAAGGCAAACAAACGCAAGTGGACGTGCTTCTCGGTAACCGCCCGAAAATGGAACAGATGTTCGGCGCGCGGCTCCAGCAGATGGAGCGGATGGGCGGCCCGATCAGCCAGGTGCGCAGCGCGTTCACAAGGGTGATCCAAACCGACATGCGTCCCAAGCCGAACCAGATCGGCGGCCCGGTGGTGGATTTGCAGGGTCGCGTGGTGGGCATCACCATGGCCCGTGCCGACCGCACCCGTTCATTTATCATGCCGTCCGCCGCCGTGATCAAGCTGCTCGAACAGCCGACGGTGGATCCCGCGGTGGCCGAGGTAAGAAGCGACGAAATCAAGAACGCGCCGCGTCTCGCAACGCGTGGAGCCGCCCCGCAGCAGCGGCCCGACCGCGGCGGCGAGGAGCGGTCACTCCGGCACCTCACTGACATCGAGCGCTTGCGAAATCACCTGCGCCGGGAAATGGACGCGCTCGAACGCGGGCGGTGATGCCCGCGCCACCGTGGCGTGGGATATATTCTGCCCGCAGCCGTCCGGAGCGCGTGGTGAAATCGAAGAGGTTTTAGTCACTTCAACTGCGGGCAGGCCGCCGTTTTTTTGGGGGGCACCCCAAGCGCCGCTCGACAAGCGCACGGGGATCATCCAGAAGAAATGTCTTGAAACGCTTTTTCCAATCGGAGGCCGGCGCGGCCGTGTTGTGGATCTTCTCGGCGCTGGTGCTGGCCGCGGCGTTGGTGCCGTGGCTCTATCAGGGAGGGAAGGCGTTCGGCAGCTATGCGGAGGCGGAGGCACTGCCGCGGATTTTGGAGAGCTTCGGGAGATCGGCGCGCAACGGGGAGATCGGGCGCTATTTCAGCCGGTCGCTGATGATTTCGGTGCTGGTGTGTTTGCCGTTCCTGCTGCGGCGGGTGCGGGTGATCCGGGCCCGTTCCGGGGCGGCCGTCGGGCAGCCATTGCGGCGGCTGGGGTGGCAGGCGGTGCTGGTGCAGTGCGCCGTGGGATGCGGGATCGCGGCGGGTTTTTTGTGGGGTTTGGGAATGCTGTTGGAGGCATCCGGGGCCTTCGTGGCGCGGGCGACTCCGCCGCCCTTGGGGGATTTTTTGAGGAAATCGTTGATCCCTGCCATGGTCGCCGCGCCCTTGGAAGAGTGGTTGTTCCGGGGGTTGATTTTAGGCCTGTGGCTGAAGTTTGCCAAACCGCTTGCGGCGTGCGTCGGAACCTCGTTGTTTTTCGCGTTCGTGCATTTCTTATCGCCGCCGAAGGGCTCGGTGGTCGCGGATCCGGGGGCACCGCTGGCGGGCTTCGAGTTGGTGGGGAAGATCCTGCTTCATTTCACCGACCCCTTGTTTTTCATCACGGATTTCGCGACCTTATTTGGCATCGGGATGATCCTGGCGTGGTCACGGTTGCGGACGGGGAGCTTGTGGTTTGCCATCGGCTTGCACGCCGGGTGGATCGTGGCGTTTAAGAGCTTTAACCTGCTTCACCGGCCGATTGACGGGCATGTGCTGCATCCGTGGGGGATCGGGGACTCCTTAAAGTCCGGGATCCTGCCCTTGCTGGCGCTGGGGCTCACGGCGTGGGCTTGCCACTTCGCGATGCGCATTCTGGAAGGGCGCCGGGAAGATTTTGTGGAAGAGCGCGGGTGAAATCCTACCAACCTACGCAAAACAGCCCGGTGTCACCACCGGGCTGTTTTTAAAATGAATTTGGTGCGGGAAGAGGAATCAGACGATCCCAGCCTTCTTGAGCGTCGCATAAGCCCCATTCTTGTTGATGGTCTTGAGCGCACGGCAGCTCAGCTTGATACGGACGAACTTGTTGAGCTCAGGCACCCAGATGCGCTTGGTCTGGAGGTTCGGCGAAACGGTGCGCTTCACCACCTTCGTGACGTGACGACCGATACCGCCCTTTTTCTTAGCCAAACCTGAACGGTGAATTCTTCCACCGGAGCGGACTCGGGTTCCTCGGATACTGCAGATGCGTGCCATGATAAAAATTTTTCGGGGTTGCGGGACGCGGAGAATGGCTCGGCAATCCATCGCGTCAAGACGAATTCCGACTATTTCCACCTAATAGTTTCACAAGCGGTCCTTGCGCAGCTGATTCAGCCAGCGCTCGACATCGCGAAAAATCGCCTCCTTTTTCTCGTCATACATCAGCAGGTGGTAGGCCTCGGGGTAGTTGTGATAGGTTTGGGAAACGCCGGCGGGGATCCGGGCGACAAAGCCGCGGACGTCCGAGTCGGTGTTGAAATAGTCCTTGCCGCCGTGCAGCACGAGGACGGGCGCGCGGAAACGGGTGGCGCAGTGATTCATCTCTTCGATGTGGCGGGTCAACGCGCCAATCAATCGCAGCGTGTGCAGCTTGATGTCGTAGGAGTTTCCTTTCACCTGCTCGGAGTGAGTGGATGTCTGGGTCATCCGCACTTCCTGTCCGCCCGCCAGCGTGTCCAAGGAAATCCGGGCCAGCGGCAGCGCACTGGCCGCGACCTGCACCAGGCGCGGCGTCCACGCCGGAATGTCATCGCGGAACCGGACGATGGGTGAGGAGAGGATCAGCCCGTCGCAGGGTGGATCGTCCGTCGGGGCCTCGCACCAGGCGTGCGAGGCGATGAGCGCCCCCATACTCTCGCCAAACCAGACGATTTTCGCGTCGGGATGCTGTTCCTGAACGAGCTGGGTGAAGGCAAACAGGTCGCGATACCAGTCCTTCGGATCGCCGATGTCGCCGCGGCGCGCGTGGATCGGATCGCTGCCCTGGCCACGGACTTCGTAGGCGTAGAGGCCGGTGCGCGGTTGGCGCTTGAGGAGGTGCTTGCCGAGATTGTCGTAGTCGATGGACGCGCCGCAAAAGCCGTGGATGCCGATGATCACGACATCCGGCTCTTTTTTCGGGGAAATCCACTTGCGATAACCGAAAGGCTCACCCTTCGCGCCGGCTGCCGATTGGTGACTCACCAGCGTGTAACTGGGTGCACAGCTCACGAAAATCTGCGCCACAAGACAGGCAGTGATCTTGGCAACTTTTAGAATTTTCATCCGCATCGCGTCGCAAAAATGGCAGAATTTCAAAAAAGAGCAATGCCGGAAGCCGACATGCCGGAAGCCGCGGGTGCCGGAAGCCGCGGGGCCACCCGCCGCTAAGGGTCAGTCCCAAATAACCGACGTTAAATTAATGTTAGGCTACCTGCGGTGGGCAGGGCGAGACGGGGTGCGGAGACCGCTGCGGAACCGTCTATCGAACCCACACGGCTCGAAAAATCGGCAGCAGCAATCCTTAAAACCGGGCCGCTCTCGCAGAACTCGATCGGCCTGGGCGCGCCGACGTCTCGTCGGCACGGCGCATGAGGAAGCCAATGGGGAGGCCGTGAACGACGTGGCATTGGCACCTCATTCACGCGCCGACGAGGACGTCAGCGTTCCCAGGGCCGACGAGGACGTCGGTGCTCCCGGGGCCGGTATTCCCATGTCAGCCCCGTCACTTGTTGGGTGGACTCGTCCACGGTCATATCGATCTGAATGACACTGCTGATGAACGAGTTATGATTAAAAAAGTGGCAAAAAAGGGGGTATTTTGGCCATTTTTAATTTCTAACTGCCAAACTTGGGTTGGGTGACCGCAGCGGCCGGAACCTGTCCGACCGCGCCAGTCCGGATGGCTACCTGGACATGAATGAATAATACGCTGATTCCAACAACCGGCTTCAGAAATGGAGCTCTAGTGAGGGGGTGCCTAGAGCAACAAAATCAGGCAATGAAGATCGACGCAAAAGGTCAAGAAGTTGACGCAAAAGTCCAATGACTTTTTGCAGGAGCTTCGTAAGATAACCCTCAGATACGCACGAGCTGCGACGACTTTGACTCCTCAACGTTGCGACGGTTGCGGGCATCACCCCGCACAATTAAGCCCATCTCTGAGTTGGAATTCAAAGACATCAGATTCACCACGAATTTCTAATGAATACTAAGAGAAGAAAGCGAGTTCATCCGCTAGCCAGGTTTTTCCTCCTATCGCTCCTTCATCTTGGGGCCTGTGGAGCCAAAGAACTCCCCACAATCGACGTAACACTCTTCGGTGCGAAGCCGGATGGTGGCGACGCCACTCCCGGCGTGCGTGCGGCGCTCGATGAAGTTCGGAGGACCAAGGCCACGAAGCTGATCTTCCCGCCGGGACGCTATGATTTCTGGCCGGACTGTGCGGAGGAAAGATTCCTTTTTGTCAGCAACAACGACGAGGGCCTGAAGCGGATCGCCTTTCCTCTCGAGGGCATTACCAACCTCGAGATCGATGGCGGTAGCGCAACCTTTGTGTTCCACGGGCCGATGGTTCCCTTCCTGATTGCTAACTCCCAAGGCCTCACAATCAAGAACCTGTCCTTTGATTTCAGGCGCCCATTCCATTCGGAAGGGAGGGTGCTGGCAATCACACCTGACACGGTGGATCTCGAAATTTCCGAGGAATTTCCCTACGAAATCCGCAACGGCGTGTTGGTGTTTACCAGCGGGAAAAAACAAAGCGGGCCGGAGACGACGGTGAAGAGCGGCGAGGTGATTTATCCCTACGGCAGCCTGCTCGCCTTCGACCCCGAGAAGCACGAGACTGCCTTCATGGCGAAGGATCGCTACGGCGTGCGGGAAGGCATCGCCGCCAGCAAAATCGGCGGGCGGCAGGTGCGGTTGGCGATCGACAAGGTGTCTGCGTTGCCGGGAAACATCCTGGTCTTTGGCTCCAAATTTCGTGATCACCCAGGCTTTGTGATCGAGGACAGTTCGGGCATCCGCTTGTCCGGCGTGACCATCCACCACTGCGGCGGAATGGGCGTGATCGCCCAGCGAAGCACCGATCTGTTCCTCAACAGGATCAAGGTGACGCCGCCGCCCGGAGGTAAAAGGATCATCAGCATCACGGCCGACGCTACCCATTTCGTCAACTGCCGCGGCAGGATCGAGATGGAGGATTGCCTGTTCGAACAGCAGAAGGATGACGCCACCAACATCCACGGCCTCTATGCCAAGATCACCCGAATCATCGCGCCCAACCGCATCGAAGTCCGCATGATCCATCGGCAGCAGGCCGGGGTGGACTTTGTGAAACCCGGCACCCGTCTGGAACTCACCCACGGCCCAAGCCTCTCACCGCTTGGTTTCGCCGTGGCGAAATCCGTCGTGCGGGTCAACAAGCAGACCACCATCGTCGAGACCGAAGCCTCCCTGCCGGAAAATCTCGCCCTGGGGGATTCCATCGCCGACGCGAACGCGAACACGGCGGAAGTTCTCATCAAGAACTGCGTGATACGGGGCAACCGGGCACGCGGAATTTTGTTAGGATCGCGTGGTAAAATGGTCATCGAGGGCAACACCTTCCACACCCCCGGCGCGGCGATTCTATTCGAGGGCGACGCGCGTTTCTGGTTTGAACAGGCTGGCGTGCGTGACGTCCTGATCCGCGACAACACCTTCGACAACTGCAACTATGGAGTCTGGGGCAACGCCTGCATTCAAGTCGGCTCCGGCATCGCGCCGGCGTTCAGGAAAACGAGCCGCTACAACAAGAACATCAGAATTGAAAACAACCTGTTTCGCGTTTTCAGCCCGCTGCCACTGCTTTCAGTCTACTCGGTGGATGACCTGACCTTCACCGGCAATCGATTAGAGAAAACCCGGGACTATCCCGCGCCGGAAGGTCAGGAGGGGACGCTTTTCCAGATCGTCGATTCCGACCGTGTGAAAGTGGAGGAACCCAAAGTGATTTCCTCCTCACAATCCTCGACACCTTCGAAATGAATGGTTGCATCGATTGACCGGTAAGATTTTATTCCTCCACTTATATGACTCCCTTAATGAATCACAGCTTGATTCGGACGCTTGCAGCATTGTTACTTTCGCTTTTTTCCGCCAAGGGATCAGAGTCCGTGAAGACGCCAGCGGAAGTCGTTCCGGGGAAGGTGATGCTCGTCGAACAGACCGCTGATTTGCGGGCCTTGATCGCGGCTGAACTTGCCGCGGGAAAGAAGAAGATTGTGATCCCTCAAGGGCGCTACCGGGTGCAAGCGGCACCCGGCGGGCATTTGCTTTTCAAGGATCTCAAGGATGTCGAGATCATCGCCAATCACGTGGAACTGGTTTGCACCTCGACGGTGCAGGCGCTCGACTTCTCCCAATGCACCAATGTCACGCTGCGCGGCCTGACGATCGATTACGATCCGCTGCCTTTCACCCAAGGTTCCATCACCGCCATGGCACCGGACAAAAGCTGGACGGAATTCGAGGTCGCCACCGCTTATCCTGAGAACGAGTTCAAACGACGTGTGCAAATTTACGATCCCGCCACCGGTGACCTGCGCCGCGGGGATGCCGACTGGAATAAGACCATCGAAGCCCTCGGCGGACACCGCTACCGCATTCGCAAGGCGGACGGCTATCGTTTCCAAGAAGCGAAAGACACCGAGCAGGTGGGAGACATCCTGGTGACCAACAACCGATTTCCGGCAGGTGCAGGCGGACATGCCGTCGTTCTAACTGGCTGCGAGAATGTGAGATTGGAGGATATCACGCTCTATGCCTCGCCTTGCTTCGGATTCCTAGAGCGCGACTGTACAGGATCCACCTATCTGCGTTGTAAGATTGATCGCCGCGATCCTGTGGACGATCCGGTCAAGCGTGACCAGCCGCGCATGCGTTCGCTCAATGCGGATGCCTTCCACAGCAAGGGGGCCGGCAAGGGTCCTGCCATCATTGGTTGCACCGCCCGTTTTCAAGGCGATGATTGCGTGAACATCAACGGGGAATATCACTACAGCAGTGGCAGCCGTGGCAAGCTGATGCGCATCGCGGTGTTAGGTAAACCCAAGATCAACGCAGGCGATCTCGTGGAATTTCTACCCTACGTGGGATCGCGGCCGGAGGATGCGGTGGCACTAAACATCGAGCTGGATCCCACGCCGATCACGGAGGACGAGAAGACCTTGATCAACAAACTCCGTCTGAATCCGGAAATTAAGACCGGACTGCTTACGGGAAAGGCCGATTGGTATACACTCACCCTGGATCGTGAAATCGTCTTACCGGGTGGCTCGGCGGTTTGCGCTTCTCTGCGGGTCGGCAACGGTTTTGTAGTCAAGGATTGCGACTTCGGGCACAACCGCTCGCGCGGCATTCTTATCAAAGCCAGCAAAGGAGAAGTTACTGGAAACCGGATCATCAACAGCCGCATGGCCGCGGTTTTGATTTCCCCCGAATTCTGGTGGATGGAGGCGGCGAGCTCCAGCGATGTGGTCGTGAAGGGCAATTTCATCGAAGGCTGCCTGCAAACCCCCATCCAGATTCTGGCACGCGGTGGAAACGGTCAACCGCTCGCGGCTGGCGCACATCGAAATATTTCCATCCAAGGAAACCGCATCATCGATTCTGCATGGCCGCTCATCCGCGTCACCTCGACCAAAGGTCTAAACATTGGTGGCAACGAGCACCCCAAAGCTCCCCCGACGTGGCAGAGCGTCAGCACTCACGGAAAAATCCTTGAGCCCATTGAGCTGGAGCAGTGTGAAAACGTGACATATTCTCGCAAGCCGTAGAATCCGGTTTGACATCGAATTCCGTGCCCGCGCGGTGGCAAGTGCCACCATTCTCGCGGTGACTCACACCGCACAACAAATCCGTGGCCTCTTGCGCAATGATGTCCAAAATCCTCTGGCGCACCATCGCGCGCATCTGGTCCCCTTGAAATCCGGTTGGCTTGCGGGTTCAGTTTCCATCCCCATCCTCGGCCATCTTCCCGCCACAAGACAGGGGCGGTTTTCAGAAGAACACGGTGAAGTAAACGAGGAGGATGACGCCAAGGCCGACGACGAAGGCGTAGCCCTGGAGGCTGCCGGATTGGACCTTGCGGAAGAGATTGCCGGCGGATTCCGCGGCGCGGCTGAGGCCACCAACTAACAGGCCGTTGATGATGAACTCGTCGAAGAAGCTGACGATGGCGGCGAGGGCATCCTGGAAATAACGGACGAGGCCTTTTTCGTAAATCTGGTCGATGTAGAACCGGTTGCGGAAAAGCGGGATGGAGACCGGGTCCTTGTCCTTGCCGGTGTAGAGGAAGAATCCGGCGGCGAGTCCGAGAAGAAGTGTGCCAATCGAGGCGATGAGGACAATGACGTTGGCCTCGTGCGGCGGGCGGATGGCGTTGAGAGGGCCGGCGACAAAACCGAAGCCGGAAACCACGGCCATCACGGCGAGCAGCGCGAGCGGAACCCACATCAGCGGGGTGACTTCATGGGCGTGGTCGGCGTCCTTCGAGCGGGGTTTCCCGAGGAAGGTGACGACGAAGGCACGGGTCATGTAGAAGGTGGTGAGAAAGGCGACGAAGACCGCGATCGCGAAGAGGAATTTGTTGCCGTTGAAGGCGGCGGCGAGGATTTCCTCCTTTGACCAGAAGCCGGAGGTGACATAGGGCACCGCGATAAGTGCGGCGGTGCCGATGGCGAAGGTGGCACCGGTGATCGGCATCTTTTTCAGCAAGCCGCCCATTTTCCAGATGTCTTGCTGGTGATGGCAGGCGAAGATGACCGCGCCGGCACCGAGGAAGAGCAGGGCCTTGAACCAGGCGTGGGTGAAGAGGTGGAACATGCCGGCCTCGCCGGAAACGAGGCCGACGGCCATGACCATGTAGCCTAACTGAGAGAGGGTGGAGTAGGCGAGGATGCGCTTGATGTCGTCCTGCTGGGTGGCCATGAGCGCGGCGGCGAGCGACGTGAGGCCGCCGGTCCAAGCGATGACGGTGCTGGCTGGCAGATCGATGAAAACCTCCGCGCCAAGCGAAACCTGGAGGCGGAAAAGCATGTAGACGCCGGCGGCGACCATGGTCGCGGCGTGGATCAGGGCGGAGACCGGAGTGGGGCCTTCCATGGCGTCCGGGAGCCAGACGTGGAGCGGAAGTTGGGCGGATTTCCCGATGGCCCCGCAGAAGATGAAGAGCACGGCGGCGGAGAGGACGCCGGTGAAGATGGCGGGATTGGCGGCTTGGAACGCGGCGAGCCCGCCTTGCATGCCGTCGAAGGCGAGGTGGCCGGTGATGCCCCAGAGCATGAGGATGCCGACCATGAAGCCGAAGTCGCCAACGCGGTTGCAGAGGAAGGCTTTCTTCGCGGCATCGGCGGCGGCTTCGCGTTGATACCAGTGCCCGATCAACAGATAGGAGCTCAGTCCGACCAGCTCCCAGAAGATGAAGGTCATGATGAAATTGTCCGCCAGCACGATGCCGGTCATCGAAAACATGAACAGCGAGAGGCCGGTGAAATAGCGGGCTTTCGCGGGCTCGTCCTTCATGTAGGCGAGCGAGAAGATATGGACGAGCAGGCCGACGCCGGTGACCACGATCATCATGCCGGTGGAGAGTGCATCGAGCTTGAGGCCGATATTGATGGAGAAATCGCCGATGGTGGCCCAGGGGAACGAGGCGGTTTCTATCTTCCCCAGGAGCGTCAGCGCGAGGATGAAAGTGACCGCTGCGGAGGCGGTGGAAACGAGCGGCACCAGCGCGTGTTTGCGCAGCACCAGTTGGTTCACCGCCGCGACGACGAGTGGAAGAAAGAGGAGGATCCAGGCGGGAGTCATGAGGAAAAGTGGGGAGTGATCAGTGAGGAGCAGTGATCAGTGGAAGATTTTGCGATTTTCAAGTTCTTGAGATTCTCTTCCTTCGATGTTCGATGTTTAGCGTTCGATGTTCGATGTTCCTCAGCCTTTCAAGCTGGTGAGTTCGTCGGTGTGGATGGTTTGGCGGGCGCGGTAGAGGGCAACGATGATCGCCAGGCCGACGGCGACCTCGGCGGCCGCGACGGAGATGACGAAGAAGACCATCATTTGTCCATTGTAGTCGGGCAGGCCGTTGGGCGTGACGTTGAAGCGGGAGAAGGCGACCAGCGTGAGGTTCGCCGCGCTGAGCATGAGCTCAAGGCACATGAAGACGATGATGATGTTCCTCCGCAGCACCACGCCGGCGAGGCCGATGGCGAAGAGCAAGCCGGAGACAAGGAGGTAGTCGTTGAGGGAGGCCATGGAATGGAGATTGGGGATTTGAAATTGGAGATTAGGAAGATGGCGTGCGGTCGAGGTAACGAATGTCGAATCCCCAATATCCAATGTCCTTTAATCAGCCTGCCGTTTCGATAGGACGACGACGCCGACGGTGGCGACGAGGAGGAGGACGCCGAGGATTTGGAGTGGTAGGTTGTATTGGGTGAAGAGCGTGTGGCCGATGAGGTGGACGTCGGGGAGTTTGCCTTGTGCGAGGGTGGTGGCGATCTTGGTGGACGGGTGAAAGCTCGCGGCGGCGGCAGTGAGGGTTTCCGGGTTGAGCGGCGGTGCGATCTTGTCCGGCGAGCGGCCGAGCACACCGATGAGCTGGACCATGAACGCGGCGACAAGGGCGATGCCCGCGGCGAGGGGAATGTAAGAGCTGGCGCGCCTTTTCTCCTCCTGGAGATCGAGCAACATGATGATGAAAATGAAGAGGACCATCACTGCACCGGTGTAGACCAGGATCTGGATGACTCCGACAAAGAAGGCACTCAGGCCGATAAAGAGACCGGCGAGCCCGACGAAACAGGTGACAACGGAGAGCGCGCTGGAAACCGGATTGCGGAAGGCAATCACCGCGGCGCCGCCGATGAGCATGACGGTGGCAAAGAGCCAGAAAAGATAGGAAGGCATTGGGGATTAGAGATTAGAGGTAGGGGCTTGGGCGGCCAAGGATTCTATTTTTTCGAGGTTCAGTGCTCCTCCTCCGCGGAGGTAGAAGCGGGTGACGTTTTCCCTGATCTCGCGGTAGAGGCCGGGGTCTGTGGCTGCCAAGTCGCGCGAAGCGTCTGTTTGTGCGAAGGAAATAACGGTTGCGACTTCATTCCAGCGCCTGTCGAGAATCGCTTGGGTGATGAGTTCCGGCTTCGCGAGATAAGTTCTAGCGAGGAGTTCATCGTTTCTTGAAAAGGTTGAGTTCATTTCAAAATCTCCAGGTAGATGATGTTCTCCCCAGCACGTTCTCTGGCGGATGCGGGAAACGACTCGATGATTTGTTTGATCCGGTTGGGATCGGGCTGATGCAGTTTGTATAGAAACTGGATGTCCTCGATATCCTTCGGTTCAGAGCGAATCAACTTCGCTGCAATGAGGTTCTCGATGGGGGGGCGAAGCAGAATGAGTCTGCCTAGGCGATCGATGCGGACTGGCTTGAAATCTCCGATTTGCGTTAGGCCAGGCTCGACGATTTGGATGTAGGGAAGCTCGGGATCGAGATGGCCTTTTGGGTCGAAGAGCAAGCCGGCCGATTCCACGGCGCTTTTGAGTTCCAAGAGGTCGTAGTCACTGGCGGGTTTCCAAATATCCAGATCCCGCGAGGTGCGTCCGTCCATGCCGCCGAAGAGGCAGGCAGCAGAGCCGATTAGGCATAACTGGAGTTCGGGTCCTTCGTTGCCCAATGCCTCTGAAATATCGGCCAGAGCACGCTGCCAGCGCTCTCTGTCGAATGAGATTGATTGGGGTTCGGGAGACATGAATCCAGTTAGGGTGCTCGCAAAAGTTACTTCAACTCATTCCACTTATTGACGAGGCCTTCGCGGACGCCGCCGATTTCGTAGAGGCGTTTTTTGTCGTGAACCATGTCGGCGCGCTTGAGGCCGGTGATGAGGTAGTCTTTGCGGAGATAGATCGCTTGCTCGGGGCAGACTTCCTCGCACATGCCGCAGTAGATGCAGCGGATCATGTCGATCTCGAACTCGAGCGGGCGTTTCTCGACCTTGGCCCATTTGTCGTCGGCCGGGATCTCGCCGGGGACGATTTTGATGGCCTTGGGCGGGCAGATGAATTCGCAGAGTTGGCAGGAAACGCAGCGCTCGCGGCCTTGCTCGTCGGTGACGAGGGCGGGCGCGCCGCGGTAGTATTCCGGCATGTGGTCGTCCCAGCGTTGTTCGGGGAACTGCATGGTCACGCCGAGGCCGGAGGAACCGAGTTCCTTGGCACCGGCGGATTTCCCCCGCATCGAGCGGATGGCGTGGGAGAGCGTGAGGAAGAAGCCCTTGATGAGGGCTCCGAAGTAGATTTTCTCGCCGAAGTTGAGCTTCGGGCGTTGGAGTTTGACGACAGCCATGGAGATTGGAAATTTGAAGTGATTAGGCGCGGAGGACGCTTGGTGGATCCTCCGATACTTTGGCGACCCAGATCACCGCGGCTGTCACCGCGATAAGGAGGACCGCTCCGATGCCGATGATGGCGGGGGCGAATTGAGGCGCGGCGATGACCAGCGCGGCGAGGAAGACATTGATCAGCGCGGCTTCGAAAAATACCACCCAGCCGAGTTTCATCAGTTGGTCGTAGCGGAACCGAGGCACCGTCCAGCGGACGAGGATGAAGAAGAGAATGAAACCAATCAGCTTGGTGAGGAAGCAGCCGAGGTGGATGAATCCGCCCCACCACTGGCCGGTGATGTATTGGTCGATGCCAAATCCGATCGACCAGCCGCCGAGGAAGAGGGTGACGATGAGCGCCGAGCCGATGACCATAGCGGCGTATTCACCCATGAAGAACATGGCGAACTTCATTGATGAATACTCAGTGTGATAGCCGCCGACGAGTTCGGTTTCGCACTCGGGGAGATCGAAGGGCATGCGGTTGGTCTCCGCGAAAATGGAGATGGTGAAAATGAGGAAGGCGATGAAAGCGGGGATCAGGAAGAGCGCGGTGTTGAGGTCCGGCAGGGCGAGGGAACCATCTCTCCAGAGTGGGAGCAGCAGCCAGCCGTTGTCCGCTTGGTATTGGACGATGGTGCTGAGATTGAGATCACCGTAAAAGAGAAGCACCGGGATGATCGAGAGTCCGAGGGCGATTTCATAGGAGATCATCTGCGCAGTGGAGCGGACGCCGCCGATGAAGGGGAACTTGGAGTTGGATGCCCAGCCGGCGAGGGTGATGCCGTAAACGGAGAGGGAGGCAACGGCGAAAACAAACAGCGGTCCGACGTCGATGTCTGCGATGACAAGCTTTTCGGTGTGGCCGAACAGGGTGATCGGCGAGCCGAAGGGGACCACACAAACGGTGATGAGCGCGGGGACGACGGTCAGCGCGGGGGCGAGCCAGTAAAACGCTTTTCTGACGTGGTCGGGTGTGAAGTCTTCCTTGAGGAAAAGCTTGAGGCCGTCGGCGATTGGCTGGATGAGCCCGAAAAAGCGGAAGTCCTTCTTAAATCCCAGCAGGGTGAGCGGGATGCCCACGCGGTTGGGTCCGACGCGGTCCTGGATGACCGCGGAAAAGCGCCGCTCAAAATAAACCGATAGAGGAACCAGCGGCAACACCACGATGAAGGTGATTACCACGATTTTGGCGATGATGATGGCGATCTGAAGAAGGTCGGGCATGAAATGGAATTCCTAATAACTTTTAACAAATAACTTCTAACCCTACCCATTAATCAACCCCGCGGCTTGGCGGGCGCGCTCGTTGGCGAGGAGGGGGATTTGGTAGCCAGTTTCGACGATCGAGGTGCCTTGGTGGCCGATTTTCGAGAGGGTGAGGCCGTTGAAGGCGGGGACGCTTGCCGCGAGGGCTTTGAAAATGTCCTCGATGTGGTGGGCCTCGTTCTTGTCGCCGGAGAGGGCGAGCAGGAGGTCGCGGAGCATTTGCCAGTCGTCGCGGGCGAGGGCGGGTGGCTCGACAGCGCGGTTGAGGCGCTGGAGGCGGCCGGAGAGGTTCACCATGGAGCCACGTTTTTCGGCGAAGGCGGCGGTGGGCAGGACGAAGTGGGCGGCGTCGGCGGTGGGGTTGGCGAGGACGCTGGATTGGACGAGGAAATCGAGTTGCTTCAGATCCTCGGCGGTGAAACCGGCGTCGGTGATGAGGTCCTCGCCGAAGACGAGAAGTGCTTTGATGGAGCCGGAACGCACGCCTTCGCGGATGGCTTCAAGTTTCTCAAAGGGATCCTCGGTTACGAGGATGAGTTTCGCGCCGGTGGTGTTCGGGTTGCGGTCGGCGGCGATGAGCAGGGAGTCGGCCTCGGCGAAGCGTGGGACGAGGCAAATGGCTGAGGTGCCGATCTCGGCGGCGAGGGCGCGGACGAGGAAGAGTTCCTCGTTGGTCATGCGGCCCGAGGCGATGATGGCGACTTCCGAGGCGGAAAACGTTTTGATCTGCGCGGCGGCGGAGGCGATGGCAGAAGGCCAGGCAATGGGTTGGAAACTCGTGGGCGGGACGCCCACGCTCCTTGAGAGCGGCTCGGTGAGGCGGGCGTCGCCGTCGATGTAGTGGAAATTCAGGCGGTGGGAATCCGGCATCCACGCGGAGTTCACCTCGTCGTTCTGGCGGGGGGTGATGCGGTGGATTTTGTTTTCCCGGGTCCAGACGGTGATGTTGGTGCCAGTGCCGCAGTTGACGTCGATGGTGGGGGTTTCCTTGAGGAACCAAACGCGCATTTGAAAGCGGAAATCATTGGCTGTCAGTGCACCGACCGGGCAGATGTCGGCGGTGTTGAGCGAGTAGTTTGAATCCAGCAAGCGGCCCGGATGGACGGTGAGTGTGGTGTGGGTGCCGCGCTGGGTGAAGCCGAGGACGGGATCTCCGGCGACCTCGTCCATGAAGCGGATGCAGCGGCTGCACATGATGCAGCGCTCGTCGTCGAGCCGGATGCGCGGGCCGATATCGACATTTTTCGGCTTTTTCACCTTCATGTCCACGAAGCGCGAGACGCCGCGGCCGTGTTGGACGGATTGCTCCTGGAGGCGGCATTCGCCGGCCTGGTCGCAGATCGGGCAGTCGAGCGGGTGATTGATGAGGAGAAATTCCATCACGCCCTCGCGGCATTTTTCCACCAGATCGCCGGTGGTGCGGATGCCCATGTTCTCGCCGATGGTGTTGGCGCAGGCGATGACCGGGCGAGGCATCCAGCCGATGGTTTCAAAGCCGTTTTCATCCCGCTGGGGTTCTTGGCCGGGCGCGGGGCGGGGTGGCATGCCCATTTGGACCAGGCACATCCGGCAATTTCCGGGTGAGGTGAGTTTCGGGTGGTAACAATAATGCGGGACCGAGATGCGCGCTTGGCGGCAGGCCTCGATCATCCGTGTGCCTTTGGGGAATTGATGCCAAACGCCGTCAATCTGGACGTTGACCATGCCTTTTTCGGCTGCAAGGTCTTTGGGCAGTGTGATTTCCGCAGTCGCCGAAGGTGTGTCGCTCATGGCAAAATGAAAGCGCCAGACGCTTGTGTGAAGATCATCTGGCGGTGCTCGCGCGGGAATATGCCGAGGCAACACTGGCCCGGCAAGCGTGCTTTGTGAAAAATTTCACAAGCGTGCGCGGTGGAGGAAACGCCGTGGCTGATGATGAGGAAAGGCGGCGGGCATCCTGCCCGGAGCCTCTCATCCAACCGCACGGATCTTCGTTTAGCAGTTGCTTGCTCTGCACCTGGCCGCAGCCAAGCGGGCGAGACGCCCACGCTCCTCTCAGTGGCCCGGGCATCCTGCCCGGAGCCTGAAAACACCATCATTTACTGCGTGAATCCTGTTCAGCCGCGGTTTCGCTTTTTCCTTCGCCGCAAGCGCGTGGGCGAGACGCCCACACTCCTTGAGTTCAGGAAATCCCGAGCAGCCGCCTCCGTGTCGCTTCGTCCACCGGTTCACAGAGGCGGTATCCCTCGCCGTGGCCGGGGAGGGTCATGAGCAGGGCGTCGCGCTCGTAGGGGGAGGGGAAATCCAAGCCGATCAAGGCGCGGCCGATGCGCTCGCCGGATTGGCGGTAGTTGAAATAGCAGAGGCTGGCATTGCCTCGGATGCGTTGGTCGAGAAAATCGTGGAGGGCTCCGGGGCGTTCGTAGAAATCCAGGCGGAGGAAGGCTGGGTTTTGCAAGAGGTCGCCGCGCAGTGGGATGGCGCGAAAGGCGATGTCCACGGCACCGGTGAGATCCTCCCAGGCGAACCCATGCGCAGTGAGTTTTTCCGGCAGGCGCTCGAGTGTGGTGGGGTCGTCGGCTTGGATGGTGAAAGCGGGCCAGGCATCTTCCTCGCCGGTTTTTCCGTATTGGAAATCGGAGATGTTGAGGCCTTCAAAACAGGAGTCGAGCAGGGCCAACATCGTGCCGGCGCGTTCCGGAATGCGGACGCGGAGGGTGCGGTTGGTATTGGTGCCGTCGCCGAGCGATTGGGCGATGGCTCCGAGCTGGAGGAAATCGATGTTCGCACCGCAGAGGACGATGAGGACGCGCTTGCCGATGAGGTTTTCGCGGTTTTTCAGGACGCCTGCCAGGCCCATGGCACCGGAGGGCTCCGAGACGCAGCGGAGGCCTTCCCACAGCACGCGCATGGCGCTGCTGACCTCGGCATTGGTCACGGTCTCGACGCGGCTGAGCGTGTGTTTGCAGATTTCAAATGGCAGCTCGCCCGCTTTCCGGACTGCGGTGCCGTCGCAGAAGAGATCGACGTTTTCGAGGGCGACCGGGTGGCCGGCTGCGAGCGCGGCTTTCATCGAGGCTTGGCCGCTGCCTTCTACGCCAATGCATTCGATTTCCGGCCAGTACGTTTTCAGCCAGCAGGAAACTCCCGCCGCCAGTCCGCCGCCGCCGAGTTGGAGGTAGGCGGCGTCGAAGGGGCCGTGGCCGGAGAGGACGACTTCGTCGGCGAGCGTGCCCTGGCCGGCCATGACCTTGAGGTCGTCGTAGGCGTGGATGTAGATGGCCCCGGACGAGGATTCGTCGGCGCGGGCGGCGGCGACCGCGTCGTCGTAACTGTCGCCGGCGAGGTGGATTTCGACCCACTCGCCGCCGTGGTGGGTGACGGCGGCTTGTTTGACGCGCGGGGTCGAGCGTGGCATGTAGATGCGGGCGCGGATGCCGAGCGTGCGGGCGGCGAGGGCGACGCCTTGGGCGTGGTTGCCAGCGGAGGCGGTGACCACGCCGCGCTGGGATTCGGCGCGCGTCAGGGCGGCCATGCGGTTGCAGGCGCCGCGCCACTTGTAGGCTTTGATGGGCGAGAGATCCTCGCGTTTCACCCAGATTTCCGGGCCGGGGCCTGCCAGCACCAGCCGCTCGAGCGGGGTCGCCTTGCCGAAGCGATAGACTTTCTCGCGGGCAAACAAGATTTCCTGCCGCAGCTGGCGGTCAAGTGGCAGATCCTCGCGTTCCATGGGCGAGCTTTGACCGATTCGGGGCACCCCTGCAAGTTCGGTGCCCGGATAGTTGGCTTTTGACGCGGGCAATCCTCGCCGCTAGCGTCCGGTCCTCATGAGCCAGCCTCCCTCGCACCCGAACGATCCTTTGCATGGCATCACCTTGGAAACGGTGCTGAGGGCGATCGTGGACCGTCACGGTTGGGAGGAAATGAGCCAGCGCATTCCGATCCGTTGTTTCCTGTTCGACCCGACGATCAAATCGAGCCTGACCTTTTTGAGAAAAAACCCATGGGCGCGGAAAAAGATCGAGGATTGGTATGTGTATGATGTCACGCGGGGATGGATCGTGAGGTGAAGCGAGCGCCGGAGATTGGCATGTTGCTGTCTAAAGTTCTCTTACATCAAAGCCCGTAGAATTACCTATATACTGGCGGGAAAATCGGGTGCTAGAAAATGGCGTGATTGAGCTTGATGAAGTCGCGCAGTTGTTGGCGGAGCAGAGAAGGCTGCTGGAGATGATCGCCGTGGGCGAGCCTACGACCGAGAGCCTGACGGCCCTCTGCCTGGCAGTCCCGCGGCTGAGCCCGCGGGCGAGGGCGTGCATCCTGCTGGCGGACAAATCCTGCCTCAGTTTCCCGCGGTCGATCACTCCAGGTTTCCCCGCGTCATTTGGTGAGGCGCTGGCAGGTGCACCGATTGCGGAAGACGCCATCGGGACTTGCGCGGCGGCGGTGTTTCGCGGCGAGCAGGTGGCGTGCGGCGACATTGCCTTCGACGGTCCGTGGTCCGAGGTGTGGCGGGATGTGTGTCTGGCCCACGGCGTGATGGCCTGTGTCTCGGAGCCGATCCATGGTCCCGAAGGGATCCCGCTGGGGAGTTTTGTGCTGTGCTTCGACGAGCCACGCGAGCGGACGGAGTGGGAGCAGCGGCTCATCAAAGTCAGTAGCTTCATCGCGAGCATCGCGCTCACCCGCGACCAGACGGCTGCGGCGCTGCGCCAGAGTGAGGAGCGCTATCGCACGCTTTTTCGGGCCATTCACGCAGGCTTTTGCGTGGTCGAGCTGCTCGACGGCCCGGCACTCGATTTCCGCCTGATCGAGTGCAATCCGATGTTTCAGCGGATGACGGGGTTCAATCGACCGATCGGGCAGACCGCCCGCGCGCTGGCTTACGGGCTGGACGAGAGCTGGTTCGAGCTGCTCGCGGGGGTGGCGGTGAGCGGTCAGTCGGTGGGGCTTGAGAAACGGGCTTGGGACCGTTGGTATGAGGTTTATTCTTACCGGATTGACCAAGCGGGTGACCGCCGGATCGCGGTTCTTTTTGACGACATCACCCATCGCAAGCGGAATGAAATGAATTTGGAGTTCCTGGCATCGGTCAGTCAGGATTTGAACCGGGAGAGCAGCCCGGAGGTGATCATGAACGCCATGGCGGAGAGTATCGGTCATTTTTTGAATATCTCGCTATGCACCGTTAAGGAGATGCCTGAGAGTGATGAGCAGATGCCGGTGGTTTGCGCTTGGCAGCGGGACGATCTGCCAGACGGGGTTGGGTTCTCGGCGCTGGCGGAATACCCGACGGAGGAGTTCCATGAGTCAGCGCGTGAGGGAGAGACTTTCGTTGTGCGGGATACGGCGAGCGACCGCCGGGTGAGGGGTGTGAAATCCAGTGCGCTGCCGATCCGCTCGTTGATTTGCGCGCCGGTGCTGCGGGACGGGCACTTGCGGTTTGCGCTTGGGGTCTATGACGAGAGGCCGCGAGTCTGGCGGGCGGATGAGATCGAGTTGCTCGAGAGACTGGCTGGCCGCATTTGGACCCGGGTGGAGCGGGCGCGCACCGAGCAAGCGTTGTTTGAGAGCGAGCGGCAGCTGCGCCAGATTTTTGAGGCCGCCAAGGATTATGCGATTTTTGCGCAAGACCTGCATGGCTCCATCACCTCGTGGAGTCCCGGAGCGGAGCGGCTGTTTAGCTATCAGGCGGAGGAGGTGATGGGCCAGCACGTCGAGATGATTTTCACTCCGCTGGACCGGGCTAAGCAGGTGCCGCTGCGGGAGATGGAGCAGGCTCTCAAGTCCGGTGTGGCGGAGGACGAGCGTTGGCATCTGCGCAAGGACGGCAGCCGGTTTTTCGCCTCCGGGCTGTTGCAGCCGATCCATGACCGCTGCGGCAAGCCTCTCGGATTCACCAAAATCTGCCGCGACCGGACTGCGCGCGAGCAGTCGAGGGAGTGGCTGGAGCGGGAGCTGGTGGACAGCCAGCGTTTGCAGAAAATCAGTGCGCGGCTGGTCGCGGAAGGGGATTTTGCGTCGCTTCTCAGGGATATCCTTCAAGCCGCCATCGCCATCGCCCGCGCGGATATGGGAGCTGTGCGGCTGGCGGAGGACGAGGACGGCATGAACTTGCGCTTGCTCGTTTCCGAGGGCTTCGGTGCGGTCCCCGATGCACTCGAGCAGCGCTGCTCGCGGCGCAAGACCGGGGGATTCGCGGAGCGGATCTGGGCTGGCGAGCGGGTGGTGATCTCCGACTTGGCGGAGTTCTCCAGCCTTGCGGAGAGTCCGGTGCTCGTCGCACTCACGAAGGCCGGCGTGTGTGCCGTCCAGTGGACGCCATTGATTTCACGTTCAGGTAAACTGCTGGGCAGCATCGCCACCCACTGGAAGAAGCCCCATGGGCCCGGTCAACGCGAGCTGCGACTGCTCGACCTGCTCGCCCGCCAAGCGGCCGACCTCATCGAGCGTCACCAGTCGCAACTCGCCCTGTATGAGCGCGAACAGCAGCTGCTTGAACTCAGCCAAAGCTTGGAGAAACGGGTCGGGCAGCGGACGGCAGAGCTGCAGGAACAGACGGCGAGGCTGCAGAGGCTCGCCGCGGAGCTTGCATCGGCCGAGCAACGCGAGCGCAAGCGGCTCGCTGCGCTTCTCCACGACGACCTCCAGCAACTGCTCGTCGCCGCCAGCATGCAGCTTGGCTTGGCGGAAACCAGCCGCAGCGAAACGGCCGCAGCGCGGGCCATTTCCCAAGCCGCCAAATGGATCGAGGAGGCGAGAAACGCCGCTCGCGATCTGACGCGCCAGTTGCGCCCGCCCGCCTTGTATGAGGACGGCCTCATCGCCGCCTTGCATTGGCTCGCTTCCGAAATGCAGACACGCCACCACCTCGAGGTGGAGATCGATGGCAAGGAGCCCGCCCTGAGCCTGAGCGATGACACCAAGGCCCTGCTTTTCGAGTGCGTCCGCGAGCTGCTTTTCAACGTTGCGAAGTATGCCGGTGTCAGCCGCACCAAGGTCACGCTGCGGGAGGCGAATGGTCGCCTGGAGCTCGTCGTCGCCGACTCGGGGCTGGGCTTCGACGTGGAAACCATCGGCACCTGGCGCAAGAGCGGCGGTTTCGGGCTGTTCAGCATCCGCGAGCGCTTGATCGCACTCGGTGGGGAAATGATCATGATTTCCGCGCCCGGGCAAGGCACCCGCGTCGAGTTGCATGCGCCTGTGGACCAACGAAGCCGGAGGATGGCCACAAGGCAGATTGAGCTTTTAACTTCCCCTCTGGTGACCCCGGTCACGGAATCCGGCTCCGGCTCCGGCTGCGACCCGCGCATCCACGTGCTGGTCGTCGATGACCACCCGATGGTGCGGGAAGGCATCGCCAATCTCTTGGATGGCGACAGCCGCCTAAGCGTCTGCGGGCAGGCGGCGGATGGGATCGAGGCGATCAGCGCCGTCGAGTGTCATCTGCCGGATGTGGTGCTGATGGATGTCAACATGCCGCGGATGAACGGCATTGAGGCGACGCGGGAGATTCACCGCCGCTGGCCGCAAACGCGGATCATCGGGCTTTCGGTGCAGGATGATGCGACGACGGCCAAATCGATGTGTGACGCCGGCGCCGCGGCATTTATTTCTAAATCGGGCGCATCGGAGGCGATGATCGCCGCCATCCTCGCGCAGGCACCTAACAAGTTTCGGCTATTGGACATCGCCGTTAATGCCGCTTGTTCTGTCGCGAGTTAGCTCGCGCAAGATGCAAGATCCGGTGCGTGAAGATTGCAGGATGCGGACCGAGGCATCCGCCGGAGATTCAGGCTGCCTCTGCCGCTACGCCCTCACCGGTCGCGCAAGCCTTGAGGCCAAGCGGCTTCTCGATGGTGGAAAAGCATTGTTAAAAGCGGGGCCTCTTCCCGGCATGACGGGTGCTTTTCCACCTTCACCATGAAAACCTTGCCCAGCAGCCACGCCGTGAGGTCCGCAGCGTTTGCCGTTTCGTCAGGGCTCCTTCTCGGCGTGGCATCGGGCTTGTGCGCGGAGCTTGGGTGGGAAGGGAATTTCGCCCAGCGCTATGACCGCGAACCTTGGTATCAACCGCAGGAGTGGTTTGAGCCAAATGCCGACACCCGTGCCCCAGAGATTTCCTCCCGAGCGACCCACGACACCCGCGGCGTTCCCACCGTGGCCTCTTCCCGCATCACCCCGTTTTTTTATTACTGGGATCCCGAAATTGTGGGTTGGTCCACGGCCATTCCCATGACCGGGCGGGACTCGCGGGCCGCCATCGATGAGCCCCGCGACAGGCTTGTCGAGGCGGACGGGACGGCCCCCGCGATCCAGCTTCAAGGGAGAATCGATGACATCCGCTGGATCAGCCTGTACACCCCCGATGGCGAGCAGGAGCGGCATTCGTTCATCCGGGTCCGGCTTGAGGATGGAGAGAGCCGCATGGTCAGCCTCGGCACCCGCGGCGAGCCGGAGGACTTGGAACTGCGCAGAGGACAGGACATCGATGTCACCGGCTTCACCGCACGGGTGGATGACCGGCAAATCGTCATCGCCGATCGCATCGAAGTCCGCGATGAGGTGGTCACCCTCGTCGGCAGGGTGGCGGATTTCCGCGAAGTCAATCTCACCGGCACCCGTGACCGGAACTTGATCGTGCGGATGGACCTGGTCAACGGCGAGCGCACGCTGGTCGATTTAGGCCCAGGAACCACCCTTGATGATCTGAATTTGGAAAAAGGCGATCGCATCCAGTTGGATGGCGTGCGCCAGGAAATCGCCGGGAGACCCGTGATCGTCGCCACCCGCATCCGGGTGGAAGGCGAGAGAACCGAGCCGGGGGAAAATGCGTGGCAGGCGACCCGCCGTGAACGTGGCCCGCTCACCTACACCACCCGCCCACCGGCGCCCGTTCCTCCGGAGGAACTTGAACCTCGGGAGCGCTGAGGTTTAAAGGAACCTGGCGAGGCGGACCTCGCGCCGCGGCGCAGGTAGGGCGGCACCGCCGGGGCCGCCGGCCAAGGGGATGAGAAAGACCCGTCCGGGAAGAAGCCGGAACGACCTCGCCCGGGCCCCTCTTTCGCTCCCCTTTGGCAGCGCTCCCGGCGGTAGCGCCCTACCTGGCGTTGCTTCGATGCCTCCCTCACGGCCAACTCATCCGCCGGATTCCGCTGTGGTTAGGATCCCCGGGTCCTGCCATCGCCACATTCTCCAATCTCCCGCTTGCCACGCGCGGGCTTCCACCTACCCTTGCCAAAGAATCTCACATGAAAATCTGGCTCGACGGTAAATTGGTGGACGAATCTGAAGCGAAGGTGTCGGTTTTTGACCACGGCCTTCTCTACGGCGACGGCGTGTTTGAAGGCATTCGTTTCTACAACGGGCGCATTTTCCGGCTGGAGGAGCACATCCGCCGGTTGTTTGACTCCGCCAAGGCGATCATCCTGAATTTGCCGTGGACGCAGGAAGAAGTGTGCAAATTCACCTGCGAGACAGTGGCGGCGAACGGCCTGACCGACGGCTACATCCGCCTGGTCGTCACCCGCGGCGCGGGCGAGCTGGGGCTGAACCCGTATCTTTGCCCGAGGCCGTCGATGTTCATCATCGCCTCCACGATCCAGCTCTACCCGGCGGAGACCTACAAGAACGGCCTGGCGATCATCACCTGCGCGACCCGCCGGCCGGCTCCCGGCGCGCTGATGCCGCAGGTGAAATCACTGAATTACCTCAACAACATCATGGCCAAGGTCGAGGCGATCCAAGCCAACGCCTTGGAAGCCGTGATGCTCAACGAGCAGGGCTACGTGGCGGAATGCACGGGAGATAACCTGTTTTTGCTCAAAAACGGCACGCTGCTCACCCCGCTGATCTGCGACGGCGCGCTCGACGGGATCACCCGCTCGGTCATCCTCGAGCTGGCGGAGAAACTTGGCGTGCCATTCAGGGAATGCTCGCTGACCCGCTACGACATTTTCACTGCCGACGAGTGTTTTCTCACCGGCACGGCGGCGGAAGTCATCCCCGTGGTGGCGCTGGACCGCCGCGTCATCGGCAGCGGCAAGCCCGGCCCGCTGACTGCGAAATTCCTCGCCGCCTACCACGAACTCGTCATGAGCACTGGCACCCCATTTGCTCAACCCTAAGCACCGAAAGCCCCCAAACGACCCTCATGAAGTGTGATTTCTGCGACGAAAAAGCCACTGTTTTCCTGACCCAGCTTGTCGAGGGTCAGATGAAAAAAGTGTGCCTTTGCGACAGTTGCGCGAAGGAGCGTGGCGTCACGGACCCGACCGGGTTTTCGCTCGCCGACCTGCTGCTCGGCGGCCTGCCGGGCGGCCCGGGCACCGTGGTGACGAACTCCTCGACCGGGGGCATCGGAAATGGCAAAAAGTGTGTCACCTGCGGCTTCACCCTCGACGACCTGCGGCGCGTGCGGCGTTTCGGTTGCAGCGACTGCTACACGACCTTCGGCGACGAGGTCGCCCAGATGGTCCGCGGCCTCCACAAGGGGGTTTCCCACATCGGCAAGGTCCCCGAAGGCTTGATGGCGATGCAGTTCCGCAGCCAGCGGATCGAAGAACTCCGCTCGCGGCTCGACCAAGCCATCGCCTCGGAGAGCTACGAGGAAGCCGCCGGGATCCGCGACGAAATCCGCAACCTCACCGAAACCGTATGATTTCAGCTTTTCAAAATTCCAAAATTTCCGCTTTTCAGCATTCCAAAATTTCAGCTTTTACCTCCAAATGATGCGTTTCACCACTCTCATCAAGCACCCCGCGGACTGGATGACCGGCGGGCAAGGGGAGCACGGCGCCGTGTTGACCTCACGCATCCGGCTGGCGCGGAACCTGCGCCGCCACCCCTTCCCCGGTTGGGCGAAACGTGAGCAACGCGCCGCCGCCCTCGACTTGCTGCGCCCGGCGGTGGAAGCGTTGCCGGCCATGAAAGGCGCGTTTTCCCACGAACTCGGGGATCTCAACTCGGTGCAGAAGCAGGTGCTCGTCGAGCGCCACCTGATTTCCCGCGAGCACGCCGCGCGCGGTGACGGCTCGGCCGCCGTGATTGAGCGCCGCCAGACATTCAGCCTGATGCTCAACGAGGAAGACCACCTGCGGATGCAGGCGATCCGCCCAGGCTTGCAGCTCACCGCTGCGTTTACCGCGCTCTCGGAGTTGGACACCGAGCTGGAAAGCTCGCTGGAATTCGCCTTCGACCCGACTCTCGGCTACCTCACCACCTGCCCGACCAACCTCGGCACCGGCCTGCGCGCCTCCGCGATGCTGCATTTGCCCGGCCTCGTCATCAGCGACCAGATCGGCCAGGTGCTCCAGGCGGTAAACAAGATCGGCCTCGCCGTCCGCGGGCTCTACGGGGAAGGCACCGAGTCGCTTGGCAACCTCTACCAAATCTCCAACCAGTCCACCCTCGGCGAGAGCGAGGAAACGATCATCCGCCGCCTCGAGCGGGTCATTTCCCAAGTCTCCAATCACGAGCAAAACGCGCGTGAAAAACTGCTGGAAGACGACCCGGAGATGGTTTCCGATAAAATCGGCCGCGCCTATGGCGTGCTCAGATATGCGCACATCATCGACTCCAAGGAAGCGCTCAACCACCTCTCACTGCTCCGGCTGGGTGGCAATTTAGGGTTTTTTCCGGCGGCAACCGTCATGCTTTGTGATACATTACTGATGGATATCCAACCGGCGCATCTGCAACTCCACTCGGGCCGCAAGCTTTCTCCGGAAGAAAGAGATGCCATCCGTGCAGAAATCGTTCGCTCTCGTTTGCTTTCTCTCGAATCCCCTGATAACCGTATGGCGACAAACGGCGACCAAAACCTCTCCGATCCACCTAACCCCGGCGACGAATGAACAACTTCACACCACGCGCACAACAAGTCCTCGCTCTCGCCCGAAAGGAAGCGGATCGATTCAACCACTCCTACGTCGGCACCGAGCACCTGCTACTTGGTCTCATCAAGCTCGGCCAGGGCGTCGCCGTCAACGTACTCGAACGGATGGGCCTCGAGCTCGAAGCCGTCCGCATGGAGGTCGAAAAGGAAGTCGGCTCTGGCCCACCGCAGAAATCCGCCGGCAACATTCCCTACACGCCGCGGGTGAAGAAAGTCCTCGCCCTGGCCAACAAGGAAGCGAAAGCCCTCAACCATTCCTACGTCGGCACCGAGCATCTGCTGCTCGGTCTCCTGCGCGAAGGCGAGGGCGTCGCCGCCCGCGTCCTCAAGCGACTCGACGTGGATATCCAGCGGACCCGCAACGAAATCCTCGCGGAAATCGACCCGAATTTCTCGCCCGACGACGCGGACGACGACGATGACGACGACGAGTTGGAAGAGGGCGACGGTCCGTTCGAGGATGAGGCTCAGGCCCAAGCCCCTGCGGCGGATGACTCGAAGTCCAAGACTCCGGCGCTCAAAGCCTTCGGCCGCGACCTCACCAAAGTCGCCCGCGACGGCGGCCTCGACCCGGTGATCGGCCGCGAAAGCGAGATCGAGCGCGTCATCCAAATCCTCTGCCGCCGGACGAAAAACAATCCGGTGCTCATCGGCGAAGCTGGCGTGGGCAAGACCGCCATCGTCGAGGGCCTCGCCCAGGAAATCGCCACCGGCAACGTGCCGGAGATCCTCCGCGACAAGAAAGTCATCACCCTCGACCTCGCGCTGATGGTCGCCGGCACCAAATACCGCGGCCAGTTCGAGGAGCGCATCAAGGCGGTCATGGACGAGATCCGCAAGGTGAAGAACGTGATCCTTTTCATCGACGAGCTGCACACGATCGTCGGTGCCGGTTCCGCCGAGGGCGCGATGGACGCTTCCAACATCATCAAGCCCGCCCTCAGCCGCGCGGAGCTGCAATGCGTCGGTGCTACCACGCTCAACGAGTATCGCAAATACATCGAAAAGGACTCCGCACTGGAACGCCGTTTCCAGCAGGTGAAGGTCGAGGAACCTTCCGTCGATGACGCGATCAAGATCCTCCAGGGGCTTCAGGAAAAATACGAGAGCCACCACAAGGCGAAGTTCACCCCCGAGGCCATCGATGCGGCGGTCAAGCTGACCTCGCGTTACCTCACGGCTCGCTTCCTGCCGGACAAGGCCATCGACGTTCTCGACGAGGCCGGTGCCCGCGCCCGCATCGGGACGATGACCCGGCCGCCCTCGATCAAGGAACTCGAAGCCGCCATCGAACAAATCAACCGCGACAAGGTGGCCGCCATCGCGGAGCAAAACTTCGAAAAAGCCGCCTCCTTGCGGGACGACGAGAAGCACGCGAAGAAGAGCCTCGATGACACGCTCAAAAGCTGGCGCGCCACCTCCGAGGAGACCATCGTCACCGTCACCGATGACGACATCATGGCCGTCGTTTCCAAGTGGACGGGCGTCCCGCTCCGCCGGATGGAGGAGAAGGAAACCCAGAAACTCCTCAAAATGGAGGAAGAACTCCGGACCCGCGTCATCGGCCAGGACGAGGCGGTGGTCGCCATTTCCAAAGCCCTCCGCCGCTCCCGCGCCGATCTCAAAGACCCGCGCCGCCCGATCGGTTCGTTCCTCTTCCTCGGCCCGACCGGCGTCGGAAAAACCTACCTCGCGCGCAACCTCGCCGAGTTCATGTTTGGCGACGCGGATGCGTTGATCCAAATCGACATGTCCGAATACATGGAGAAATTCACCGCCAGCCGTTTGATCGGCTCGCCTCCGGGCTACGTCGGATACGAGGAGGGTGGCCAGCTTTCCGAGGCCGTCCGCCGCCGTCCGTATTCGGTCGTGCTGTTTGACGAAGTGGAAAAAGCACATCCGGACGTGATGAATCTGCTCCTTCAGATCCTCGAAGAAGGCACCGTCACCGACTCGCTGGGCCGCAAGATCGACTTCCGCAACACGATCATCATCATGACCTCCAACGTCGGGGCTTCTTCCATCAAGCGCCAGACCACGCTGGGATTCGGCGCCATGAGCGAGGATCAGGCGGACTTCGAAGGCATGAAGGACAAGATCCTCGAAGAGTCCAAGCGCTACTTCAAACCGGAGTTCCTCAACCGTCTCGACGACCTCGTCGTATTCCACATGCTCGAGAAGGTGGACCTCAACCAAATCGTCGAGCTGGAAGTCGCCAAGCTGGTGAAGCGCCTCAAGGAAAAGGACATCGCCCTCACCCTGACCGACGAATCCCGCGATTTCCTCGGGGAAAAAGGCTTCGATCCCGCCTACGGTGCGCGGCCGATGCGCCGCGCCGTCGAGCGCTTCCTCGAAGATCCGCTCGCCGAGTCGCTGCTCCGCGGTGACGTCAAGCCGGGTGATCTCGTCCACGTCGTCAAGAAGACCGAGGGCGAGGGCCTCGACTTCGTCTCGACCCGACCCGAGCCCGAGGAAGAAGTCAGCGAAGCCGGCGTCTAACACCCAAGGAGTGTGGGCGTCTCGCCCACCCGGCCAATGGGAAGGATCGCAGATGGGCACCACGGCGGAAAGCTGAGAAAGCGCAAGCCACGTGGCCTGGGCACTCCGCGCCCCTCGAGTAACCGGGCAATCCGCGATCCCCGGCGCTTACGCCAAGTTGGTGAAAACCGCCTGCACGTCGTCGTCGTCCTCGATTTTGTCCAGCAGGGCCTCGACTTCCTCCATTTGCTCCTCGGTGAGCTCGACCGGCTGGGTGGGCAGGCGCTGGAGGCTGGATTTCGTCGGAACGATACCGAGTGCCTCGACGGCATGGGTGAGCTTGGCGAAGGCGGTGTATTCGCCAATGACCAAGACGATGCCGTCATCGACGGAGAGCTCCTCGAGCCCTGAGTCGATGAGTTCGAGTTCGAGTTCCTCGAGGTCGCGGCCCTCGGGGACCGGGAACTCGATCACGGACTTGCGATTGAACATGAAATCCAGTTGGCCGGCGTTGACCAGTTGGCCGCCGTTTTTGTTAAAAATGATCTTCAGGTTGCCGACGCTGCGGTTGGAGTTGTCGGTGGCGCACTCGACGACGAATAAAGAACCGTGGGGCCCCTTGCCCTCATAGGTGATTTCAGTGATGTCGGCGGCGTCCTTGCCGGCGGCGCGTTTGATGGCGTTCTCGATATTTTCCTTCGAGAGGTTCTGGGCCTTGGCGTTGTTGATCGCGACGCGGAGAGGTGCGTTGGATTCCGGGTCCGGGCCGCCGCTTTTGGCGGCCATGGTGATGGATTTAGCCAGTTTGGGGAAAATTTTGGACATGGTGGCCCATCGTGATTCCTTCGCCCGGCGGCGGCATTCAAAATGTCTTCCCATGGTGCAAGTCGGGTTGGAGGTGCCGGTGAGGCACCGGGGCGGAGATCTAAGCAGGCGGGCCGGAAGATGCAAGCGAAGTGCCGCGAGAGCTTTCCTCATTTCCCACCAACGCCTCAAAGCCGCAAAACAGCTTGGAGTCCACCGGCGGCCGGGCCAGGAGCAGGCCGTCCCGGTCGAGGTGGCGGCGACAAATTTCATGGAATTCCTCCGGCGTTTTCGCGCGGCGCATGTCGTATTCAAAATCCCCTTCGAGGCCGTGGGTGATGTAGGCCAAGGTTTTTTTCATCCGCTGGACGTGGGCGTTTGGCACCAGCTTGAGCGTTTCGCGGGCGATGTCCTCGTAAAGTTCGCCCACGTATTGCCACAGGTCGCGGTAGCTCGGAGCGGGCGGCGGCGCGCCGGTGTAGGCCGCTTCGAGCTGGGAAAAAATCCACGGGTTGCGGATCGCGCCGCGGCCGACCATCACCCCGGCCGCACCGGTTTTGCCGAGGTAGGCAAGGCCGCTTACCACATCCACCACGTTGCCATTGGCGATGACCGGGCAGGGCATCGCCTCGACCGCCTGCCGCACGCGATCCGGGTGGACCGGCGTCTGGTAGCGCTCCAACACCGTCCGACCATGGATGGTTAGACCGTCGATGGCGTGGCGGCGGAAAATTTCCAACAGCCGCGGAAACTCGTCGGCACTGGTGTAGCCGACCCGCGTCTTCACCGTGAAGCGCCCGGGGATAGCCTCGCGCAGACGGCCGATCAGTTCGTTGACGGTTTCCGGGTTCCGCAGCAGCCCGCCGCCCGCATCCTTGCGGCAGACGATCGGGGCCGGGCAGCCGAGGTTCAGGTCGATCCCGGCGATGGGGAACTGCGCCAACTCCCCGGCGCTGCGCACCAAGCTCGGCAAATCCCGGCCGATCATTTGGGCGAAGACCGGGCGGCCGGTTTCGTTCTCCGCGATCGAGCGCAAGATGTAGCGGTTCAGGCAGGAGTCCGGGTGAACGCGGAAATATTCGGTCACGAACCAGTCCGGCGCGCCCCGCCGCGCGAGCACGCGCATGAACGGCAGGTCAGTCACGTCCTGCATCGGCGCGAGTACCAGCGCAGGTCGGTTGTAGGGAAGGAAATCGCGCATCGGCCGTGGCAAGTTCGCGCGCACTCGGCCCGTTGCGTCAAGAAATTCCATTGACGACCGCAGGCCGCTTGCCGATTCTCCTCGGGTAGTCAACTAACAACGGAGGTCAGAAGTGGATAGTGATTTGTTACATACCGAAAAAATAATCGCCGATCGGAAAACGTTTTTTCTCGATCTCAAACAAAACTCGCGCGGCATGGTGGTGAAGATCACCGAGGATGTCGGCGGCAACCGTGACACGATCATGGTCCCGGCGGAAATCCTTGCGGATTTCATCGCCGCGCTCACCGATATCAAGGCGACTGCGGACGAGCAGGAGTGAGGGTTTCGCGCGCAAGTTGCCCGAACTTTTTGCAATGACTTCCAATCCATCGGTCAATGTCGCGCGTCTCACCTATCTGTTGGTTTGTGAGGCGGCTGGTGTGGCCATCGCCCTGAGCACCAAGGGCACGCTGGATATCACCATCGGCACCGGATTACTCGGCGGACTGACGGTGGCGGCGGTTTTCATTTGGATCGAGTATTTGATGAAGGGCTTCAGCCTGAGGGGCTTCTCGGCCGCCAGCTTTGGCCTTGGGGTGGGCCTGTTCTGCGCCTGGTTGCTCACGCGGGTGGAAATTTCCAACCTGCTGCAGCTGGCGTTCCGTGACCAGTTGCAGGACGAGGTCAACGCGCTGCGGCTCGCCATCGACATCACCTTGTTCGCCAGCCTCGGGTTCCTCGGCGCGGCGCTGGCGCTGCGGAGCACTCGCGACGAGTTCGCTTTCATCATCCCTTACGTAAGATTCCGCCAAGACGCGTCGTCCGGGCTGCCGGTGGTGCTCGACTCCGACGCGGTGATGGACGGCCGGGTGTTGCGGATATTCCGCTCCGGTTTTTTGCACGGACGCTTGATCGTCCCTCGTTTCGTGCTGGAAGACCTGCAAACGCTGGCGAGCTCGGTCTCCACCGGCGACCGCCAGCGCGCCCAACGTGGGCTCGACAGCCTGGAGGAAATGCAAAAGGCCGCCGACGTCCAAGTTTCGATCCACGAAACGCCCCCCTCCGCGGAGAGAGAGACGATCAACACTCGCTTGATCGAAACCGCCCGCCTGCTCAACGCACGGCTGATGACGGTGGATGAAAATTTAGCTAGAATCGCGAAAATCCAAGGTTTGGATGTGCTCAACATACACGATCTCGACGAGGCGCTCAAGCCGACCATCACCGTCGGCGAGCGGGTCCGGCTGCCGCTGGTCCGCACCGGTAAGGAAGAGCATCAGGGCGTCGGCTACCTGCCGGACGGAACGATGATCGTCGTCAATCATGCGGTTTCCAAGATTGGCTCGACGGTGGACGCCGTCGTGATCAGCACCCTGCACACCGCCAGCGGGACCATGGTGTTTGCGGAGCTTTACAAGGCCCGCTGATCGTTTTCGTAGAAATACACCTCGGCCGCCGGGTCGCGCAGGGCATCCACAAAATGCGCCCATTCCCGGCGCTCCTCCTCGTTCACCGCCGCCGGTTGCTGGTCCGGGCCGACATTGGCGACGAGAAATTTCACGGGTGTGTCGGCCCCCGCGTTGGCGCGGACTTTCGCGTGCAGCGCGATCATCCGCGGCGGCGAGAGCGACCAGCCCTCCGCCAGCAGCACCACGCCCGCGGGGGCGTTTTCCAGCGCGCGGGCCGCCTCGTCCTCCGCGCCCGGGTCCAGCACCGCCACCGGCCGCCACGCCGCGGGATGCACCCGCAGGTGGCGCAGCAGAAACGGGCGCAGCGAGGGTTCCGTCAAGCCGCTGCCGCCGACATCGAGCACGAGCACGCCATCGAGCGGTTTCTCGCCGGTTTCCACCCGCTCGGGGCCTTTGATTTCCCGCCACAGCGCGCGGTGGTGGCGGCCTTGGAAGTCGAGCTTACGGAGGGCGCGGCGGCCGGCGCGCCACGCGATGCACCACAGGACCACCCGCGGCAGTAGGCCCCAGACCAGCGTGGTCATCAGGAGAAATTGCCACCACTGCGGCGGCCCCGGCGCGAGTCCGCCGGTGCTGCCCGGTTGCCAGCGGGAGGCCTCGATCACCGTGGCGTCGGGCACCGCGTCCGGCCACCCCGCGGCCCACGGAGCGGATAGAAATTGCACCGCGTTTTCCAACACCGAGCGCATCGCGAACTCAGTCGTCGTTTCCCAGAAAAACCCGACGTGCCTCAGCAGCACCATCCCGGCCAGCCCACCGAGGAGACCACCGTTGAAAGCGATTCCCGCCGCCTGTGCCATCCGCGCGAGCCGCCACAATAGGGCCGCGCGGGGGGCACCGCCGCCATCCATCACGCGTTGCCACCAGCGCTCATCGCCGCTGCGGGCGAGCCGCCGCGCCAGTCTCCCCGCCGCCGCTTGCACCAGGCTGAAACCCTCCGCCGCCCGCCGCCGCAGCAGCCAGCCGCAGGCCGCGAGCAGCAGCATCAGCCATTGCCCACCGATCAGAATCGCGAGAAAAAGCGTCACATTCACTCCGCCGCGCCGCGGGTCCAGCAATCCCAACAGCGCGGAAATCCCAGCCAAAAACATCAAGAGCGCCAGCCCGCCGCCAACCAGCGAGAGCGCTGCGGAAAACTTCCGTCCCACGTCCCGCACACGCGTATCCTCCAGCCAGATGTGCAACCCCGCCCGCCGCGCGGCCGCGCCCTCCAGCCCGCGCGTCGCCTTGGCTATCCGACCGCGCAGCGCGGGCGAGGTGCCGTCGGTGGCCGCTCCGGCCGCCTGCTCGAAATCGACCAAGTTTTCCAGAGTCCATCGCGGTGGGTCATTGGCCATGGGTTCGGGGTGCACCGCGAGTAGGCGGATTCAGTTGTTCCGCGCCAGTGGCCCGGGCATCCTGCCCGGATCCTGATAGAAAGAGCGTGATAGAAGAGGGAATGCGAACTACTGAATACACCGAAGGTACGGAAATTGGATCTGAATGCGCTGCGCGGTATCGTCTTACCTTCCATCTACTCCGTGGTCGATATTTTTGTCTTTTCCCTCCGCCGCAGCCAAGCGGCCGAGACGCCCACGCTCCTCTCGGCGGCCCGGGCATCCTGCCCGGAGCCTCTCACCCGAATCCATTCAAGCTTTATCCGCCGGATCTCGTCGCAGCGGCTTGCTCTTTACCTTGGCCGCGTGGGCGAGACGCCCACGCTCCTTGAGGGCATCGCCCGCACGAGATTGATGACGGAAGAATGGATTGAAGCCTGGCCTACTTCCGCGGGCTCCGGTGCGTCAGGCCAACCTGCACCTCGCCGAAGGCCTCGCACTCTGAAAATCAACGAGCCGGACTCGCCGATCCCGTCGTCTGCGGCATGTCCGGCGGGCGCTTCCGGCCGTTCGTCCGTTGTTCCCCCTCCACTTCAAGTTTCAGTGCGAGGAAGTTCATGAGATCTTTAAGCGCCAAGACTCCCTTCAAAAGTCCGTTCTCCGCCACCAGCACGCGGCTTGCGCCCGTGCTGTGCATGGTTGTCAGCGCATTCATCGCATCGGAATCCGGCGTGATGGTGTTATCCCCGTTGCAAGGCTGACTCAGATCGCCCACCGTCCGGTTTCCCCACTCCTCGCTGGGAATGCTTTTCACCTGATTCAAGCTGATGCAGCCCGAAAGCCTGCCGCCGTCCACCACCGGGAAAAACTTATGATGGTGTCGATAGACATAATTTTCTATCAACTCCCGCACCGTCGTCGTCGATGGGACGCTCACCGGCTCGCTGCGCATGAAGTTGCGCACCGGTTCGCCTTCTAACATTTCCCGCAAAAGCATTTGCTGGTAGGACATCTTGGACGCCGCGCGAATGAACAAGCCGAGAATGATCCACCAGACGCCGCCGATGACATTTCCGGTAAACAAATTGACGATACCGAGCACCACGAGCAAGAGCCCGAAGGCACCGCCAAATGCCGACGAGATCCGCGTGGCCCACGCCAGGTCCTTTTTCACCCCCCACAAAATCGAGCGCAGCACCCGGCCGCCATCCAGCGGAAACGCGGGCACCATGTTGAACACCGCGAGGATGATGTTAATGATCGCCAAATAGCCAAGCACCATCGCCACCGGCGCCGCCCATCCCACCGCCGCCGCAAGCCCGTAAAGCGCGAAAAAAAACACGCCCGCGAACACGCTCGCGATCGGCCCGGCGATGGCCATCATGAACTCCGACTTGGCGTTGGGCGGCTCCCGGGTCATCTCGGCCACCCCGCCAAAAATAAACAACGTAATCCCTTTCATCGGAATCCCATAACGGCGGGCGACGACGGAGTGGCCAAGTTCGTGGAAGATGATCGACGCAAATAATCCCAGCGCCCCGGACACGCCCATCCACCAGTAGGCAGCCGGTGCCAGGTCCGGGGCCACGGTTGGGAAGAATCCCACTGCCAGCGTCCAAGTAATGAGAAACGCCAGAATAAGCCAGCTCAAGTCCACATAGATCTTGAACCCAAGCAACGTGAATAGGTGAAATCGATTTCCAAACATCGGAAAATTGGGGGTTGGTTGTTTGATTGATTGTTTGATTGGAATGATCTCCCATTACCCAGCCGCTTCGGTTTGATAAGTAGAAAATTCCACGCTTCCCAAGCACCAGGTCAAGCCGGCCATAGTTCCATAAAATCCTTGGGCAAAGTGCCGCGGACATCGCTCATCTCACCGGCGGCGACCCGCTTGTCCAGCACCGCCAGTACCGCGTGGGTCAGCCATAGCGGATCAAGCGTTGGCGACGCGTCGTAGGTCTCCGCCACCCGCGCGAGAAACTCGTCGCGGTCAAGTTTCTCCGGCTTGTGGGAGGGCCGCCAGCCTTCGTAGTAAAGCCCGCGCAGCAAGATAGGTAGCTCCGCGGCCAGATGGGCCGCCTCCTCCACCGGCAGACGGTCGCGCAGCGCATGCAAGACGGCACGCAGCGCGTGGTAGGCAACCTGCCGATCATCCGTATGCAATTCCTGCTCGACGTCCACAAGCCACTCATAGGTTTTCTGAACTGCCGAATTGATACTTCGAGTCACTGAATCACTCATGGCTTTTCTCCTTAAGTTAATGTTGGTTGGCGCGTCTGCGGCCGAACCGAGGACCGCACGAGGGGGGGGACGCATTGGGGAGATTAGCCGCGAATCCGGGTGCGTGCAAATGGAGAGTTTATATCTTTCCGTTCGCGACGCGCGGGTTTTGAAACTACACTTCACCAGCCAAATCAGCTCATGACGACAGAACACAATCTAGGTCATCTGGCGAAACGCCTCGTCGCTCCCGGCAAGGGCGTCCTCGCCGCCGATGAAAGTTTCTCCACCATCAAAAAGCGCTTGGAAAGTGTCGGTGTGGAATCCTCGGAAACCACCCGCCGTGATTACCGGCAGATGCTTATCACCACCCCGGGTCTGGGGGATTTCATCAGCGGCATCATCCTGTTTGATGAGACGATCCGCCAGACCACTGCGGAAGGAGAGCCGCTTCTTGAAGTTATCGGGCGGCAAGGGATGATCCCCGGCATCAAGGTGGACACGGGCACCGTCGGAATGGCCCGCTTCCCGGGGGAAACCATCACTGAGGGACTCGACGGCCTCCGCGGGCGGCTGCGCGAATACCGCGAGCTGGGCGCGAGGTTCACCAAGTGGCGCGCGGTCATCCGCATCACCGACGAGCTCCCGACGGAAACCTGCATCCGCGCAAACGCGCACCTGCTGGCACGCTTTGCCGCTCTGAGCCAGGAAGAAGGACTGGTGCCGATCGTCGAGCCGGAGGTGCTGATGGATGGAGACCATTCGATTGCAAGGTGCCACGCGGTCACGGAGATGACCTTGCGGGCGGTGTTCGACGCGCTCTTCGACCAGCGCGTGGCTTTCGAGGAAATGCTGCTCAAGCCGAACATGGTCATTGCCGGAACCGGCTGCCAGAGTCAACCGGACGCCGCTGAAGTGGCGGAAGCCACCTTGAACTGCTTCCGGCGCAGCGTGCCCGCGGCGGTTCCGGGGATTGTTTTTCTTTCAGGCGGCCAAGATGAAGTCTCCGCGACCCGGCATTTGAATGAAATGCACCGGCTGGGCCGCGCGCCGTGGGAGCTGAGTTTTTCCTATGGCCGGGCCTTGCAGGCACCCGCACTCAACGAATGGGCCGGGCATCATGAGAACCGCAGGGCGGCCCAGGAAATCCTCCTCCACCGGGCCCACTGCAACAGCCTGGCCCGCTCCGGCAGATATACTCAAGAGATGGAGCTGGATCTCTGCAGCATCTCCTGAGCTACGGCGGCTCCTCCTCATTGCGCGTCATCATCACCGCGGGCGGCGTCCGCCAGCGCTTGGGAGGCGACTGGAAGGGTTAGGAAAAGCGCGACCAACGCGAACAAGGATTTGGCGATCACATTCCATTCCGGAAATTCCATGCAGACCGCGACCAGCAGGGCACCGATCCCGAAAGCGCTGGCCTTGGTGGCGGCGTGAGTCCGAGTGAAGAAATCCGGAAACCGCAGCAAGCCGACGGCGGCGAGCAACACCGCGGCGGAGCCCAGCAGGGCGAAAATGGCGATGAGAATATCTTTCATACGTCTTTGGAAATGCTGTGGGCCAAGGCCACGGTGCCGAAGAAAACAATCACCCCGAACACCACGAGCACATCGAGAAATACCGGCTGGCCGCTTGTGAGTATGTAAAGCAAAACACCCGCCGCGACGATCACCGCCAACAGGTCGAGCGCCAGGATGCGGTCCGCCGCGCTCGGCCCGCAGAAGAGGCGGTAAGCGCTCAGCGCCAGCGCCACGGTTAGGAAGATGAAGCAGATAGTGAAAATCATGAGCGTGGGTTGAGGGGCCCGAAAATGCGCAGCAGCGGCATTTCAATTTTGGATTTGAGCTCGCGGATCGACGCCTCCGGGTCACCGGAGTCGAGTAAATGCACCAGCAGGACGCCGCGCTCACCATCCAGCGCAACGCTTAGGGTCCCGGGTGTCATCGAGACGAGGCAGGCGAAAAGGAAGCGGGAAAACTGCCCTTCCAAGTCCAGCGGCACATCGACAAAGCACGGTTGCAGCCGGAGCTGCGGGCGGACCACCAGCGTCACCAGACTGACCGTGGAGAGAATCACTTCCCACAGGTAAAGAAAAACGAAGGCGATGGAATAATACAATTTCATGGCGTGACGGGGCTAACCGCTTCGATATAGATGGACGGATTCATCAACTGGTGGGCCGCGCGCTCGGCGAAACCATAGAAGACTCCGGGGAACAAGCCGAACAAGATCGTGCCGCAGGCGAGCAAGACCGCGGGCGCGACCATGGTGAAGGGCACCGGCTGGCCCGGCACCTCGTTGCCGCGGGGCAGATCTTTCCAGAACGCCTCGTTCCAAATCTTAATCATCGAGTAAAGCGTCAGCAGCCCCACCGCGGAGGCGAAAAACACCGTGGCCCAGTATTCCAGCGACACGGCTTCCCGCAACAGCGCGAACTTGGCGAAAAACCCGGACAAGGGCGGAATCCCCGCCAGTGACATCGCCGGCACGAGGAATAAGACCGCCAGCCACGGGCTGCTCCGGTAAAGCCCGCCGGTTTTTTCGAGCGCCTGGCTGCCAAGCTTGCGCCCGATGATGCCGCCCACCAGGAACAAGTTCGCCTTCACCAGAATGTGGTGGACGATGTAAAATACCGTCGCCGCCATCGCCGCCTGCGTGAACAAGGCGAGACCGACAATCATGTATCCGATCTGGCTGATGATATGGAATGAAAGGATCCGCGGGATGAGAAACTGGCTCGCCGCACCGAGCACGCCGGTGATCATAGTTAGAATCCCCAGCGGCAACAGGATGTTGCCGATGAATTCTTGGTGCCCCGAATACACCAGAGTGAAAACCCGCACGCAGGCATAGACGCCGACCTTTGTCAGCAGGCCCGCAAACACGGCGGCCACCGGCGTGGGAACGACATGATAGGACGAGGGCAACCAGAAATAGAACGGGAAGATCCCCGCCTTCACCCCGAAGGCAATGAGGAAAAGCACCGCCGAGGAATTCACCAAATACGGCTGCTCCAGCGCTGCGAGCTTCTGCGAGAGATCCGCCATGTTCAAAGTGCCCACCATGCCGTAGAGCACGCCGAGCCCAACGAGGAAAAATGCCGAGGCGATGAAATTGAGTGTCAGGTATTTCACCGCCGCCTCCAACTGCGGGCGACCGCCCGGTAGCGCGACGAGGACGAAGGAGGCCATCAGCATCACCTCGAACCAGACGTAAAGATTGAATAAGTCACCCGTGAGGAACGAGCCGTTCACGCCCAGCAGCAGGGCCAGGAACAGCGGCGCGAAATAACCGCGGAACTTCGCCGTGCCCGCGCCGATGGCATACACCGCCCCCGCCAGGCCAATGACTGCGGTGACCAGCACCATCGTGGAAGAAAACAAGTCCGCGACCAGCGTGATGCCAAAAGGGGCCGACCAACTGCCCACACGCAGCACCAGCATCCCATACTCAGACGTCATGGCTAACAAAACAACCGCGCCCGCCACCATCGCGGCACAAGCAAGCACGTTCACCGCGTGCCGCACACCTTCGTGAACGCCGCGGAGACACATTAAAACACCGATCGCCAACAGCGGCACGATCAGGGGCAGGACAAGCCATGGGGAATCAACGGGCATGCTTTAGTTTTCGGAATTTTTATAAGTGTCCAAGTCGTCACTGCCGGTCTTGCCGTAGGTCCGCAGAACCAGCGCGATGGCGAAGACCAGCACCGCGAAGCCGATAACGATGGCGGTGAGCACCAGCGCCTGCGGCAAGGGGTCGGCATACGGGGGTTCGATGAGCAGCGCACCGTCCGGGATGATCGGAGGATTTTTGCGTGTCAGGCCGGCGCTGGTGAAGATGAGTAAATTCGCCGCCTGGCTGAAGAGCATGATGCCTAGCAGGACGCGCACGATGTTGCGCCGCATGACCAGATAACAGCCGCAGCCAAATAAAATGCCGATCGCGATGGGGAGTAAATTTTCCATTAGTTGGGACTGCGTTTCCTTAATCTATCCATCTGTGCCCTCTGGTGCTGGATGAGCAGCACCAGCAACATTTTCGCCCCCACGCCGGTGACGACGAGAAACACCCCGATATCGAAAAACAAGGGCGTGCCGATTTTCATTTTACCGATCGTCGGCAGCCAGATTTGCCCCGCCCACATGCCGCTGAAAAACGGCTGGCCGAAGGCAAGTGGAAGCGAGGCGGAGGCGAGCGCGACGAGCAGGCCGACACCGGCGAGCGCGATGAGGTCGCGCTTCGGCGCGCGGCTCGGATCCACCATGACACGCAGGACCAGCGCGCTGGCCAGCACCAGCCCGCCGATGAAACCGCCACCGGGCAGGTTGTGCCCGCGCAACAGGAGGTAGATGGCGAATAAATATTGCACCGGAATCACCAGCCGCGCGGCGGCGGGGAGCATGCTGTTGTTTAGATAGCTCATGTCAGGGACGGGCGGATGGCCGCGGGCGTTTGAAGTAGCCCGCCAGCGGGCGGGGGAAGCGTTTCTTGCGGGCGAGCAGGGCGGTGACCCCAAGCCCGGCAATGGCGAGGACGAGAATTTCCCCGAGCGTGTCGAGCGCCCGGAAATCGACGAGAATGACATTCACCACGTTCCGCCCGAAGGCTTCCGTGGCGGAGCGCGCGACCAAGCCCGGAGAGATCGAAGCATGGACCTGCACGTGCAGTGCCTTCCAGACGACCAGCGTCATCGCCAGCCCGAACAGGGTGGCAACCACCGCGTCCCCCCGCCGCTGCCGCGCCGAGGCCATCCGGCGGATTTGCGGGATCTTGAGAATGACAAATGAGAACATCACCACGGTGAGGGTCTCCACCAACAACTGGGTGATTGCGAGGTCCGGCGCGCCGAAGGCCACGAAGAGCAGGGCCACCGAATAGCCGACTCCACCGAGGCAGAGGATCGCCGCGAGCCGACCTTGCGCCAGCACCGCGGCGACGGCGGAGGCACTCATGATTACGATGGCCGCGGTATCGAAAATCCCTGCTGGGATCCGCGTGACGGCAGCGTATTTCCCATAGGAAAGCCCAAGCGCGTAGAGCACGAGTAGCGCGCCCGCTCCGAAGGTCACCCGGACGTAGCTGCTGAGGCGGCCGTTCTGGAGCCAGTCGGTCACGAGCCGCGCCCATTTGAGGGTTCCCTCCAGCGAGACTTTATAGATCACGGACGGGGTGATCATCTCGCTGGTGGCCACGCGGGCTGCAAGTTTGCGGAAATGATGACGCTGCCAATAAGCGACAAAGCCGAGCACTAGGGTAAGTCCGCTGAGTGCCAGCACCAGCGTCCAGCCGTGCCACAGCGTGAGCTTGGCCAACTGCGGATCCCCCCCGAGCGCGAGCACCGCCGGCGAAACGATCAGCCGGTCGAGAAATCCGGGAACCAGCCCCAGCGCCAGTCCCAGCCCCGCGAGGATGGCCGGCGGAAGCACCAGGCCCCAGCACGGCAAGTGATGCACCGGCGTGGCCATCCCGCGCTGCAGGAAAGGCCGCACGCCGACGATGAGCGCCACCGCCACGCCCAACACGTTGGCCAGCACCGCGGCGCTGGCCAGAATGATCCGGATCGGCCCGGGCTCCATCCGCGTTTCATAAATGAGCTCCTTGCTGATGAATCCGAGGGTCGGTGGCACCCCGGACATGCTCAGCGCGGAGGCCGCAGCCACGATCGCGAGCACCGGCATGGTCTTGCCGAGCCCGGAGAGCGCGTTGACATTGCGAGTGCCAGTCGCGTGATCGACCGTGCCGGCGATCATGAACAAGGAGCCTTTGTAGAGGCCGTGCACCAGCACCAAAAACAGCGCGGTTTTCAGGGAAAACGGATCCCCGAAGCCCAGCAGCATCACCAGCGCGCCGAGCGTGCTGATCGTCGAGTAGGCGAGGAGTTTTTTCAGGTCGTGCTGGACCACGGCCATCACCGCGCCGGTGAGCATGGTGACGATTCCGACCGGGGGAATAATCATCGTCCACAGATCGGTGTGCGCCATCGCCGGGGAGAGTTTTGCCAGCAGGATCACGCCGGCTTTGACCATCGTCGCGGAGTGCAGATAAGCGCTCACCGGGGTGGGCGCGGCCATGGCTCCGGGCAGCCAGAAGTGGAAGGGCACCTGCGCGGATTTGGTGAAAACACCCAGCAGGATCAGGCACAGCGCCGCGGGAAACAGCGGGCTTTCCCCGAGCATCTGCGCGTGGAAGGGAAACTCAGAAATTCGCGTGGTTCCCGTGATCTGGCTGGTGATGATCAGCCCGACAAGCATCGCCAAACCGCCCGCGACGGTGACTAGCAGTGCCTGCAGCGCGGCTTTGCGCGTGCTTTCGTCGTAGTGCTTGTAGCCGACCAACAGAAAGGAAGTGATGCTCGTGAGTTCCCAGAAAACGAAGGTGAGGATCACGTCATCGGCGAGGATGATGCCGAGCATCGAGGCCATGAACAAAAACAGGAGCGCAAAAAAGCGCGGTAACTGTTTGTCGCCTTTCAGATAGGCTCCGCCGTAGATGCAGATCAGCCCGCCGATAAAACTCACCAGCAGCAGGAACAAGGTCGCATGGCCGTCGAGCCGGAAAGCGATCTCCACCCCCAGCGCCGGGAGCCACGCGTAGGACCATTCCAAGACATCTTCCTGCCCGATCGCGCGGACCAGCAGCCAGGCAGTGATGGCGAAGGGCACCACCGAAAGAATCGCACCGACCCCTTTTCCGCCTGTTAGTCGGACCAGCCACGGAGCGAAAAGTGCCGCCAGCAAGGGGCCTGCGATCAGCCAAGTCAATTCCATGAAATCGAAGGTCCGCCGGCAGGCAAGGGGTTGGAAAGTGGAGGATGTGGCATCGGCATTTTCAGGCAGTGGCAGCGTTGCAGGGAATCGGGCCGCGCCAATTTTGCCGGACAGAGAAATGAGTCAAGAAAATGCGGTCGCGACCGTTCGTCCGCCGCCAAGAATTTCGATGCGTGCCGCTTGGACTGCGGCCTGCTGCCGCTTGAGGCAATGCAGCCTGCTGCTGCCTACCCGTGGCCGACACGGATACCGGGTAGACGTCCGAGTGACTTCGCCGGCAGGGCGGCCTGACAGCAGGCTGTCTCGGCCAAGGCGGCAGCAGGCTGCACGCAGTCCACGGACTTTGTCTTGCCAGAAGAGCGTTTTGTGGGCGCAGCCGCTTGGATTGCGGCAGCCTGCTGCGGAATCGTAAAAAGCCCTACAAGCGGTCAGGAAGCGCGAAGGAACTCCACCAAATCCGCCACATCCATCGCGGTGAGGCCGAGCTGCTCGGGCGTGAACATGAGCGAGCGATTGAGGTTTTCAATTTTCTCGACGCGGTTGCGCGGGATCATCTGGGTGATGCCGCCAGTGGAGCGGATGATCACCGGATCGCCTTCGCTCAGGGTGAGGCCGTGCACTTCACGGCCGTCCTTGAGTTTCACGACCTTGCCGTCGAAGCCGTGGGCAATGTCCGCGGAGGGTGAGAGAATCGAGCGGGCGATCACATCCACGGTCTGCCCCTGACCCCAGCCTTTGAGCGCCGGGCCGAAGTCCACGCCTTGGGTGCCGACGACGTGGCACATCACGCAGCGGGCGGCGGTGACTTGGCCGCGTTTGGCGTCGCCCTTCAGCGTGAGGATCTCCTCAAGCTTGGGCAGCGCCGACTCCTTGGGCGGCTCGGGCACGGTGATCGCCTGCACCTCGATTTTTTCCGGGTCGTAGATGCCTTTTGCTTTCAACTCCGCGTTCAGGCCGAAGTCGGCCCAAGCACCGGTGCCGCGCTGGAGCAGCCAGCGGGCGGCCTGCGGACGGCTTGGGGAATCCTCCGCGGCGAGCCTGATCAGTGCGTCTGCGGCGCGGCGGTCGTCGATGAAGGAGATCGACTCGACGGCGAAATCGCGCTGTGCAGCGGAAAGCGAGGTGCTCAAGCCACGGGTCACCAAGTCATCCAGCGCCGCAACCGGCCATAGACGCCAGGTGAGGCGGACGAATTCCGGCGTCCATGAAGCCGGGCCGTCCTGCACCATGTGCTCGCGCAGGTGAGCCCAGATCTCGCTCTCCTTGTTTTCCGCGCCCAGACCGATCGCTTCCCACTCGTTTTTATCTTTGCCATCGAAGGCCATCGCGAGGGTGAGGAAAATGTTGCGGGTCTTGTCGGCGGGCAGACCGCGCAGCGAGAGAGCCACCTCGCGGCGGATCGCCTTGTTGTCCGAGGCCGCCAAGGCGGGCGCGTAAGGCAGGATGTCCCGACCCGCGCGGCGCAGGGCGCGATAGGCGGCGATCACCGTCTCGGGCTTGTCGCTCTTCAGAAGCGCCTCGGCGCGGGCGATACCCTCGTCGCCAAGGTGCGGCAGTAGCCAGATGCCGCGGGCGGCGACCCACGGGTTCGGGTGCTCCATCAGCTTGGTCACGGCCGGAAGCGCTCCCGCCCCCTTGGCCCGGAGGCCTTCGAAGCCGGTGAAGCGGACGTTGACCGCCGGGCTGCTCAGTGCGGTGATCAGGCCGTCGATGGTGGCGGGGTTAAACTTCGGGATCTGCGGCTTGAAGTTCTTCGGCGCGATCCGATAGATGGTGCCCGAGGTGGTGGTGTCCAGGGCGGTGTGGCCGCCAACGCGCGGGTCGAACCAATCCGCCACATAAAGCGCGCCGTCCGGTCCCACCGCAATGTCGGATGGACGGAACAAAATCGGGTTTCTATCCGCCGGAACAACCGTCAGCTGGTCGAGCCCCTTGGTTCCTCCAGTGAAGTCGGCACCGGCGAAGTCTCCCTTGGGGTTCGAGGAGATGAAGTCGGAGCGATCAAGCGCGAAGGTCGCACCCTGCGGCTTTGGCTGGTAGCTGAAGATCACGTTCTTGCCGGGTTCACAGCTCAGCAG
>JBBEEL010000002.1:0-8962 GCA_040880785.1 Akkermansiaceae bacterium | reverse complement strand
CTTGCGGCGGACTACCCTTTGCCGTGCACCAGCCCCAACGCCACGCCCGTGGCCGACATCCTCAAAGCATTCTCTCTGAACTGCCTCATCGGCGGCACAAGGTTCGCCCACTGCCGTCGGCTTCAGGATGATGACGCGGTGGCCAAGATCACCGGCATGCGCAAAGGGCGGCTCTGCGGCGAGGACGCCTTCCGCAGACTCTGCCGGGACTTCGAAGCCGCGCAAGTGGAGGCTTGGTTCGCTCCCGCCGAGCGGATGATCCATCACGCCATACCGCCCAACGCCGTGGCCGACTGGGACTCCACCGTCATCCCGCGCTACGGCAGCCAGGAGGACGCGGCTATCGGCTACAACCCGCAAAAACCCGGCCGCCCCAGCCATCATCCGCTTGCCTGCGTGATCGGCGGCACGCGCCTCTGCCTCCACATGGAATGGCGCAAAGGCAACAGCGTGAGTGCCGGCGGCTGGATCGAAGCGATGGAAAAAGTCTGGAGAAGCCCGCTCGCTCAGCACCGCATCCGCCTCAACCGGGGCGACATCGGCTTCGGCCAGGAAGCCGTCATGGCCTGGCACGAACAAGGCACAGGCAAGCGCCCCTCCTATCTTTTCAAGCTCAAGCTCACCTCCAACGTCAAAAAAGCCATCGCCAAAATCCACTGGGACGACTGGCAGGGCAAATCCAACGAAGGCCTCGTGCAACTCGCCGAGATCAAACTCAAGCTCAACGGCTGGAGCTGCGGGCGGCGCGTCGTCGTGGAGCGCACGCTCAGGCCGGTCAATGAAAGCCCGCAGGGAAGCTTCTGGAAACAGTGCAAGGAAGACTTCAGCGCCTACGTCACCAACCTGACCGCCGAAGAGGCCGACGCGTTCCAGATCGTGCAGCTCTACCGTCAGCGTGCCGACACCGAAAACGTTTTCGACGAGCCCAGGAACCAATGGGGCTTTGCCGGGTTCTGTTCGCAGAAGGCGGCGGTGAGCCAGAGTTCCGCGCGCATGCTGTTGCTCGTTTACAACCTGTGGAGCCTGTTCGTGCGGGTGCTCAAAAACCAGGGAGGCCACACCGAGGCGATCACGAGCCGCTACGAGCTGCTGCTCATCCCCGCCAAACTGGTCTTGAGCGGGCGGCGCAAAATCGTGAAACTCGCGGTAGGCAGCAAGTTCAGCAACTTCCTGAAGCAAGCCTACCAAAGGCTTGAGCGATGGCTGGGCCAAACCGCGCCGCAGTTGAACCTGACCATGGGAAAATCCCCGCCATGGCTACTCTTTGACCCCACCCAAGCCACTCCGTCGGCCGTCACATGACCCCGCTTGCGCACCCAATCCGCTTTCCAACTGCGGATTCTAGGGTAGAACAGATCGATCTGCCCGGCGAGGGGGCCTAGGCACCTCGCATATTCGGCGTGGGTCGGATCGACGAATCTGTCCATGGCGTCCGGATCCAGCAGGTTGGGATAGTGTCCGGTGGACCCGAAGCCTGTCATCGTGCCGCGGGCCGGACTTCCCTCGTCATTGTTGATCCGTTGCACGAAGGCATGCAGCGCCCACTGGCCGGGTAGGCCGGTGGTTTGGATGGCATTCTCCGGTACGGGCACGTCGGTGCCCGCGTCGTAGTCGGGGTGCCCGTCGGTCACGGGATAGAGCGTGGCGCGGACGAACTTCTCGGCGCCCTCCGGCAGATCGATCCGCACCGGCTGCGGTCCGTTGCCGCTTTGGCTCAATGGAGCCAGCACCCGCAATTCAAAAGCGGAATCGGCCGTGACGACCAGGCCGCCGGCTTGCGGGCTGGGGTATCCGTTTTCATCGCAGACCCACACCTGCATGTCGGCCTTCTTGGCTTCCTCGATATTGGTCTTCAGGTTGGCCCACGCCTCCTCGTTGCGGAGGCAGTTGTGCTTGCTCAGAAAGAGTTCCACCCCGCCGATGCCATACTCGCGCATTTTGGTAATCGGCAGGAGGGCACCGTCGTGTCCGCTGTTTTGAACCACCCGGTATGGGTTTGGCGGATCGGGGAACTCGGAGTCGATCCGGGTCCAGTCGGCGGACGGCTTTTTCGCGCAGCCCGCCAGCAGGCCGGCGGCGATGAATCCTCCGAGACACGCGCAGACGGCTTGGGGGCGGAAGGATATCGGGCTCTTCGTGATCATTAGCGGACAAACATAGAGCTCACGCGGCCTTTCTCTATCAATCCCCTGCCAAAAGCGCCCACGATTCTGCCAGTTTCACCGTTGATTCCCACTTGGCGGGGGCATGTCATGCCGACGACGATACAGGCGGTGGATTCCGGCGATGCTGCAATTGTCCGCACGCGCGAGGGTGGAGACGTCCAAGGCCCGGTGCCAATTCCGGCGCACATGCGCCTCCGCCAGCAATAAAGATGCAGGCATCGCGCAGGGGACCGCTCACCACGCCCGGTTCGTCCACAGATTAAAATGGCAGGATCATGCTCCGAATTGGCAGGATCGTTGGTGCAGCGGGCCTGCGGCTGCCTATGATGCCAATGGCCCGCAACAACCGGGCACGCGCTCCAATGCCACCCGCAAGCTGGACGATCCCCTGCTTCCTTCCAGCCTGCTCGGGCCGGTGGTGTTGCAGTGCGCCGTCCCATCCGATGCTCAACCCAAATGAATCCCATGAAACGCAGACACCTGATTTCGCTCATCGCGACCATATTCCACTTTGCCTCCGCCGCAGCCGATCCGCTGGCGGATGGCTTCACCAACCCGCCCGAGCAGACCAAGCCGTGGTGCTACTGGTATTGGATCAGCGACAACATTTCCAAGGAAGGCATCACCCGCGACCTCGAATCCATGAGCCGCGTGGGCATCGGCCAGGCGTTTATCGGGAATATCTTTCTGACGCCGGAATACGGGGCTGATGTGACGCCGGGCAAGGTCAAAGTGTGTTCGCCCGAATGGTGGGAAATGGTCGAGCATGCCATCCGGGAGGCCGGGCGCTTGGGGGTGGACATCGGCATGTTCAACAGCCCGGGCTGGAGTAATTCCGGCGGGCCGTGGATCAAACCGGAAGAAGCGATGCGTTACCTCGCCACTTCCGAAACCCGCGTCAACGGCCCGCTCAAGTTCGAGCAGAAGCTGCCGTTGCCCAATGCGCAATTTCAGGATGTGGCCGTGCTCGCGTTCCCCGCGCCGCAATATGACGCCGATACTCTCGCCGCGCGCTCGCCGCGTGTGACCTGCACCCCCGCCGTGGCCAACGCCGGCCAAATTGTGGACGGCCGGCTCGACACCGCACTCGTCTTTCCGGCGGGAGCAGGACAGAAGGACAAGCCGGTCACGTTGGATATTGAACTCGATGCTCCGCTCACCGCCCGCTCGCTCCAGCTTTTCCCGGCGGGGAAGCCTTTCAGCGCGGACGTCGAATTCCAGGCCATGGATGAGGCGGGTGCTTATCAGACGGTCCGGCGATTCAAGTGCGATTGGTCCAATCTTTCCACGGCGGTCGGTTTCCTGCTGCAGGCACCGGAAGTGGTCTCTTTTCCAGCCACCAACTCAAAGCGCTTCCGGCTGCTGTTCACGAGCGTGACCCAGGGTCACCGTGAGTTCCTTCCCTCGCAGGAGGCTGCTTTGGCGGAGATCAAGCTCTCCGGCGCAGCGCGGCTCGAATCGTTCATCGAGAAACAACTGGGCCGGATGCACCCCACGCCGTTGCCCATGTGGGACACCTACATGTGGCCGACGCCGCCCGAGCCTGATTCCGCGAACCTCGCCGTTCCCGCCGACCGGGTGCTCGATCTAACGAAACATTTCGCCGCCGACGGCACGCTGCGCTGGGACGTTCCCGCCGGCGACTGGGTCATCCAGCGCATCGGCATGACGCCAACCGGCATGAAGAACCAGCCGGCCTCGCCCGAAGGACAGGGCCTTGAAGTGGACAAGATGAACCGGAAACTCGCGCAGAAGCATTTCGATGCGTTTATCGGCGAGTTGCTGCGGCGACTGCCGGCCGCTGACCGCAAGGCGCTCAAGTGTGTCGTGGTCGACAGCTACGAGATGGGGGCGCAGAACTGGACGGATGGATTCGACGACCAATTCCAGAAACGCTACGGCTACGATCCCATGCTTTGGTTTCCCGTGCTCACTGGCCGCATCGTGGGCAGCGCGGATCAGAGCGAACGGTTTCTCTGGGACTTGCGGCGATTGGTGGCGGACCGCATTGCGACGGATTACGTCGGCGGTCTGCGCGACGCGAGCCGGGCGCGCGGCCTCACCTTGTGGCTGGAAAACTACGGCCACTGGGGTTATCCGGGCGAGTTTCTGAAATACGGCAGCGAGTCGGACCGCATCGGCGGCGAATACTGGGTGACGGGCGATCTCGGCTCGATTGAATGCCGGGCTGCTTCATCCTGCGCGAACACTTACGGCAAACAATTTGTTTCAGCGGAATCCTGGACCGGCGGGCCGGCCTTCCAGAATGCTCCCGCCGACCTGAAGGCGCGCGGCGACTGGTCGTTCTGCGAGGGCGTGAACCATGTGGTGATGCATGTCTATATTCACCAGCCGTGGGAGGACAAAATGCCCGGAATGAACGCGCCGTGGGGCACGGAGTTCAACCGCCACAACACGTGGTTCGAGCAGAGCCGGTCGTGGATTGATTACCTCCGCCGCTCCTGCTGGCTGTTGCAACAGGGCAACCGCGTGGCAGACGTGGCCTACTTCATCGGCGACGACGCGCCGAAGATGACGGGCACGCGCAATCCGCCGCTGCCGGCGGGCCGCGACTTTGACTACATCAACGGCGAGGTGATCGAGAAGACGCTCGCGGTGAAAAACGGCCTGCTCGCCTTGCCGCATGGAACGACCTACCGGGTGCTAGTGCTGCCGGAGCAAACGACGATGCGCCCGCAAGTGCTGCGAAAGATTCGCGACCTGGTGAAGGCGGGCGCGACGGTGCTCGGTCCGCCGCCAACGCATTCGCCGAGCTTGGAGAACTATCCGCAGTGCGACGCGGAGGTGCGGAAGCTCGCGGCGGAACTGTGGGGCGGAGCAGACACCGCGCAACCCGGTGAGCGTGATTTCGGCAAAGGCCGCATCGTTTGGGGAAAGGGCTTGGAGGAGATATTCGCCATTGCCGGCGTTCCGGCGGATGTTGAGTTCCGTGGAGCGTCAGACGCGAATTTCCTGTTCACTCACCGCGCGACGAAGACGGAAGAGATCTATTTCATCAGCAATCAAAAGGGCGTTGTGCAGAAAGCCGACTGCGTGTTCCGCGTCGCCGGACGCCAGCCGGAACTGTGGGACGCTGTGACCGGAGAGTGCCGTGAACTTTCCGACTGGAGCGTGGTGGATGGCCGCACCGTCGTGCCGCTGGAGTTCGCGCCGAACCAGTCGTGGTTCGTGGTGTTCCGAAAGCCCGCCGCGCCGCCCGCGCAGCGCCAACCGAATTTTACGGAAGCAAATACCATCGCGACCCTGGCCGGGCCGTGGGAGGTGGGCTTTTCCCCCGGCTGGGGCGCGCCGGAGAAAATTACGTTTGAATCGCTCACCGACTGGACGCAGCGCGCCGAGGACGGCATCCGCCATTACTCCGGCAAGGCGACGTATCGGAAGACGTTCGACATGCCGGACGGGACCCTCGGCAAGGGTGAATCCAGGATACTCCTCGACCTCGGCGCGGTGCGCGATCTGGCGGTCGTGCGCGTGAATGGCCGGGATTGCGGCACGCTCTGGCTTGCGCCGTGGCGGGTGGATATCACGGACGCGGTCAAGGCGGGCCGCAACGAACTCGAAGTCGAGGTGGTGAATGTCTGGAACAACCGGCTGGCCGGCGATGCCGCGTTGCCCGTTGAACAGAGGCAGACGTTCATCAGCGTGTCCACCGTCAACAAGGACACGCCGCTGCTCCCGGCGGGCCTGCTCGGGCCGGTGACAATCCGTTCCGTCATAACAACTGCCGTTGCACCATAAAAAATCGGAACCCACCTCATCAACACCATCAAAGAACCATGTACGCGAAATCCATCATATGTCTTGTTACCGCGGCTGCCATCCTGGGCGGTGCGCTCCCGCAATCGGCGCGGGCGGCCCTGCCCATGCTGGAGCAACCGTGGCTGGGCCGATTCGCCGTCGCCGTCGACAGGAATTTCAAGTTTTATGTTTCCAGCGATGGAACGATGGAACTCGAGTTGTTCGACCGGGCCGACAATTCCATCGGCATTCAGCACGTGATTGCGATCTGGTTGGTCGCCGAGGAGGTCGCACCAAGTGGCGTCCCCGCAGCCTGGCTGACCGTCGTTCCGGAGAGCGTGGAATCCGCAGACCCCGCCACCGAAAAACTGCGCAAGACCACCCTGCGCGGGAAAATGGCCGGCAACGATCCCGCCGCCACCGTGTCGTTCGAGGCCACCATCGAACGCGACGGAAGCTCCATTCTCATCGGCGGCCGCATCACCGATCCAAGGCCGTTCAAGAATCCGGTGCGCCTGACGGTGCAGGCCGTGTTTCCTCCTCCGCATGCCGCCGAACTGCAAGAGCGCGCCGAATGGGACAAGAAGCGGGAAAAGGAGTTCGAAAAGCGGACCAAGCGCGATCTGGTGGAACTGAAACACACCGATGGCATGCGCTCCAAGCAATCGATCTTCGAGAAGATCAATGCCAACACCAAAGAGGTCAACGGCGCAGGGATTGCCGCAGCCACGGTGGGCATGAGCGTCTATCAGGGATTGTCGCTGGAATTCACGGCCGAAACCAACTCCGCGTTCAGCCTGTGGAACCCCGCACCTGCTCCGTTGTCCGACGGATTCCGGCTCATTTGGCGCCCCGATGCCGCCAAGGATCCGGAACACAAGGCCCGGCTTGCGATCAAGGTGAAATGAGCCTCGCGGGGTAGCGGCTGGCGTCTGACTTTAGACACCAGCGCCCACTGTCGGCGCGCACGTGCCGCACTCCGGAATCCGGGTTCTCAACCAAGATTGGCAAAAGAGTGCGGGGATTTGGCAGAATCGTCCGCGCAGGCTGCCTGATCATGCCTATGCTGCGCATATGTCTCATGCCGATGGCTCAAACCCGCTTGTGGCACTCAGCCTTGACTTTAACTGCCCGATATTCCATCTAATCCCAAATCACAACCCAGACCCAGCTTATGAAATCCACCGATCATCCCCACCTCCACGCCCTTGCGGGCATTGCCTTCACCCTCAGTGTCGCAGTCACGGCAGATGCCCAGGAACTCATCACCAACGGTGACTTTTCCGCGACTCCCGATCTTTCCGATTGGACCCAGGCCAGTTGGGCCGGTGGATCCTCGTTCGGCCTCAACGCCAACGGCCCGACCGACACATCCACGGCGTCGGGCAACTACGCCTACGCCGGCGGCGGCACCTACAACCTGCTGCAGCAAAACGTGGCCGTCACAACCGGCTCGGCCTACCGGCTGACGTTTCTGGCGGGCAGCAAGGCCGGCGACGGTTCCACCTTCGGTAACCTGTCGCTCCGGCAGGAGGCGCTGGACAACTACAACAGCGCCGGTTTCGACTACCGCCCGAGCGATGCGGCGTTCGGAAGCTACACCGTCGATTTCGTCGCTGACACATCGACCGTCGGTGTCTGGCTGCGCAACGACCTGGGCGGCTACGCGGCCTATGACAACGTCTCGGTGACGCCCATCGGCGGTGTGACCCATGCCTTGAACTACAGCGCGGCCTCCGGCTTCACGGAAATCACCTCCGCTCTCACGGGCAGCGGCAAGGTGACGACCAACGCGGGCGCGGGCGGCCTGTCGCTAACGGGATCCAACAGCTACACCGGCGGCACCGAAGTCACGGGCGGCACGCTCTATGTCACCGGCAGCGCAACCTTGGGTGACGCTGGCGGCACCGTCACCGTCTCCGGCAGCGGCGTGTTGGACGTTCGCAACGCGCAAACCCGCACCGGCGTCATCACGATGACCGGCCAGGATGCTAGGATTATCAGCACCGACGGCGGTGGCTCGATCGTCAACAACGGCGGCGCGTTTCAGTTCGGCGGCGGCCAGCTGCAAGTGCCGATCTCCGGCACCGGCGGGCTCAACGTGACGGGGGGCGGATCGATCACTTCCGCCAATTCCTACACCGGTCCCACCACGATCTCGGCCACCGCGGGTTGGTATGAAACGAACACGTTTTTCGTCGATAACGCGGCCGCGCTGGGCGATGCAGCGGCTGACCTGACGATTACGGGCGGAATCGTCAGCCTCGCCAACAACACGATCACGCGCACCGGCGCCGTCGCCATCACCGGCGGGGGGGTGTATACGGGAACGCTCAGCAAGGACAGCGGTGTCTATGATATCCAGGGCGGGCAGATCGACGCCGTTCTGGCGGGCGACGCAGGCCTGACCAAGAGCGGCAGTGGTGACGCGTCCCTAACCGGCAGTAACACCTACACCGGCGCGACCACGGTGAGCGCGGGCACGCTGCTGGTGACCGGGGCTCTCACCAGCGACGTCTCTATCGGAGCGAATGCCAGTCTCGGTGGCGGCGGAACAGTGGGGGCATTGACCTTTGCGCAGGATTCCTTCTTCGACGTCTTCATGGCCATCGGGGGCAACCCGATGGATTCAACCGGAACCATCAGCTTCTCCGGCATCGGCTTCGGTATCGACAACCTGCTTTCAGCTGGCTCAGTGATCGACTGGAGCACCATTGACGGCGGTATCTACACGCTGGTCAGCGGCACCCTTGACTCCACCAACCTCGACAACTTCGGTTTGGCGAACGCCTACAACCTCGGAGGTGGCCGGCAAGCCTACTTCCAGAACGGCAGCCTGCAACTGGTGGTCATCCCCGAGCCGCGCGTAGCCCTGCTGGGCGGACTCGGCATGCTTGCCCTCCTGCGGCGCCGCAGGGACTGACCGCGTCAAAAAAACAGAAACCCAAAAGAGCTAGGGAGCCTCTCACCGCTCCCCGCTGTACCCGATATTCCATCTAATCCCAAATCACAACCCAGACCCAGCTTATGAAATCCAC
>JBBEEL010000001.1:0-9256 GCA_040880785.1 Akkermansiaceae bacterium | reverse complement strand
AGTTCATGAAAGGGCTGCTGATTCGCTTCACGCGCTGGTTCAACCGGACGCATTCGCGGACGGGGACGCTGTGGGAAGAACGTTTTAAGAGCGTGATCGTGGAAAGTGCGGTGGCGGCGCGGACAATCGCGGCCTACATCGATCTGAATCCGGTGCGGGCTGGGATGGTGGCTGACCCGGCGGACTACCGCTGGAGCAGTTATGGCGAGGCGGTGGGCGGCGGGGCGAAGGGGAACGGGAAAAAGGCGCGGGAAGGCTTGGTCCGGGCGTGCCTGAGCCATGAGGGAGCAGGTTTCGAGGCGGACCGGTGGCAGGAGGTCGCTCGGATTTACCGACGCTTGATGGGAATGGCCCTAGGCCGTAAAAGCGGCCGCGCGAAAGCGGGGTCGCGCGGGCTTGTAACCCGGAACACCGCTGAAATGCTGGAAGCGGAAGACAACGAAACCGTGCTTCCGGACCTGGGAATGGCGAAGATGCTGCGCTGCCGGGTGAGATATTTCACGGACGGAGCAGTGATCGGCAGCAAGAAGTTCGTGAACGAGGCCTTCGAGGGTGCGCGGGAGCGTTTCACCGCGAAACGGAAGGACGGTGCGCGGGCGATGCGAGGCAGCGGCAGTGGCGCGAAGGGGCAGCTCTGGAGCATGAGAGATCTACGGGTAGGCATCTGAGTAAACTCAAAATCCACGGATGGAGAGGAATGGGACTAATCCACAAGCTCCAGCAGGAGAAGGGGAAACTGGCCGCTGGAATCCTCGCAGACGCCGACATCGCGGCGATGGTGCGGTCCCTGCTGGATCCCTGAAGCGATCCTCCACAATCTTTGTCCCGGCCAGGACAAAGATTGTGGAGGGATTGTGGGAGACGGCTGGCTTTAGGTGCCAAGCCCTACGCCACATCCGGGATGTGACTATCCCGGTGATGCCGCTTGGGGCAGGAGATTTGATTCCAATTCAAAATTTTCGCCCTTTACTCAGCATGCCTTTAGCTAGCAAAGTGCACGGGCATCGAAGGGCCGATGATTAAACTGATAAATACAATCCCAAATCCTCTAATACAATGCCGTTAAAAAATAAATTGATCGCGGAGTTCTTTGGCACTTTTTGGCTGGTGTTCGCGGGCTGCGGAAGCGCCGTCCTTGCCGCTAAATTCCTGGCCATGGAGGACGCCACCCCACTGAACCTCGGGATCGGCCTTGTCGGCGTTTCGCTCGCGTTCGGACTGAGTGTTCTAACCATGGCCTTTGCCATTGGCCACATTTCCGGCTGCCATCTCAACCCGGCGGTTTCCATTGGCCTATGGATTGGCGGGCGGTTCGATAAATCCGATTTACTGCCGTATATTGGCGCGCAAGTGGTCGGGGCGATTGCCGGCGCTTGGATCCTGTCCCTCATCGCCAGTGGTCAGGCGGGCTTCAGTGTCGCGGGGGGGCTCGCCTCTAATGGTTATGGCGCTCATTCTCCCGGTAATTACTCGTTGGTCTCGGGCTTCATTGCAGAGGTGGTGTTAACATTTTTCTTTTTGTTGATCATTCTGGGTGCGACCGACAAGCGGGCACCGGCAGGCTTCGCGCCGCTCGCAATCGGACTGGCCCTCACGCTCGTTCACTTGGTCGGCATCCCGGTGACGAATCTCTCGGCGAATCCTGCCCGCAGCACTGGCCCGGCGCTTCTTGTCGGTGGCTGGGCGATTCAACAGCTCTGGCTGTTCTGGATTGCGCCGATTCTCGGGGCCGCACTGGCTGGAGTGGTCTATCCTTTGATGGCGGGCAAGCGGACCGTCGCGTAAATTCCAGTGGTTCTTCTGGACGTTCCGCCTGTTGGGGCGGCATTGGGTTTGAGGCCACCTCGGGATCCACAAGCTGCGCACTGAATGGCGGATCCTGAATGGCGCAATGCACTGTGAAAAAGGAGCGGGGACTTTATTGTTCCTTCTCCCACTTCCGCGGCGATGGGAAATGATATTAGGGATCCGCTGTGGGCATTTCCTTTAACTTTGCGAGATAGGCATTTCGCGGTTCCGGTTTCGCCGGCCTGAGTGTCTCGGCATACATTGAGTTAACCCGTTGCCGGCTGGTTTCAATCAATTCCTCTATCAATTCCGCCTCCGGTAGATTCTTCCAGTAGCGTTTCGGCATTTCTGTCTGCATCGCTTTCACCTTGAGCCGGGCGGGATTGAAAATACTGCGGTAGTAGGTCTTCCACGCCTGTTCGAGCGCATCCGGATTCTCCACCGGATTATCAGAAATACCGGGAGTGAATGTGAGGCAATCCGCCATCCAATGCACGCAGCCTTTCGGTGTGAAAATACTCCAGTCCATGTTGGAGAAGCGCTTGCGGAAAAAAGGCGCTGCCGCCTCGACGATGTGATGATCCGGCTCGAACCACGCGGCGTAGCGTTCGCGGCCGGTTTCCGTGTCGGTATCGATCTGCTTGAAGCGCACGAAGGCATGCATCTTGTGGATTTCCCGACCGACCGCCTTTTCGAGTAGGCGCGCCGCGGCGATGTCGGGGTCGCTGGAAATCCCGAGCAGATGCCGCTCGCCGCCGTGGGTGACGCGCCAGAGGATTTGGTAAAGCAGTGCCCAGCGCGACGGGTTGCGGTGGCAGGCGGCGCTGCTTGCCAGTGCGATGAAGGCGGGTGGGACTTTCACCGGCTCGCCCGGCGGCGGATCCTCGCGGACCACTGCGGAGTCAAAGAGGCCGCCGGTTTCCCAAAGCACGTTTTGCGGTGGAATCCGCCGGTCGAGCAGAATCCGCGCAGCTTCCCGCCACGTGCTGAAGCTCGTCCCGGGGTCAACGCATTCCATCGCTTGAGAAAAGTTCGAGTTGGACGGGCTTGGGGAGAAACCGGGCGCGCAAGCGGTCGGAATCCAGGAGATAGGCCGCGGGGTTATGGTCTGCGGTGATGACGAAGGGCTGGACTTTTTTCAGCGAGACACGGAGGCGCACGAGGTCGCTGAGCCGGATCTTGGTGAAGCGGCGGATGTGGATGATCCGGTCCGTATTCCGCACGCCGAGGCCGGGAACGCGGAGCAGGACTTCACGCGCCGCGGTTTGTAAATCGACGGGGAAATCCTGCCGGTTGCGCAGCGCCCAGGCGAGTTTGGGGTCGAGTTCCAAGTCGAGGTTGGGGATATCCGGCGTGAGGATTTCGTTGGTCTTGAATCCATAGAACCTCATTAGCCAATCCGCCTGATAGAGCCGGTGCTCGCGGATCAGCGGCGGTGCTTTGAGTGGCAGGACTTGTGAGGGCTCGGGAATCGGGCTGAAGGCGGAATAGTAAACCCGGCGGAGTTTGTAGTCGGTGTATAACTCGTCGGAGCGGGCGAGGAAGTCCGCGTCGGTCGAGGCATCCGCGCCGACGATGACCTGGGTGCTCTGGCCGGTGGCGTGGCGGAGTTTTTTGTCGCCGTCGCGCCGTCGCTCACTCGCTTCATCGAGCTTGTGGCGGATGCGGCCCATCGCCTGTTTGGTGCGGAACAGGTTTTTTTCCGGGGCGAGCAGGTCCAGGCTTTGTTGGGTGGGAAGCTCCAGGTTAATGCTGATGCGGTCGGCGTAGCGGGCGGCGGTCTCGATGAGTTCCGCCGACGCTTCGGGGATGGTTTTCAGGTGGATGTAGCCGCGGAAGTCATGCACCTCGCGCAGCGTGCGGGCGACGGCGATGACTTGCTCCATCGTGTGGTCCGCGCTGCGGATGATGCCGGAACTGAGGAACAGCCCTTCGATGTAGTTTCGCTTGTAGAAATCCAGCGTGAGTTTCACCACCTCCTCCGCGGTGAAGGCGGCGCGCCGGACGTTGCTGGATCTGCGGTTGATGCAGTAATGGCAGTCGTAAATGCAGACGTTGGTGAGGAGCAGTTTGAGCAGCGAGATGCAGCGGCCGTCGGGTGCGTAGCTGTGGCAAATGCCCGCGCCGCCGGTGGAGCCGACGCCTTTGCCGCCGACGGAGTTTCCCTTCATGGCACCGGAGCTGGCGCAAGAGGCATCGTATTTCGCGGCGTCGGCGAGGATTTCAAGTTTCGACTGAAGTTGCATTGGGTTCGGGCGAACACTAGCAGTGATGCGCCGGGATGCCACGTTGAAATTCAATATCCTACATTTATGGCCCGGGCACTCGGAAAGGTCCCGAAGCGAATTGCACGAGGCGTGCTGCTGCGGTTCTGCATTTTGCGCGGAGGCTGCCGGAAATCCGGGTATGAAATTTCTGCAGGCCGCGCGGCAGGTGCTGACACCCAAGCGTTTGGATTTTCCGTGGCGGCATGGCGGAAAAGCTGCATGGAGACGGAGCCCCGATGCCTGAATCGGCCGGGTGGCGAGCCATCCCGAATCACAGTCACCGGAATCCCCCAAAACTCCACTACCATGAAATCCAACGAGAACACCTCCGAACTTCAACACCTCTTCGTGGACCAGCTCCGCGACATCCTTTGGGCCGAGAAACACCTTCTCAAGGCGCTCCCCAAAATGGCGAAGGCCGCCAAGGACCAGAAATTGAGCGAAGCCTTTACCAAGCACCAAGGCGAGACCGAGACCCATGTCGAGCGCCTCGGCCAGATATTTTCCAGCCTCGGCCTGTCCAGCCGCGCGAAGAAGTGCCAGGCCATGCAAGGCCTGCTCGGGGAGGCCGACGAATTGGCCGATGATTACTCCGAGTCCAGCGCGCTCGACGCCGCGCTCATCGCTGCGGCGCAAAAGGTCGAGCATTACGAAATCGCCACCTACGGCACGCTCCGCTCGTTTGCCGAATGCCTCGGCCACACCGAAGCAGCGCAACTTCTCGGCCAGACTCTCCAAGAGGAGTCGAAAACCGACGAACTTCTGACCGAGATGGCCAGAACCCAGAATGAGGAGGCGCTGACTTGACCCCCCCGGCAGCCCTTCTTTACCTCTGCTCCAAGCACCTGCCGGGATCTCCCGGCAGGTGTTTTTTCATCTCCCCAGCCAGAACCCAAAATGGCGAAAACTCTGCAATCCTCTTGCCAAGTCCACCCGTCCGGGTCTAGTCCCTCAGCCCAGCGCCGCAGCAACGGCCCGATTTATCATGGGAAAAATACTCATCATCGCCGAGAAGCCCAGCGTCATGACCGACCTCAGCCGCGTCCTCACCAAGGTCCTCGGCAAGTTCGAGAAAGTGGGGTCCGGCCGTGAAGTTTACTTCGAAAACGATCAAGCCGTCATCACTTCCGCCGTCGGCCACCTCGTCGAGCTGCGCATGCCGATGGGCCCGAACGGCAAGAAACTCCCATGGAAGTTCGATGTGTTGCCCGCCATCCCCGACCGCTACGAGCTTGAAGCGAAGCCCGACACGGAGGCCCGCCTCAAACAGATCCTCAAGCTCGCGAAGCGCAAGGACATCGACTCCCTCGTCAACGCCTGCGACGCCGGCCGCGAAGGCGAACTGATTTTCCGCTACATCATCGATTTCGGCGGCATCGACAAACCCATCAAACGCCTCTGGATGCAATCGATGACCAACGACTCGATCCTCAGAGCGTGGGAAAACCTCCGTTCCAACGAGCAAATGATGCCGCTCGCCGACGCCGCGAAATGCCGTTCCGAATCCGACTGGCTCGTCGGCCTCAACGCGACCCGCGCCCTCACCTGCTTCAACTCCCGCCACGGCGGCTTCAACATCACCGCTGCCGGCCGCGTCCAAACACCGACGTTGGCCATCCTCGCCCAGCGCGAGGCCGAGATCCGCGCCTTCACGCCGACGCCCTATTTTGAGGTCCACGCCACCTTCGGCGTCCAGGCCGGGGAATATCTCGGGAAATGGACCGATGAAGGCTGGAAAAAGGACGAGACCAAGCCGCTCTCCCGCCCCGAGCGCATCTGGGACCAGCAGACCGCCGAGGCCATCCAAGCCCGCTGCACTGGAAAAACCGGCAAGGTTTTCGAGGAAAAACGCTCGCAGTCGCAGATTTCCCCGCAGCTTTACGACCTCACCACTCTCCAGCGCGAAGCCCCGTTTTCCGCCAAGGGCACGCTTCAGATCGCCCAGGCGCTCTATGAGAAGCACAAAATGATCACCTACCCGCGGACCGATTCGCGTTACCTGCCGGAAGATTACACCGCAAACGTCCGCGAAACCATGCAGGACATCGGCAACAGCGATCTCGACGTCTCGAAATACGCCAAGGCCGTCCTTTCCGGCAGCGCCGAAAATGGCCCCCGCCTCCACAAGTCCCGCCGCGTTTTCGACTCCAAGAAAGTTTCCGATCACTTTGCCATCATCCCCACCGGCAAGGTGGCCAAGCTCAGCGAGGCCGAGCAGAAGCTCTATGACATGATCGTCAAGCGCTTCATCGCCGTCTTCTACCCGTCCGCCGAGTTCGAGCAAACCACCCGCCTCACCCGCATCGCGCAGGAGGAAAGGGGCACTGGCGTCCCGCCTGTTCCTACCGACACCTTCAAAACCGAAGGCCGCATCCTCGTCAAACCCGGCTGGCTCGAAGTTTACGGCCGCCGCCCCGGCGTCGCCGCGGGAAAAGACGAGTTGGTTCCCGTTACCCCGGGCGAGCCCGCGCCGGTTGAGGGCATCGAGGTCCTCGCCGAGGAAACCAAGCCGCCCGCCCGCATGACTGAGTCCACGCTGCTCTCCGCCATGGAAGGTGCCGGAAAACTCATCGACGACGAGGCCCTCCGCGAAGCCATGTCGGAGCGCGGCCTCGGCACCCCTGCCACCCGCGCCGCGATCATCGAAGGCCTCATCGCCCAAAAATACCTCGCCCGCGAAGGTCGCGAACTCCACGTCTCCGGCAGCGGCATGCGTCTCATCGACCTTGTCCGGGAAATGGAAATCGAAGGACTCTATTCGCCGAGGCTCACCGGCGACTGGGAATTCAAACTGATGCAGATGGAGCAGGGTCAGCTCAAGCGCGGCGATTTCATGCAGGAGATCGTTTCCTATACCAAGGAGATCTGCGAAAAAGCCCGCAAAGGCGCTGAACTGGCGAAAAGCGAAGTTTTCCCCGACCTCAAAGTCATTTGTCCGATCTGCGGTGCCCAGGACCTCAAGCAGACCGAGGCCACTTACGAGTGCCGCGAGCCCGAATGCAAGTTCAAGGTGAAGAAACACATCGCCGGCCGCCTCCTCGGCGAGGATGAAGCCATCGAACTGTTCACCAAAAAGTTTGTTGGCCCGCTCACCGGCTTCAAATCCAAGTTCAACAAACCCTTCGACGCCGCGCTCGAGCTGGATGCGAAATTCAAGGTCAACTTCGTCTTCGAAAACGCCGACCGCGACGGCCCGCCCGAGCTCACCGAAGATCAAATCATCGGTGAGGCCAAAACGGAGGACGGCGGAACCTACAAGGTTTACGCCACGGAAAAAGCCTACCATGTTCCTGCGATCGTCACGAAAAAGGACCCGCACGGAGTCCGCGTCGGCAAGTCGATTCTCCAGTGCGAGATCCCGCCCGACCAAATCCTCAAGCTCATCGGTGTCGGCAAGACCGACGTCCTCAAAGGCTTCGTCTCCAACCGCACCAAGCGCAAGTTCGACGCCCACCTCACCTTCGACGCGAAGGACGGGAAAATCGGCTTCGACTTCCCACCGCGCCCCGTGAAAAAGGTCGCCGCCAAGAAAGCCGCCAAAGCCAAGGGAGCCTGACCACCCTGAACGGTTCTGGTCATAAAACGGACCCCCCAAGGCAGCAAAGGCACTTTTTTGTTCGATCGAACATCTTTTTCTTGCCATCGGCTCACTAAAGCATCAGATCTCTTCGCAACACGAAATTCCCCATGGCCGCCAAACAAACTGCAGAAGAAACCGCCAACGATCGAGTCCAAGAAGCGCGCAAGCGCAATCTGGACCTCGCCATCGCCCATATCCAAAAAGAATTCGGCGAAACCGCCATCATGCGCTTGGGCGATGCCCGCTGTGTCGATGTGGACGTCATTCCCACCGGCAACTTGCTGATTGACCGCGCCCTCGGCGTCGGCGGCTTCCCCTGCGGGCGGATTGTCGAGGTCTTCGGCCCAGAATCCTCCGGTAAGACCACGCTCACCCTCACCGTCATCGCCCAAGCCCAGAAGCGCGGTGGGCTGGCCGCCTTCATCGATGTCGAGCACGCGCTCGACCCGCAATATGCCCGCAAGCTCGGCGTGAACCTCGACGACCTGCTCGTCTCGCAGCCCTCATCCGGTGAAGAAGCGCTGCAAATCTGCGAGGCTCTGGTCCGCTCCAACGCCGTTGCGGTGGTGGTCCTCGACTCCGTCGCCGCGCTGGTCACCAAGCAGGAGCTGGACGGCGAGATCGGCGATTCCACCGTCGGCGCCCAAGCCCGTCTGATGAGCGCCGCGATGCGGAAGCTCACCGCCTTGATTTCCAAGGCCCAGACCGTGTGTATTTTCACCAACCAGATCCGGGAAAAAATCGGCGTCATGTTCGGCAGCCCGGAAACCACCCCCGGCGGCCGCGCGCTGAAGTTCTTCTCCTCCGTCCGCGTCGATATCCGCCGAATTGGGGCGATCAAATCCACCGATGGCACCGTCACCGGCAACCGCACGAAGGTGAAGATTGTGAAAAACAAAGTCGCCGCGCCCTTCACCGAGGCCGAGTTCGACATCATGTATAACGAGGGGATTTCCTCCACCGGCTCGCTGCTCGATCTTGCGCTTGAGATGGAACTCGTCCAGAAACGCGGCTCGTGGTTCAGCTACAACGGCACCCAGATGGCCCAAGGCCGGGATGCCGCCAAGGAACTTCTCAAAGCCGACCACGCGCTTTACGAGGAAATCGAAACCAAAGTCAAAGAGGCTCTGGAACTTAAAAAGAAGAAGTAACTCGAAGACTTCGACCTCGCCGTGTGGTGCAGAGGCGGTGATGCACCCCGCGGCGGATACCGCCTCTCTGCCACAACAGGCCGGCTAAGCTATTGCCAGCCCGCCAATCTTTCGGGTTCCCCGAGCGTTTCCTGCTCGAAATCCCCACGGTCTCCCTGCTCTTGGATCATGCGGATTTCCTCGCTGACATCGGACAGCAGGGGCGAGGATAGTAACTTTTCGAGCACTCTCCGATCAAACGGCGTCAGCGGGCATGGCTTCGATGTCGGCCGCCACTTCATCCGAAAAGCGATAACCCTCCCGAGTAACTTGGCCTGTTGCAGGCGGCAGGCAGACAGGATGCCCGCGCCACGTGGCCCGGGCATCCTGCCCGGAGCCTAACAAACTCCGACTTCTCGATTTTCACCTTCCGTGTGTGTGCTTGGATTCCTTGGTCGAGATCTTGGTCTTTTTCCTTCGCCTGAGCCGCG